>NZ_JAAGMD010000214.1 GCF_010548465.1 Streptomyces sp. SID14436 | reverse complement strand
CGTGGCGCGGGGTGCGGCGGCCGGGGTTGGTTCCGGCGAGGGCGCTGCTGCGCCGGGCGTGGCGGCCGCGGGCGGTGCCGGGTGCCGGGCGGCCAGGGCCTCGGCGACGTCGGCGAGGGTGCCGTGCTGGAAGAAGAGGGTGCGGCTGCGCTCCCCCAGGTCCTCCTCCAGCCGGGAGTTCAGCCGGGTGATGAGGAACGAGCTGAGTCCGAAGTCCTCCAGCGGGACGTCGGCGCGGACGTCCTCGACGGAGAGTCCGGCCGTCTCGGCGAACACCCGGCCCAGGTACTCCGTCGCCCAGCCGCCGTCGGCGGGGGCCGCGCCGCGCGGCGCCCGGGGTGCCTCGGACGCGAGCGGGACGGTCTCCGCGCCCCGGGGTGAGTACGGGTCCGGGTCCGGTACGGCGTCCCGCGGGGCGCCGGATGCCGTCGACTCCCGGGGGCTCCCGGGCTCGTGGGAGGTGCCGGGCGCGTCGTCGAGGTCGTCGGATACGGCGTCCCCCGGAGCGCCGGATGCCGTCGGCTCCCGGGTGCTGCCCGGCTCGTCGGAGGTGCCGGGCGTGTCGTCGAGGTCGTCGAACGGGTAGGCGGGCAGGGCCACTTTCCGCCGGGGGGCGGGCCACAGGCCGCGCCAGTCCACGTGGCCGCCCGACAGCCACACCGCCAGCGCCTCCCGGGCGTCGGACACGGGAGTCGGCTCGGCGGTGTGCGAGGTGGCGAGGTGGGCGACGACCGAGCGGCGGGCCGCGGCCGACGGGCGGCCGTGGACCACGTCGTCCAGGGCGGTGCGCAGCTCCGTGAGGCTGCCGCACAGGACGGCGAGCCGGTGGCCGAGCGGCACCCGCCCGGTCTGGGTGGTGAAGGCGAGGTCGGGGAGAGCGGGGGCCCGTGCGGTGTCCCGCGTGTCGTCGAGGTGGTCCCGGTAGAGCCGGGCCAGGCGCACGAGCCGTTCCTCGTCCGCCGCCGAGAGGAGGACCATCTGAACCTTCGCGTCGTGCACCACGTTCACCCCTGTCGTCCGACGGCCGGTGTCCGGAGCCGAAGCTAGCGGCGGGACGGGGCGGGCCCCGCTCACTCCTGAGCGTCGGTCAGCGCGCCGGGGTGACGTCCCGCGCGGTGCAGGCCGTCCACAGCTTGGGCAGGAGCCCGCCGGAGCCGGCCTGGCGCAGCCGGGTGACCCCGGCCCCGCTGAGGTAGGTCATGCTCTCGGACCAGCGCACGGGCCGGTACAGGTGCTGGGCGAGCAGTTCGGCGAGGCGTTCCGGCCGGTGCGGCCGGGCGGTCACGTTGGAGACGACGGGGATGCGGGGGGCCCGGAAGGGCACCTGGGCGAGCGCCTCGGCGAATCCGGCGGCGGCCGTCGCCATGTAGCGGGAGTGGCCGGGGTTGGGGGCGTCGATGAGGGTGGCCCGGCCGGTGCCGCCGCGGCGTACGACGGCGGCGAGGGCGCGCAGGGAGCCGGTCGGGCCGGACAGGACGGTCTGGTCGGGGGCGTTGAGGTTGGCGAGGTCGAGGTCGGTGAAGCCCTCGGTGGCCAGGACGGCGGTCAGCGCGTCGGTGCCGAGTCCGGTGACCGCCAGCATGCCGCCCGGGACGGGGCACTCGGAGATCAGCCGGGCGCGCAGGAGGACGAGCCGGAGGCCGGTGGCGAAGTCGATGCTGCCGGCGTGGCAGAGCGCGGTCAGCTCGCCCATGCTGTGCCCGGCCAGGTAGGCCGGTTCGGGCTCGTCGAGCGCGGCGAGGTGGGTGAGGACGAACAGGGTCGGCTGGGTCCGGGTCAGGTGCCGCCAGGGGGTGCCGGACTCCGCGGTGAGGACGGGGCGCAGGGCGTGGCCGAGGATGTCCTCGGCCTGCCGCACGCGGTCGGGGTACCGGTCGAGGAGCTCCGCGCCCTTCGGTCCGCGCAGCGCGCCCTGCCCGGGGAAGGCGAGCGCCGTCAGCACGCGTCTACACCTCCCACGGCATCCGCTGGTGGCGTACGAAGTTGTCGATCCGGGTGCGGACGACGGGTGAGTCGAGGAGCCGCGCGAACACCTCTCCGGCGTGGTCGCGGGCGGTGTCCGGCAGGGGCGCGAGGCGCGCGCAGTACGCCTTGGCCTCGGCGACCGTGGGCCGGTCGATCTTGGTGACGCGGCCCAGGAGCCGGCGCCGCTGCTGCCCGTGGGTGCCCTCCAGCTCGTCGACGAGGCCGAAGGAGCGCGCGTCGGACGCGGTGACGCCGGCGGTGGACAGGGTCATGGCGTACGCCCGCTGGAAGCCGACCCGGCGCATGAGGAAGGGCAGGATGGCGCAGGGCAGCAGGCCCCACAGGGCCTCGGGCAGGGCGAAGGTGCTGCGTTCGGTGGCGAGCACCAGGTCGCAGGCGGCGGCGAGGCCGACTCCCCCGCCGAGCACCTGGCCGTCGACCGAGGCGAGCACGGTCACGGGGACCTCGGTGATGCGGCGCAGCAGGTCGAAGAAGTCGCTGCCGCCCTTGGTCTGCTGGTCGGCGGAGAGTTCGGCGAGGTCCATGCCGGAGCAGAGGGTGCCGCCGGTGCCCTCGACGACGACGGCGCGGGTGCGCGGGTCGGCCGCCGCCGTCTCGAGGGCGTCGCGCAGCAGGCCGACGTCGTCGGCGGTGAGGCTGTTGCGCCGGTGCGGCCGGTTGATGACGAGGCGGACGACGGGTCCGTCGCGGTCGGTGAGGACGGCGGGGCCGGTGGTGTGTGTGGTCATCAGGCCCACCCGTACTGGCGGTGGTAGCCGTCGATGCGTTCCAGCACCAGCAGGCCGCGGCCGGTGAACTCCTTGCCCAGCTCGCCGTAGGAGTCCAGGTCGAAGCGGGCGTCGCGGACCCCGAACCGGGCCCGGTCGCCGGCGGCGGCGACGGTGTCGTACTCGGCGACGGTCAGCGGGCGGCGGGCGGCCAGGGCCTCCTCCACGCCGAGCGCGGCGAGGTCGTGGACGGCGCGGGGGTGGACGACGCCGCTGAAGAACTCCGAGGCGCAGCCGGAGCCGTAGGAGAACAGGCCGATGCGGCGGGGTTCGGTGAAGTCGCCGTGCCGGATGAGCGAGCACAGGGCGAGGTAGAGGGAGGCGGAGAAGATGTTGCCGACCTCGGCGCCGTACTCCATGGAGGGCCGTACCCGGCGCTCGTAGTCCGCGTCGACCTCGTCGCGGCCTGCCGTGCGCTGCTGGCGCAGCAGGCGCCGGTGGGCGCCGCGGACCATGCCGACGAACGGGGTGTGGAAGGCGAGGTAGCCGAAGCCGTCGACGATGTCGGCGCCGTCGACGCGGTCGCGGTAGGCCTCGAAGGAGTGCTGCAGGCATTCCAGGTAGGCCAGCATGGACACGTCCTGGTTGACGATGTCGATGCCGGGGCCGGGGCGGAAGGTGTCCATGACCTCGAAGGTGTGGCAGCCGCTGGCGCCGAGGTCGAGTTCGAGGGCGGTGGCGTCCCGGCCGACGAGCATGGCGACGGCTCCGGCGCCCTCGGCGCCCTCCCACTGCTCGCCGAGCGCGGGCACTCCGGCGGCGTCGGCGGCGACGACGAGGGCGAGCGCGTCGTCGTAGGGGCTGGCGTGCACCATGCCGGCCGCGGTGTGCAGGGCGGCGGTGCCTCCGTAGCAGGCCTGTTTGACCTCGAAGGAGCGGCAGCGGGGGCCCAGTTCGAGGTAGCGGTGGACGTAGGTGCTGAGGGACTTGCCGAGGTCCACACCGGACTCGGTCGCGACGACGACCGCCTCGATGCGGTCGCGTTCGGCGGGGGTGAGGCCGCGGACCAGCGGGAGGGCGGCGTTGACGGCGTTGGTCACCGCGTCCTCGAACGGCATGTTGACCGATTTGCGGCGCATCATGAGGTTGCCGAAGCGGCTCATGTCGTGGCCCCGCGCCTCGTACAGGCTCCTGATGTCGACGCTCATCCGTCCCACGTACGGGTGGAGGGCTCTGATTCCCACGCCCATGCGGCTCTCCCGTCTGCCGGAACGCGCCGGCGTCCGTCTGGCCCGGGGGCCGATCATGCACAGGGCGGCGGGCCGACGGCTGCACACTATTGCGCAGTCGGGGGGCAGGTTCGGCCATGACACTGGCGCAGGCCGGATGACCGGAAACGGAACGTTCCGTTACGCGGGCCGGGGATCTCCGGTTGGCGCGTACGGGGGGTTTTCAGGCTGCTCGTCCCGTGTTCGGATGTGCCTGCGAAGGGGGGTGCTCGACGATGCGAGACAGTCGGCAGGTGGCGCACGTGTGGTGCAGGACGGTGGCCGAGACGGCCGGGTCCGGTGACGTTCTTCGTCCGGCGGATGTCGAGTGGGCCCTGGACGAGGCCGAGTTGCGGCGCAGAGAAACGTTGCGCCGCCCGTCGGACCGGTCCCTGTTCACCGCGGCCTGGGGGCTGGTGCGCCACTCCCTCAGCGAGGTCGAACCCCGGGTCGCTCCTCACGAGTGGCGGTTTTTGCGCTCGGGTCTCGGCCGCCCCGAGGTGCACGCCCCCCACTGGTGCCGTTCGCTGCGGTTCAACCTGTCGCACACGGACGGGGCGGTGGCCTGCGTGGTCACCCGGGAGCTGCGGTGCGGGGTGGACGTC
>NZ_JAAGMD010000193.1 GCF_010548465.1 Streptomyces sp. SID14436 | reverse complement strand
ACCGGGTGAGCTGCTGCATGTTCTACACGGTGCGTCCCGAGGACATCTGCGCCACCTGCCCCCGCACCTGCGCCACCGCCCGCACGGCCGGCCGCGCCACCGCGCAGACCGCCAAGGCCGGCTGACGCACCGCCGGGTCCCGCCCGCCCCGGCCGGATCACGGCCGGCCGGCGAACTCTCGTCCCGCGGCGGCGGCGCGACCCCGGGCACCCCCGGGTCACGGTTGCTTCACACTTCCCTCACCCGTCGCGGAAACTTTCCGTGGAACCACCCCTACGGGTAGTGTTAATCGAACTCAACTCCCGCCCCTCACGTGGCAGTTCGAGCAGAACGCCGCCCTGGGCATCCTCTCGCACTTCATTGGCGGCCTCTTGCCGTGAAAACCCCTGAGGGCCGACGGGATTGGGCCACTATGGCGGGCGTTACGCCCTATCCCAATGCAAGGGACCCCTAGATGAGACTGACCGACATATCGCTGAATTGGCTGCTTCCGGGCGCCGTGCTGCTCCTGGGCATGCTGGCGGCGGTGGCGGTGCTCGCGCGCGGCAAGCGCTCCTCGGTCAAGGACACGAGTGCGGACGACTCGTGGGAGCGCAGCGAGGAGCGCCGCAGGCGCAAGGAGGCCATCTACGGCACCGTCTCCTACGTACTGCTCTTCTGCTGTGCGGCGGTGGCGGCGGCCCTGTCCTTCCACGGCCTGGTCGGCTTCGGTGAACAGAACCTCGGCCTGTCCGGCGGCTGGCAGTACCTCGTCCCCTTCGGCCTGGACGGTGCGGCGATGTTCTGCTCCGTGCTCGCCGTGCGCGAGGCCAGCCACGGCGACGCGGCCCTCGGCTCGCGCATACTCGTGTGGACGTTCGCCTTCGCCGCGGCCTGGTTCAACTGGGTCCACGCTCCCCGGGGCATCGGCCACGCGGGCGCCCCGCACTTCTTCGCGGGCATGTCCCTGTCGGCGGCGGTGCTGTTCGACCGGGCGCTGAAGCAGACCCGCCGGGCCGCCCTGCGTGAACAGGGCCTGGTGCCGCGGCCGTTGCCGCAGATCCGCATCGTGCGCTGGCTGCGGGCCCCGCGGGAGACGTACCGGGCCTGGTCGCTGATGCTGCTCGAAGGCGTGCGCAGCCTGGACGAGGCGGTCGAGGAGGTCCGCGAGGACCAGCGCCAGAAGGACGAGACGCGGCGCCGCCGCCGCGACCAGGAGCGCGTCGAGCGGGCCCGGCTCAAGGCCATCAGCCGGGGCCACCGCGGCTTCGTGGGCCGGGGCGGCGGGCGAGAGCTGGACACGCCGACGGTCGAACGGGCCACGGACCTCGAGCGGGTCTCCTCGGAGCCTGCCATACCGGCGCCGGAAGCCCTGCCCGTGCGCGCGCGTCACTCCCTGCAGCCGGTCCGCAGCGGCGCTGACGGCACGCCCGTCGACCTGACCGCGGAGGACGACACCCAGGCCCTGCCGCGGCTGGACTCCCTGGAGCGCAAACTGAAGGACCTGGAGCAGCAGTTCGGCTGACCGGCGACCCCGTCGCGGTCCATGCGGTCCCGGTGGCCCCGGGGCCGCTCCGCGCGGCCGGTCAGGCGGCGTCCGCGCCGAGTTCGAACCAGACCGCCTTGCCCACCCCGTGCGTCCTGACGCCCCAGGCGTCGGCGAGCGCCGCCACCAGGGCCAGCCCCCGGCCGTGCGTGCGGTCACCCGTGTCCGGGGGCAGCGGCCGGGGCTCGCCGGACACGAAGTCCCGCACCTCGACGTGCACGCCGCCCGGTCCGACGGTGGCCGTCAAGAGCGCGTCGTCGTCGGTGTGCACCAGGGCGTTGGTGACGAGCTCGCTGGTGAGGAGCTCCGCCGTCTCCGATCCGCCGGGCCTCCCCCACTGCCGCAGCAGCTCCCGCAGCGCCCGCCGGGACTCGGGCACCGCCCGCAGGTCGGCCCGGCCCAGTCTGCGCCGCAACTGGGCGCCGGCCGGATGTGCGGCGCCGGCGCCGGTCCTCTCCTCCACCATCTGTACCGAGGTCGTCCCGGCCCCGCCGGAACCGCCCCCGCCCACCTGCCTCTTCATGACCCCCGCCCGCGTTCCGATGTCGGTTCCCCCTTGCCCGAACACGTTCTTCGAACGGTCCAGGGGAATCCATGCCCCGTCACCGGTGCGGGAAGTCATGCCGGGTCGTCACGGTCCGTCGTCGGCCCAAGTTGGCCGAACTTCGACGGCCACGTATCGCGGGCGCGGGCCGGAACACGCGTGCGGGGCCGTCCTCCCGACCCCCGTGGCGAGAGGACGACCCCGGTCCACCGGGCGGCCGTGCCGGTCAGTAGAGCTTGTTCACGGCCGTCTTCGTGGTCTTCTTGAACGCGGACACCGGGGCGTCCGAGAAGTCGCCCATCTGCCCCCACCCGACGACGGTCACCGTCCGGCCGTCCCGCCCCACCGACAGCAGGTGGATGTCGTTGGCCCCCCAGGACATCTCCGTGTGCAGGCCGTGCACCTTGGCGCCCTCCTCGACCCGCACCGGGCCGTAGGAGCGGTAGGCGGCGTCGACCTCCGGGTCGGACTGCTCCAGCCGCTGGGCGCAGGTACGGATCTCCTTGTTCAGCAGGGCGGCCAGCGCCCTGCCCTTCGCGGCGGACCCGGTGACGACGGTGACCTGCACGGCACCCGTGTCCAGGTCGGTGTGGAAGACGCGGTGCCGGTAGTCGTAGGCGGGCACGCCCTCGCCCAGGCAGTAGGCGAGCTCCACGGGGAAGCCGTCGGTGACCGGGCCGGCGGTCCACTCGGAGGACGGGTGCGGCGGCAGCTGCGAGGCCGACAGGAACTTGGGCGCCGCCTTCGCCGGCGCGGCCCCGGCCGGTACGGTCAGAGCGGTGCCGGCGGCGACGACGGCTGCGGTGAGAGCGGCGAGCACGGCGGCTCGGGTACGCATGGGCATGGCGGTCCCCCGTAGGAACGTGATCGGATGCGGGGCGGTACGGCGTGACGGGCGCGGACGGTCCCGGGCCCGGGCATGCGCACCGGGGCCGCCGTGACGGCCGGGCCGGTCCGTCGCGGTGGCCGTCGGGGCGACACCAAGAGCATCGGCCGTCCCGGGAGCACGAGGCAAGCGACGTCGCCGGATCGGGGGGCCTGGAACCATCCCAGCCCCTGTGACGTGCAGGTTCATGAGGTGCCTGGGATGCCGTCCCGGGCCGGTGTCGGGCCATTCGAGTGCGGGGTGACGGTGTCGGAGCAGGACGAGGTGGCGCGGTTCGCGTCGCTGCTGCGCGAGTTCAAGGAACGCACGGACCGCAGCTACGGCTCGCTGGCCCGCCGCCTGGGCATGAACACCTCGACGCTGCACCGTTATTGCGCGGGTGACGCGGTCCCCGTCGACTTCGCCCCCGTGGAGCGTTTCGCCGCCCTGTGCGGGGCGACGCGGGAGGAACGTCTGGAGCTGCACCACCGCTGGCTCCTCGCCGCCGAGGCCCGCCGACGCCCCCGGACGGACGGCGTCGCGCGGGAGGCGCCCCCGGGTACGGAACCGGCCACCGGAACGCCGGGCGCTTCGCGCGCGTCGGGGCGGGCCGCTCGCGGGCCGGCCGAGCACGCA
>NZ_JAAGMD010000168.1 GCF_010548465.1 Streptomyces sp. SID14436 | reverse complement strand
AGCCGACCGTCGCCCGTCCCGCCGCCGCCCACGGCTCCGCCGTCACCGCCCTCGACACCCCTGGCCCACGCATCCCGCTCACCGAACAGCGTCTCCGCGCGCCGGCGGAGCAGGACGGCCGAGGCCGTGCGGTCCGGAGGCCGGTAGCTGTGCCGTCCCCGTGCGCCCCGACGGCCGGGACCGGCGGGGCCGGCGTGCCGAACCCGGCCGTCGGACGTCGTGCCCCGGCCGGGACCGCTGCTCGCCGCCGCCCTGCGTGAACGTGATCCAAGTGCCATGTGAGGAGCATCGGACACCCGGTCGATCCGCGATGATCTCGCTCAAATCCCGTGGACTACCGACAGGTTGTGGAAAACCCCGTCACTCGAACGGACCCCGAGCGGAGCCCGAACGGATCCCGAGCGGAGCCCAACGGACCCCGAGCACTCAACCACAGCGCACGGCCGGCCCCCTCACCGCGACGAGACGACGACCCCCAGCAGCCCCGGCCCCGTGTGCGCCCCGATCACCGCGCCCACCTCGCTGACGTGCAGGTCGGCCAGGCCGGGCAGCCGTTCCCGGAGACGGTCGGCGAGGGCGGTCGCGCGCTCCGGGGCGGCGAGATGGTGGACGGCGACGTCCACCTCGGCGCCGCCCGCCCGTTCGGCGGCGATCTCCTCCAGGCGGGCGATGGCCTTGGAGGCGGTGCGCACCTTCTCCAGCGGCTCGATCCGGCCCCCCGCCAGCTGCAGCAGCGGCTTCACCGCGAGGGCCGAGCCGAGCAGGGCCTGGGCCGCGCCGATGCGGCCGCCGCGGCGCAGGTAGTCGAGGGTGTCGACGTAAAAGTAGGCGGCCGTGCCCGCCGCGCGTTTCTCCGCTGCGGTGACCGCCTCGTCCACCGTGCCGCCGGCCTCGGCGGTCTCGGCCGCGGCCAGGGCGCAGAAGCCGAGGGCCATCGCGATCATGCCGGTGTCCACCACGCGGACCGGGACGGGGGCCCGGCGGGCCGCGACGACGGCGGCGTCGTGGGTGCCGGACAGCTCGGCGGACAGGTGCAGGGAGACGATGCCGTCGGCGCCGGACTCGGCGACCTCGCGGTAGGCCGCGTCGAAGACCTCGGGGCCGGGCCGCGAGGTCGTGACCGGGCGGCGCTTCTGCAGTGCCTGGGCGAGGGAACGCGTGGAGATCTCCGTGCCCTCTTCCAGGGCCTGGTCGCCGAGGACCACGGTCAGGGGTACCGCCGTGATGCGATGCCGCTCCATCGTCCGGGCCGGAAGGTAGGCCGTTGAATCGGTGACGATCGCGACATGGCGGGACATGAGCTGGAGGTTACCTGCCGTGGTGCCGTGAGGGCAGCCCGGGCCGGGGCGCCGGGCGCGGCCGTGTCCGGATCAAGTGGTGGTCTCGGGGCGGGCCTTCTTCTGCCAGGGGTGAACGGGGCGCGGCGCGGGCGGGGTGATGGCGGGCCGGGACGGTTCGGCCTCGGGCTGCCGCGCGGTGGTCTGTCCCGCGGCGTCCGGCCAGGTCGGCCGGGTCGTCGGGGTGCTGGCGGCCGGTGTTCCGTCGCGGTGCGGAGCGGTCGGCGCGGTGGGCTGGTCGGTGGTCGTCCAGTGCCGCAGCGCGCCGGCCTCCAGGTCGATCTGGGCGCTCAGCGAGTCCAGGTCGTCGTCCGCGAAGCGGCGGGCGCGGTCGCGGGCCGCCCAGCGCAGGGAGTCCGCGGAGTGGGTGATGCGCTCGGTGCGCTCGCGCAGGTCGGGCAGGCGGGCGGCGAGGGTGGCGCGGTCGGGGTCGGACTCCAGGCGGCGGAGTTCGTCGTCCAGTTCACGGCCGTGTGCGCTGAGCCGCTCGAAGAGGCCGAGGGACTCCTTGACGGACCCGTCCTCGGTCGCGGCGGTCTCCAGCGCCTCCTGAGTGGCCCGCATGGAGGTGCGCAGCGTGAGGCGGAGCTGGGCGATCTCGCCGGCGGGGCCGGGCCGGCCGAGTGCCTTGGCCTTGAGGGTGTGGTCCTCGACGGTGCGGCGGGCCTGGGTGATGTGGCGGTCGGCACTGCGCTTGGCGGCGCCCACCACCTTCACGGTGGCGTAGGCACCGAGTACCACGAAGAGCACGAAAAGCAGGGCGAACACTGCGATCACTGCTTCCACGAGGCTCCTCCTCCGGGCCCTGCGGCCTGTTCCGGCGCGCTCCGCGCCGCTCTTCAACGGTAAACGCAACGGGCAGGTGCGGAGTTCCGTCCGAACCCCGAACCTGCCCGTAGGGGACTACCCCGAAAGCGCCGGCCGTCACGGCGCCCCGGGACGGTCACGGCCCTTCACGGCCGGCCGCCACCGCCCGGAGCGGTCACGCCGGAACGATGTTCACCAGCTTCGGCGCCCGCACGATGACCTTGCGGATGCCGGCGCCGTTCAGCGCGGCCACGACCTTCTCGTCGGCCAGCGCGGCCTTCTCCAGCTCGTCCTCGGAGATGCCCGGGGACACCTCCAGCCGGGCCTTGACCTTGCCCTTGACCTGGACGACGCAGGTCACGGTCTCGTCGACGACGTAGGCCGGGTCGGCGACCGGGAAGTCCTGGTGGACGACCGAGTCGGTGTGGCCCAGCTTGCGCCACAGTTCCTCGGCGATGTGCGGGGCCAGCGGCGCGGTCAGCAGCACCAGGGCCTCGGCGACGGACCGCGGTACGGCGCCGTCGGCCTTGGTCAGGTGGTTGTTCAGCTCGGTGACCTTGGCGATGGCGGTGTTGAAGCGCAGGCCCTCCAGATCCTGGCGGACGCCGTCGATGGCCTTGTGCAGGGCGCGCAGGGTGTCCTCGTCGGGCTCCGCGTCGACCACGGTCAGGTCGCCGGTGGTCTCGTCGACCACGTTGCGCCACAGCCGCTGCAGCAGGCGGAACTGGCCGACCACGGCGCGGGTGTCCCACGGCCGGGAGACGTCCAGCGGGCCCATCGCCATCTCGTACAGGCGCAGGGTGTCGGCGCCGTACTCGGCGCAGATCTCGTCCGGAGTGACCGCGTTCTTCAGGGACTTGCCCATCTTGCCCAGCAGCCGGGAGACCTTCTCGCCCTGGTACCAGTAGGCGCCGTCGCGCTCCTCGACCTCGGCGGCGGGCACCGCGATGCCGCGGCTGTCGCGGTAGACGTAGGCCTGGATCATGCCCTGGTTGAACAGCTTGTGGAAGGGCTCGGCCGAGGAGATGTGGCCCAGGTCGTACAGCACCTTGGACCAGAAGCGGGCGTACAGCAGGTGCAGCACGGCGTGTTCGGCGCCGCCGACGTACAGGTCGACGCCGCCGTGCGGCATGCCCTCGCGCGGGCCCATCCAGTACTGCTCGATCTCCGGGTCGACCAGCTTCTCGGTGTTGTGCGGGTCCAGGTAGCGCAGCTCGTACCAGCAGGAACCGGCCCAGTTGGGCATGGTGTTGGTCTCGCGGCGGAAGCGGCGCGGGCCGCGGCCGTCGCCCAGGTCCAGGGTGACGTTCACCCAGTCCTCGTTGCGGGACAGCGGGGTCTCGGGCTGGGTGTCGGCGTCGTCCGGGTCGAAGGTGCGCGGCGAGTAGTCGTCGACCTCGGGCAGCTCCAGCGGCAGCATCGACTCGGGCAGGGCGTGGGCGACGCCGTCCTCGTCGTAGACGATCGGGAAGGGCTCGCCCCAGTAGCGCTGGCGGCTGAACAGCCAGTCGCGCAGGCGGAAGTTGACGGTGCCCTCGCCGTGGCCCTCGCGTTCCAGCCACTCGGTGATGCGGGCCTTGGCCTCGGTGACGCCCAGGCCGTCCAGGCTGACGCCGTCGCCGGTGGAGTTGATGACCTTCGCGTCGTAGGAGGCGAAGGCGTCGTCCCAGGCCGCCGGGTCGGTGCCGCGGCCGTCGGTGGGCTCCACCACGCAGACGACGGGCAGTTCGAAGGCGCGCGCGAAGGCGAAGTCGCGGGAGTCGTGCGCGGGGACGGCCATGATCGCGCCGGTGCCGTAGCCCATCAGGACGTAGTCGGCGATGAAGACGGGCACCTTCCGCCCGTTGACCGGGTTGACGGCGTAGGCGCCGGTGAAGACACCGGTCTTGTCCTTGGCCTCGGCCTGCCGCTCGACGTCGGACTTGGAGGCGGCCTGCGCGCGGTAGGCGGCGACGGCCTCGGCGGGGGTGGCGTGGCCGCCGGTCCACACGTCGTGGGTGCCCTCGGGCCAGGCGGCCGGGGTGAACTTCTCCACCAGCGGGTGCTCGGGCGCCAGCACCATGTAGGTGGCGCCGAACAGGGTGTCGGGGCGGGTGGTGAAGACGGTGATGTTCTCGCCGTCGATGGGGAAGTCGACGCGGGCGCCCTCGGAGCGGCCGATCCAGTTGCGCTGCTGCAGCTTGATGGCCTCGGGCCAGTCCAGGGCGTCCAGGTCGTCCAGCAGGCGGTCGGCGTAGGCCGTGATCCGCATGTTCCACTGGCGCAGCTTCGCCTTGAAGACGGGGAAGTTGCCGCGCTCGGAGCGGCCCTCGGCGGTGACCTCCTCGTTGGCCAGGACGGTGCCCAGGCCGGGGCACCAGTTGACCGGCGCGTCGGAGGCGTAGGCCAGCCTGTACTCGCCCAGGACCTCGGCGCGCTCGGCCTCGCTCAGGTCGTTCCAGGCGCGGTCGGTGCCGGGCACGGGGCGCTCACCGGAGGCGAACTGCTCGACCAGTTCGGCGATCGGGCGGGCCCGGCGGGCGTCCTCGTCGTACCAGGAGTTGAAGATCTGCAGGAAGATCCACTGGGTCCACTTGTAGTAGTCCGGGTCGATCGTGGCGAACGACCGGCGCTTGTCGTGGCCCAGGCCCAGCCGGCGCAGCTGGGACGTCATGTTCTCGATGTTGGCCTCGGTGGACACGCGCGGGTGCGTGCCGGTCTGCACGGCGTACTGCTCGGCGGGCAGGCCGAAGGCGTCGAAGCCCAGCGTGTGCAGGACGTTGTGTCCGGTCATGCGCTGGAAGCGGGCGTAGACGTCGGTGGCGATGTAGCCCAGGGGGTGGCCGACGTGCAGTCCCGCGCCGGAGGGGTACGGGAACATGTCCATGATGAACTTCTTGGGCCGGGCGGCCAGCTCCGGGTCACCGGCCAGGTCGCCCTTGGGGTTGGGCGCGGCGTAGGTGCCCTCGGCGTCCCAGAAGTCCTGCCAGCGTGCCTCGATCTCGGCGGCCAGGGCGGCCGTGTAGCGGTACGGCGCGGCCTCCGCGGCCGCGGGGTTCGTCTCGCTCATGATCCTCAAAGCTCCATCGATCGTCTCTGCCTGCGCCTGCGGCTGCCGGAAATGAAAAAACCCCTCGCACAGGAGGGGACGCCGCGCCGATTCCGACCGTCCGTCGATGGCGGTCGGGACTGATCAGCGCGGCTCGCTAAGCAGGAGGCGTACGGCACGCATGGCGCAAGAATACCGCAGGCGCGGACCGCGTCGCGACGCCGTTACCGACGCCGCGCGGGCCGCGGGAGGGCCTCCGGAGAGCGGGTGCCGCGCTCTGCTGACTGAATTTCGGTCAAAGGTTACTTCGCGTAACAGGCACTAAAGGGCATGACAACGAGCGGATGATCCTTTGGTAACAGCGCAATAACTCAAACCTCGTACTGATCGGTACGACCGGGCTTAGAGTTCGGCCCGGGACCGCTTTACCGATACCTCGGAGTTGCCCCATGAACCGTCGCCCAGACAGCAGCCCACCCCCCGCACGGGGCAGGTCGGCTGCGGCTCCGCTGTGCCCGCTCCGAGTCATGACGCCGGGAGGTGCGTCATGAACCCGCACGACAGCACCGCGGACGACTGGCTCGCCGAGTTCCTGAGCTTCGGTGTCGGCGTCCTGTCGCTGGTCTGCCTGAGCTGCTCGGTGATCTGGGGACTCGTGGCCCAGGACCGGATCCTGCTCGGCCCCCGCCAGCGGATCCTGGCCCAGGCGGTGCACCGGACCACGGCGGTCGCCTCGATCGTCTTCCTGCTGGTGCACATCGGCATCAAGATCGGCCAGGACCACGTCTCCTGGATCGCGGCGGTGATCCCCTTCGGGCTGGCCCTCACCGACGACGAGGCCGTCATGGGGAGAAGTTTCCTGATCGGCCTCGGCACCCTGGCCGGCTTCCTGATGATCTTCGTGGGCATCACCGGCATCCTGCGCAACCGCTTCGCCACCCCGGCCCCGGTCGCCGCGCGCTGGCGGGCCATGCACATGCTGGCCTATCCGGCCTGGTGCGCCGCCCTCGTGCACGGGCTCTACGCGGGTCGCGCGGCCAAGCCGGTCTTCCTGATCCTCTACGGCCTGTCCGTGCTCGGCGTCATGACCGCCCTGGTGCTGCGCGCCTCGCCGCGCCCGGTCAAGCGCAAGATCGCCGACCGGCTGTCCGGCCTGGTCGCCGGCCTGGACCAGCAGAGCGGCCGGGACCGGCTGGAGGAGAGCCGCTCCCGGACCGCCGAGAACGCGCTCGCCGGCTTCGAGAACCCGCGCGAGTCCCGGCCGCGCGGCGCGACACCCCCCGCCTTCAGCGGGACGTCCGGCCCCTCCGCGCCGCTGTACGAGACCGCCGAACGGCCCGCGCCGGAACCGGCGAGCGGCTTCGCCGCCGCCTACCGCGCGGTGTCGGCGCCCGCCGCGCCCCAGCAGCCGTTCGCCGCGGACCAGACCGCCCGCATGGAACTGCCGCCGGATCTCCAGCCCACGGAGGCCGTCCCGCGCGTCGACGGGGTCTCCAGCACCTCCGGCAACTGGCCGATACCGTCCCCGCCGCCCGTCGGCGAGGCCCCGCCGTCGGCCTACGACCCGCTCCAGGACACCGGATACAACATCCCCACCTACGACAATTCGCCCGCGGCGCCGTACGGTTCACGTGATGTGTACGACACCGGTGAGACGAACGGCCTCTACGGCACGTACAACCCGGATGACACGTACAACAGCGGTCCCGCCACTGAAACACGCCCCGGTGCGTCGCCGTCGTCGACCTACGACTTCGACGCACCGGGATCGGGCGAACCTTGGAACACGCCTTCCGGAGGCTTTAAGTGAACGAGGCCCTGCCCGACGTCCCCGAAGTCCGCGTCGTCGGCCTTCCCCAGCTCACGTCGGGCTTCGACCTTGTCGACCGGCTCGACCTCCAGATGCACCTCAAGGTGCACGGGCCGCTCGAACCCATGGGCGGCGAACAACTCGCCCAGCTCGCCGAACGCATCAACCTCAGGGGGCGCGGCGGCGCGGGCTTCCCCTTCCACAAGAAGCTGCGCTCGGTCGCCGAGACGGCGATCAAGCGCGGCGTCCGGCCGGTCGTCGTCGTCAACGGCAGTGAGGACGAACCGGCCTGCCGCAAGGACACGGTGATGATCAACCGTGCCCCGCACCTGATCCTGGACGGCGCGTTGCTGTGCGCCGAGGCCATGGGTGCCCGCACGCTCGTGGTGGGGGTCACCCGGGAGTCCACCCAGCGGTCCATGGAGGCCGCGCTCGCCGAACGCGGCCTGAGCAACGGGCGGCGGTCGGCGCTGCGCGCCCGCGTGCAGCGCAACCCGGTGCGGATGGTCACCGGAGCCGCCGCCTCCCTGATCCGCTCGATCGACGGCGGGCCCGCCATCCCGCCGGGCCGCAAGACCAGCGCCTCGAAGAACGGCGTCGGCGGCGCGCCCACGCTGCTGTCCAACGCCGAGACGTTCGCCCAGCTCGCCATCGCCGCCCGCATCGGCCCGGAGCGCTACGGCAACACCGGCCTGTACGACGAGCCCGGCACCGTCATGCTGACGGTGTCGGGGGCGGTGGCCCGCCCGATGGTGGTCGAGGTGCCCACCGGCGTGCCGCTGCGCTACGTGCTGCAGCTGGCCGGGGCGCCCCCGGTGCCGCAGGGCGTGCTGACCGGCGGCTACCACGGCAAGTGGATCGACGCGGCCACCGTCAACGAGGCGATCGTCTCCCGCAACTCCCTGGACGCGGTGGGCGGTTCGCTGGGCGCCGGGGCGATCCTGCCGATCAGTCAGGACACCTGCCCGCTGGGCGAGTCGCTGATGGTGGCGAAGTGGCTGGCCGAGGAGAGCGCCGGCCAGTGCGGCCCCTGCTACCTGGGCCTGCCGGCCGCCGCGCGCGGCCTGGAGGACATCCTCAACGGGGGCGGCCCGGCCGCCCTGGAGGCGGTCAAGCAGGTCGCCAAGAACGTGAAGCGGCGCGGCGCGTGCTCGCACCCGGACGGCTCCGCCATGTTCCTGGAGTCCACCGTCAAGGCGTTCACCGACGACCTCGCCGCCCACGTCCTCGGCAACGGCTGCGGACGGCCCGTGGCGGGCGTCCTGCCGCTCTTCGAGGGCGGCAGGGCCCCTACGGGCATCCCGGGCGGCGGAGGCGAGGAGAACGGCCCCAGCCGCCAGAAGATCTACGTGGACTGGACGCTGTGCCGGGGCCACGGCCTGTGCGCGGACATCCTCCCGGAGGTGTTCCAGCTCGGCGCGGACGGCTTCCCGACCGTGGCGCAGGCGGAGGTCCCGCGGTTCGCGGAGGCCAAGGCGCTGCGGGCGGTGCGCCGTTGCCCGGCGCTGGCGCTGCGCATCGAGGACGAGGCGCCCCGGGCCAAGGCGCCCTCGCGGAACCTGCCGGTGCTCTCCCAGGGGCGGGGGCGGCGCGCCCTGGGCCGCTGACGCGGGCCCCCACAACGCGGAAGGCGGATCATCCAGGGAGGATGATCCGCCTTCGACTTCTGTGGAGCTAAGGAGAATTGAACTCCTGACCTCCTGCATGCCATGCAGGCGCTCTACCAACTGAGCTATAGCCCCGTGTTGCGCTCCGCCCGGTTTCCCCGGCGGCGACGCCAACTTTACACGGTCCACCCGGGCCAACACCAAATCGGTTTCGCTTCGCTCGGCTATGCCCGAAATGCCCTCGGCGGGCTCATGCCGTGACGAACGAGTAGAACCGCTTCAGCGTGCAGTGTTCCTCGAGCAGCCGGCCGTAGATCGGTTCGCCCTCGAGTTCCCGGTAGGTCTCGATGGGGTCGCCCTTTATGATCAGCGCCCGCGCGCACTCCTCGCACCAGTACTGGTACTCGGGATTGATCGGCTCCATGTCGCGTACGATCGGCGTCCCGCTGCCGCACCAGTCGCACTTCCGCCTGTGTGCACCCATCGTTCAGCTCCAGCTGTGGCCGCAGGCCGTGCACACGTAGGAGATGCCACCGTTGTCCCCGAGGACCTGGGCGACGTGCGCGGAACCGCAGGAAGGGCAGCTGAAGCGGGTGGCGGTACGTCGGGTCACCGCCGCTCCGAGGAGGTGGTCGACCTCCTCGAAGATGCTCGCAGGCATCGCAACTCCCTCCCGTCGGGCCGCGCCCCCTTCCGGCCGTTTGATTCTGCCACGACCGGGCCAATACGGTCAGCGACGCCGGGGTACCGTTCGGGACACGGCTCGGCGCCTCGTAGAGGTATACGCCTGGCGGGGCGTTCCTGCTCAAGCGCGGGTGACGAAAAATCCCGCCCTCGCGCGGAGGACGGGATCTTCGTCGTGTGGAGCTAAGGAGAATTGAACTCCTGACCTCCTGCATGCCATGCAGGCGCTCTACCAACTGAGCTATAGCCCCTTGCCCCATGTGATCGGCTCACATGGTGTTTCGCCCCGCTCGGCGGGGCGAACAAGAAGAACTTTAGCCTGCGACCTGCCGGAAAGTGAAATCCGGGCCCCGGGCCGCGCCGGGGGCGTTCCCGGACCGTCAGTCGTCGTCGCCGAGCACCGGTTCCGGCAGCGTGCCGGCGTTGTGCTCCAGCAGGCGCCAGCCGCGGGCCCCCTCGCCGAGGACGGACCAGCAGCAGTTGGTGAGACCGCCGAGGCCCTCCCAGTGGTGCGGGTCGAGCCCGAGGAGCCGGCCGATGGTGGTGCGGATGGTGCCGCCGTGGCTGACCACGACGAGCGTGCCGTCCTCCGGCAGCTTCTCCGTGTGCCGCAGCACCACGGGAGCCGCGCGGTCGGCGACCTCGGTCTCCAGCTCGCCACCGCCCCGGCGGACCGGCTCACCGCGCTTCCAGGCGCGGTACTCGTCGCCGTGGCGGGCGATGATCTCGTCGTGCGTGAGCCCCTGCCAGGCGCCCGCGTAGGTCTCCCGCAGGGCCTCGTCGTGGGTCACCGGCAGGCCGGTGAGCGCGGCGAGCTCGGCGGCGGTCGCCGCGGCCCGCTTCAGGTCGGAGGCGACGATCGCGTCCGGCTTCAGGCCCGCCAGCAGCCGGGCCGCACGGCGGGCCTGGGACACACCGGTCTCGGTGAGCTCCACGTCGGTGCTGCCCTGGAAGCGGCGTTCCACGTTCCAGGACGTCTGGCCGTGCCGCCACAGGATGATGCGGCGGCCCCGCCGGCCGGTCCGGCCCGCGGCGTCGGAGGCGGCGCTCACCGCCACTCACCACCCGGCTCCGCGGCCTCGGCGGCGGCCGCCTCGGCCTCCAGCTGCCGGGCGTGCTCGGCGGCCTTGCCGCGGGAGGCCACGGCGTCGGCGGGCAGCTCCAGCTCGGGGCAGTCCTTCCACAGCCGCTCCAGGGCGTAGAAGACGCGCTCCTCGCTGTGCTGGACGTGGACGACGATGTCGACGTAGTCGAGCAGCACCCAGCGGGCCTCGCGGTCGCCCTCGCGGCGCACGGGCTTGGCGTCGAGCTCCTTGGCCAGCCGCTCCTCGATCTCGTCGACGATCGACTTGACCTGGCGGTCGTTGGGGGCGGACGCGAGCAGGAACGCGTCGGTGATGGACAGCACGTCACTGACGTCGTAGGCGACGATGTCGTGCGCCAGCTTGTCGGCGGCCGCCTGGGCGGCGGTGGTGACGAGCTGGACGGAACGGTCGGTAGCGGTCACTACAAGGCTTTCGGTAGGTGGTCTGTTGACCCCCAGGGTCTCACGGACCGCCCCGCGCACCCCACGCCGTCGACCGTGATCACGGGGGTGCGCGCCCGCCCGGCCGGACTACGACCCGGGGTCGTAGTCCTGGCCGAGAACGACCGCGACGCGGGCGTTGGCGGAGATCTTGCCCTTGGTCACGGCGGAGGCGGGCAGCCCCAGGGTCTTGGCGACCTCGGCGGCGTTCTCCTTGTCGGCGGCGTTCGCGTAGACCACCTCGGAGGTCGCCTCGGCGCTCGCGGTGCCGCCCTCCAGGAAGGTGAAGCCGCCGTTGAGGAGCACCACGCGGGCCTTCTCGGTGTTGTCCTTCACGCCGGTGGCGTTGCGCACCGAGACGCTGACCGCCGCGTCCTGGTCGGGGCTCTTGGCGGTGCCGCCGAGGACCTTCTTGACCACGCCGTCGCTCGCCTCGGCGCTGAGCGTGCCGTCGTCCTCGACGGGCAGCAGGGCGGTCTTGTGGTCGCCGCCCTTGGCGAGGTCGGAGAGCCGGGCCAGGAAGGAGCCGAGGTCCTTGTCGGTCAGCGGCGGCTCGATGATCTGCCCCAGCGTCTGGATGGTGAGCGTCGCCGCGTCCGGGTCGGAGGTCATCTTGCGCAGCACGCCCTGCATGACCTGGCCGAACCGTTCCAGCTGGGCGTTCTGGCCCTCGCCGGAGGCGCGGTGGGTGGCGTAGGCGACGGCCATCTTGCCGCTGAGGGTCTGGCTGCTGCCCTTGCGGACCAGGGGCGTCGCGCCCTTCTTCTTGGCGGCGGGGTCGGGCACGTCGGCGTTGGTGTCGATGTCGATGTTGCCGACCAGGTCGACGAGGTTCTGCAGGTAGGGGGTGTCGAGGCGCCAGGTGCCCTCGATGTCGGTGCCGAGGACCGCGTCGAGCGCGCCGCGGGTGCCGCCGGAGCCGTCGTCCTCGACGGACTTGGCGAGCGTGGTGGTGGTGCCGTCGTCCGCGGTCAGGGCGAGCGAGTTGGGCAGCAGGACGGTGGTGCCCTGCTTGGTGGTGGTGTTGTCGACGAGCAGCGCGGTGGCGGTGCCGCCCTTCTTGGTGTCGTGCAGGTGGACGACGATCACGTCCCGCTTCTGCGCCCCGGCCGCCGTGGTGGTGCCGGTACCGGTGCCGGAGCCGGACAGGCCGGGCAGCTTCCCGGCGTACCAGAGGTAGCCGACGCCGCCGGCGACGACCAGGGCGAACACCACGGTGAGGGCGATGATGCGGCTGCGGGCCCGGCGCCGGGCCTCCTCGCGGCGCTCGGTGCGGTTCTCGGTGAACTTCAGCCAGTCGATGACGTCCTCGGAGTCGCCGTCCGGCTCCTCGACGAAGGCGAACTGCTCGGTGCGGTACTCCGGTCCGCCGCCGTCCTCCGCTTCGCCGCGGTACTCCGGCCCGTCGCCGTCCGGGGCCGGCGCGTCCTCGTCGTCCACCGGGCGGGCCTGCTGGGGGATGTGGGCCCGCTGCTCCGTGACGCGGGGCTGCCGGCCGGTGCCGCCCTGCGCGTGGGTCTCCCCGTAGGGGTCGTACGGGCCCGCCGGGCTCCCGCCCGGGGCGGTGGCCTGCCCGTAGGGGTCGTAGGAGCCGTACGGGTCGTGAGCGGGCGGCTGCTGCCCGGTGCCGTACGGGTCGTAGGGGTCGTACGCCGGCGCGTGCTGCCCGGCGCCGGTGGCGTACGGGTCGTAGCCGTACCCCTGAGGGTCCTGCTGCGGGTGCGGGGGCTGCGGGACGCCGGTCTGCTGCTGGTAGGGGTCGTAGGAGCCGTACGGGTCGGGGGCGGGCGGCTGCTGGGGGGCCTGCTGGACCGGGACCTGCCGGTAGACCGGCTGCCCGTACGCGTCGTAGCCGACGAGTTCGTAGGGCGCGCCGCCCCCGTACCCCGCGTCGTATCCGTCGTTCACCGGTGCCCCTTCCCGCTCACTCGCCGCGATACAGCTCGCGCTTGGCGATGTAGCGCACGACTCCGTCCGGCACCAGGTACCAGACGGGGTCTCCCTTGGCGACTCTCGCACGGCAGTCCGTGGAGGAGATGGCGAGGGCGGGCACCTCGACGAGGGAGACCCCGCCCTCGGGGAGCCCGGCGTCGCTGAGGTGGTGGCCGGGCCGGGTGACGCCGATGAAGTGCGCCAGGGAGAACAGTTCCTCGCTGTCGCGCCAGGTGAGGATCTGGGCGAGGGCGTCGGCGCCGGTGATGAAGAACAGGTCCGTGTCCGGGTTGAGCGCGCGCAGGTCGCGCAGGGTGTCCACGGTGTAGGTGGGGCCGCCGCGGTCGATGTCGATCCGGCTCACGGAGAACTGCGGGTTCTCGACGGTGGCGACGACCGTCATCAGATAGCGGTCCTCCGCCGCGGAGACCGTCCGGTGGCTCTTCTGCCACGGCTGTCCGGTGGGCACGAAGACCACCTCGTCGAGGTGGAAGCGCGCGGCGACCTCGCTGGCCGCCACGAGGTGGCCGTGGTGGATCGGGTCGAAGGTGCCGCCCATGACGCCCAGACGGCGCTTGCCCTGTCCGGCCGGGGCGCTGCCCGGGCCGCCGGCAGCGCGGCGGAGCGCGGGGCTCCGCCCGCCGTCGCCGCGTGTCGTCTCACCGGCCGTGCCGTCCGCCGGGCCGGTGGGCATGTCCTGCTCCATGCGAGCAGACCCTACCGGCCCGGCCCCGATGCCCCGGCCGGGCCCGTCGCGGCGACGGCCGTCGACGGGCCTCAGCGGTCCCGGTTGAAGCGGGTGGTGATCCACAGCAGCAGCAGGAGCGCGACCAGGGCTCCGCCGCCGGCGAGGTAGGGGTTCAGACTGTCGTGGTTGCCGCTGTGCTCTCCGCCCTCGGCGGCGAGAGTGACCAACTGGGCAGCGGCGCTGTGGAAGCTCATCTTCGGCAGGACCTATCGCGTGTGGGCGGGATAAGGACGTCCGGACATCGTAAGCGGGGGCCTTCTCGACGATCACCCCGACTCCGCCGTTGCGGTGCGGCGACGCGCCCGCGGCCGGGCCGGCGGGCAACCATTGCGGGGCCTGTGTCGTCCTTCTGCCTGGAGCCCGGTGGTGTCCGTGGGGTGTCCCGGCGCGGTCCGGCCGGCTGTCCGCCCGGCCGCACTGCCCCATCGCGCCGACTCCGCCTAGGCTGGGGTCCGCCTCGCAGGACACACGGCGGCACGGGATCCGCACGAGTCATCCAGACGCACTGGGGGAAAGATGTCCGACGGCCATCAGCACAACGGGCACGAGAGCGTGCCGAGCAGGCAGCGCAGGCGCTTCCCCGGGATCTCCTCGCGTGCCTACGAACACCCCGCCGACCGCTCCGCCCTGGTGGCGCTGCGCAAGCTGACCGGTTTCGACACTGTCTTCAAGGCCCTGAGCGGCCTGCTGCCCGAGCGCAGTCTCCGGCTGCTGTTCCTGTCCGACTCGGTGCGGGTCTCCGACCGGCAGTTCGCGCACCTCAACGACATGCTGCGGGACGCCTGCTACATCCTGGACCTGGAGAAGGTCCCGCCGATGTACGTCAAGCAGGACCCGAACCCGAACGCCATGTGCATCGGCCTGGACGAGCCGATCATCGTGGTGACCACGGGACTCGTCGAGCTGCTCGACGAGGAGGAGATGCGGGCGGTCGTCGGCCACGAGGTCGGGCACGCGCTGTCCGGTCACGCCGTGTACCGGACCATCCTGCTGTTCCTGACGTCGCTGGCGGTCCGGGTCGCCTGGATCCCGCTCGGCAACATCGCGATCATGGCGATCGTGACGGCGCTGCGCGAGTGGTTCCGCAAGTCGGAGCTGTCCGCGGACCGGGCGGGGCTGCTGGTCGGCCAGGACCTGACGGCGTCCATGCGCGGCCTGATGAAGATCGCGGGCGGCAACCACCTGCACGAGATGAACGTGGACGCGTTCCTGGAGCAGGCCGACGAGTACGAGGCCTCGGGCGACCTGCGCGACTCCGTGCTGAAGATCCTCAACGTGCTGCCCCGCTCGCACCCCTTCACGACCGTGCGGGCCGCCGAGCTGAAGAAGTGGGAGGCCTCCCGCGACTTCCAGCGGATCATGGACGGTCACTACCCGCGCCGCGAGGAGGACAAGGACGCCTCGGTGCGGGACTCCTGGCGGGAGTCGGCGAGCAGCTACGCCGGCGAGGTGAAGAACTCCAAGGACCCGCTGATGAAGCTGGTCAACGACATCGCGGGCGGCGCCGGCGACCTGGGCGACCGCGTCCGCCGCGGCTTCGGCGGCTTCGCCGCCGGGGGCACGAAGAGCACGCGGGGCCCGGCCGACGGGGACCCCGGGGACACCGGGGACGG
>NZ_JAAGMD010000144.1 GCF_010548465.1 Streptomyces sp. SID14436 | reverse complement strand
GCGCTGATCGCGGTGGGCGGCGACGGCATGGTGCACCTGGCGCTGCAGGCCGTGGCCGGCACGGGCACCCCGCTCGGCCTGGTCCCCGCGGGCACCGGCAACGACTTCGCCCGGGCCGTCGGCCTGCCGCTGCGGGACCCGGCCGCCGCCGGACGGATGACCGCCGACGCCCTCAAGTGCGGCCGGGTGCGCGACATCGACCTCGGACAGGTCGGCGACCGCTGGTTCGCCAACGTCCTCGCCTCCGGCTTCGACTCCCGGGTCAACGACCGCGGCAACCGCATGCGGCTGCCCGTGGGCCGGATCAAGTACGACCTCGCGATGCTCGCCGAGCTGTCCGCGCTGCGGCCGGTCCCGTACCGGATCACCCTCGACGGCGGTGAGGTCCGCGAGGTCGAGGCGACGCTGGTCGCGGTCGGCAACGGGCCGTCCTACGGCGGCGGCATGCGGGTCTGCCACGGCGCGGACCTCACCGACGGCCTGCTCGACGTCACGGTGGTCGGCGCGTGCAGCCGCAGCACCCTGCTGCGGGTGTTCCCCACCGTGTACAAGGGGACCCATGTCGGCCACCCGGTGGTCACCGTCCTGCGGGCGGCGCGGGTGGAACTGGCCGCCGACGGGGTCACCGGGTACGCGGACGGCGAACCGGTCGGGGCGCTGCCCCTGACCGTGCGCTGCGTGCCCGCCGCCGTGCGCGTCGTGGGCCCCTGATCAGGACGGGTGGGCCTCTGATCAGGGCGGGACGCCCTCCCGCCGGGACCGGTCCGGTTAATGATCGTCCTGTTGTCGGTGCGGCCCGGTAGGCTCGAAAGCACGATGACAGAGGACCTCTCACCGGCCGAGCGGTACGCGGCAGCACGCAGGCGCGCTGCCGAGCAGGCCACCGCGCTCGCCCCCTTCCGCGAGATGTACGACTTCGGCCTCGACCCGTTCCAGATCGAGGCCTGCCAGGCGCTCGAGGCGGGCAAGGGCGTGCTGGTGGCGGCCCCCACCGGCTCCGGCAAGACGATCGTCGGCGAGTTCGCCGTCCACCTCGCCCTCGAACAGGGCAAGAAATGCTTCTACACCACCCCCATCAAGGCGCTGTCCAACCAGAAGTACGCCGACCTGTGCCGTCGGTACGGCAGCGGCAAGGTGGGCCTGCTCACCGGTGACAACAGCGTCAACTCCGACGCCCCGGTGGTCGTGATGACCACCGAGGTGCTGCGGAACATGCTGTACGCGGGGTCGCAGACCCTGCTCGGCCTCGGCTACGTGGTCATGGACGAGGTGCACTACCTCTCCGACCGCTTCCGCGGCGCCGTGTGGGAGGAAGTGATCATCCACCTCCCCGAGTCGGTGACCCTGGTGTCCCTGTCGGCGACGGTGTCGAACGCCGAGGAGTTCGGCGACTGGCTCGACACCGTGCGCGGCGACACCGAGGTGATCGTCTCCGAGCACCGCCCCGTGCCGCTGTTCCAGCACGTGCTCGCCGGGCGGCGGATCTACGACCTGTTCGAGGAGGGCGAGGGCCGCAAGAAGGCCGTCAACCCCGACCTGATGCGCATGGCCCGGCTGGAGGCGAGCCGTCCCCCGTGGGGCGACCGCCGCCGCGGGCGGGGGAACATGCGCGAGGCCGACCGCGAGCGGGAGCGCAGACAGCGCTCGCGCGTGTGGACGCCGAGCCGGCCGGAGGTCATCGAACGCCTCGACGCCGAGGGCCTGCTGCCCGCCATCACGTTCATCTTCAGCCGGGCCGGCTGCGAGTCCGCGGTCCAGCAGTGCCTGTACGCCGGCCTGCGGCTCAACGACGAGGAGGCGCGCGCCCAGGTGCGCTCCCTGGTCGAGGAGCGCACCGCGTCCATCCCGGCCGAGGACCTCCACGTCCTGGGGTACTACGAGTGGCTGGAGGGCCTGGAGCGCGGCATCGCGGCCCACCACGCGGGCATGCTGCCGACGTTCAAGGAGGTCGTCGAGGAGCTGTTCGTGCGCGGGCTGGTGAAGGCCGTGTTCGCCACCGAGACCCTCGCCCTCGGCATCAACATGCCCGCCCGCTCGGTGGTGCTGGAGAAGCTGGTCAAGTGGAACGGCGAGCAGCACGCCGACATCACCCCCGGCGAGTACACCCAGCTGACCGGCCGGGCCGGCCGGCGCGGCATCGACGTCGAGGGCCACGCGGTGGTCCTGTGGCAGCGCGGCATGAACCCCGAGCACCTCGCGGGACTGGCGGGCACCCGCACCTATCCGCTGCGGTCCAGCTTCAAGCCGTCGTACAACATGGCGGTCAACCTGGTGGAGCAGTTCGGCCGGCACCGCTCGCGCGAGCTGCTGGAGACCTCGTTCGCCCAGTTCCAGGCCGACAAGTCGGTCGTCGGCATCTCCCGCCAGGTGCAGCGCAACGAGGAGGGCCTGGAGGGCTACAAGGCCTCCATGACCTGTCACCTCGGCGACTTCGAGGAGTACGCGCGCCTGCGCCGCGAACTGAAGGACCGTGAGACGGAACTGGCCCGGCAGGGCGCCGTGCAGCGCCGCGCGGAGGCCGCCGTCGCGCTGGAGAAGCTGAAGCCGGGCGACGTCATCCACGTCCCCACCGGCAAGTACGCGGGGCTGGCCCTGGTGCTGGACCCGGGGCTGCCCGCGGGCCGTTCCAACGGCCACCGCGGGTTCGACCACCACGACGGCCCGCGCCCGCTGGTGCTGACCGCCGAACGGCAGGTCAAGCGGCTGGCGTCGGTCGACTTCCCGGTGCCCGTCGAGGCGCTGGAGCGGATGCGGATCCCGAAGTCCTTCAACCCGCGCTCGCCGCAGTCCCGTCGCGACCTCGCCTCGGCGCTGCGCACCAAGGCCGGGCACATCGCGCCCGAGCGGCACCGCAAGCGGCGGTCGCAGGCGGCCGACGACCGGGAGATCGCCCGGCTGCGCAAGGCGATCCGGGCGCATCCCTGCCACGGCTGCGACGACCGGGAGGACCACGCCCGCTGGGCCGAGCGCTACCACCGGCTGCTGCGCGACACCTCGCAGCTGGAGCGGCGGATCGAGGGCCGGACGAACACCATCGCCCGCACCTTCGACCGCATCGTGGCGCTGCTGACCGAGATGGACTACCTCCGCGGCGACGAGGTCACCGAGCACGGCAAGCGGCTCGCCCGGCTCTACGGCGAACTCGACCTGCTGGCCAGCGAATGCCTGCGTGAGGGCGTCTGGGAGGGGCTGGCCCCGGCCGAACTGGCCGCCTGCGTCTCCGCACTGGTCTTCGAGGCACGGGTCGCCGACGACGCGATGGCGCCGAAGCTGCCGTCCGGCAAGGCCAAGGCGGCCCTCGGCGACATGGTCCGCATCTGGGGGCGGCTGGACGCCCTGGAGGAGGACTTCCGCATCTCCCAGACGGAGGGCGTGGGCCAGCGGGAGCCGGACCTCGGTTTCGCCTGGGCCGCCTACATGTGGGCGTCCGGCAAGGGCCTCGACGAGGTGCTGCGCGAGGCGGAGATGCCGGCCGGCGACTTCGTGCGCTGGTGCAAGCAGGTCATCGACGTGCTCGGGCAGATCTCCGCCGCCGCTCCCGCCGTCGAGGGGTCCACGGTCGCGAAGAACGCCCGCAAGGCCGTGGACGGACTGCTGCGCGGGGTGGTGGCCTACTCCTCCGTGGGCTGACGCCCGCGTCCCCGACGTCGTTCCGTCCCCCGAAGCCCGGTGCGCCCCGTGCGCGCCGGGCTTCTGCGTCCTGTGCGCCCCCGTGCGGGGCATCATCCGGCGCTTCCGCGGGCAGGACTCAGCGGGACGCCCCTCGTGCGGGCAGCCGGGCAGGACACGGTGCCGGGCCCGGTCGGCGCGATTCTTCACTCGTGACGGTGAGTGACGTTCGTACGCCAGTGCGCCGTTACGGCGTGTGTTCGAGTTGTGTCGCAGCGTGTAAATGGACTCAAGCGTACCGCTGCCCCCGGGGCCATTTCCGGCACTTGCTGAATATGACTCGGCGATGATCCGGTCGGACTAAGCTCGCCCGCAGCGCACCCAGTTGGGATGAATTCGTGCGCCTGTTCCCCTTTGCGTGAAATTCCCGCAATCGCTGACCAGCCCGTTCCCCGCACCGCCCCCCGACCACCAGCCGATTCCTTCCAGAGGGCCCACATGGTGAGTGTCCAATCCCCGCCCGGTCGCCGTGAACTTCCGTACGCGCGCGTCCTGTTGCTCCCGGCGATACTGATGGCCGCGGCGACCGGAGCCGCCGTCGCACTGGTGACGGAACCCGCCCGGCTCGCCGTCGGCGTCTGCGGCGCCGTCGCCACCGCGCTGGTGATCGCCTCCGCTGCGGAGGCCGCACGCCGCGGCCGTGTCCTGCGGGACGCGCGCGCCGAGCACGAGCGTCACCGTGCGTATCTGGAGGCGCGCATCGCCGCCCACGACACGGAGACGCTGCACTTCGCGCAGGAGGTCACCCCCGGCGCACTGGACTACCTGCACCGCGGCAACACGCCCCACGAGGTGATCCGCGACCTGCCCAAGCTGAACCCCGCCTGGCGCGACCTGCCGGAGTACCAGATCCGGCTGCTGCGCATCATGCTGCGGATCATCGACGACGAGGAAACCCTGCGGGACTCCTCCGCCCGGTCCTTCGTCAGCATCGCCCGCCGCGTGCAGGCCATCGTCCACCAGCAGGCCAAGGAACTCCGCGAGATGGAGGAGGACCACGGCCGCAACCCCGAGGTCTTCGACGACCTGCTGCGCATCGACCACGGCACCGCCCTGATCGGCCGCCTCGCCGACTCCATCTCCGTCCTCGGCGGCGGCCGCCCCGGACGCCAGTGGCCCCAGCCCGTCGCGCTCTACAGCGTGCTGCGCGGCGCGATGTCCCGCATCCTGGAGTACCGCCGCATCGACCTGAAGTCGATCGCCAAGGTCAACGTCAAGGGCATCTCCGTCGAGCCCGTCATCCACGCCGCGGCCGAACTCCTCGACAACGCCACCCGCTACTCGCCGCCGCAGACCAAGGTGCACGTCACCGCCACCGAGGTCCAGACCGGCGTCGCCATCGAGATCGAGGACGCCGGCGTCAGCCTCGACGAGGAGGCCCGCGCCCGGATCGAGGGCATGCTGGACCGCGCCCAGCGCGGCGTCGACCTCCAGGACCTCGGCGAGAGCCCCCGCCTCGGCATCGCCGTCGTCGGCCGGCTGTGCGCCGCCTACAACATGCGGGTGTCGCTGCGGGCCTCCGCCTACGGAGGCGTCCGGGCCGTCCTCGTCGTCCCCAGCGAGATGCTCACCGACCAGCCCGGTGTCGGTCTCGCCCACGGCATCGGCGCGACCGCGGTCCCCATGCAGGTCGACGCGCTCCCCGGTCCCGAGCGGGCCCCCAAGAAGCGCCGGCCCACCAGCCCGCGCATCCCCGCCACGGTCTCCATGGAGGACGAGGTCCCCGAGGTCACCGAGTGGACCCCGGGCGGACTGCCGCAGCGCCGCAGCCGGGTGAAGACCTCCCTGACCCAGCGGTACGCCGAGCAGGCCGCCGCGGAGCGCGCCGAGCGGGAGGCCGCCGCGCGCGGCGAGACGACGCCCTGGACCACGCCCGAGCCCGAGCCGGCGCCCAAGGACGACCGTGAACCCGGCCTGTGGGTCGACGCGTTCTGGGACGGCCTGAAGAAGGACCTCGACCCGGGCGTCCACCCCACGGACTTCACCCGGAACCCGACCGCCTACCTGCATCTCATCAACGACCCGGCCCGAACCGAGGCCGACGACGAGGGGAACCTCAAGTGATCCAGCAGCGAGCCAACTTCGACTGGATGCTCAAGGAGCTCGCCGACGGTGTGCCCGGCGTGGAAATGATCGTGGTCCTGTCGGCCGACGGTCTGCGCATCGCCCGCTACGGCGGTGAGCCGGACGCCGCCGACCGCGTGGCCGCCGCCTGCGCCGGCGTGCAGAGCCTCGCCGGTGCGGTCGCCCAGGAACTGCCGCGCAGCGACGGCGAGATGAAGATGGTGGTCATCGAGATCAACGGCGGCTACTTCTACCTGATGGCGGCCGGCGCCAACGCCTACCTCGCGGTCCTGTCCGACATGACCTGCGAGCCGGGCCGGATGGGCGGCATGATGCGCGACCTGGTCGTCCGCATCGGCGCCCATCTGACCAGCCCGCCCCGACGGAACGGGCAGACCGTATGACTCCTCCGCAACGCCAGAGGCGCAGTCCCCAGGAGGATCCCCCTCCCCGGCCGCCGTCCCAGGGCAAGGACGGCGAGGGCGGCAACCCGGAACGCCTGTACGTCGTCGCCGGCGCGGACGGCGGCCGGGCGGAACTCGACCTCGTCACGCTCATCGTGGCGCGCGCCGAGGACCCCCCGCCGTCGGCCACCCCCGAGCAGGCGGCACTGCTCCGGCTCTGTGCCGCACCCCTGTCCGTGGCCGAGCTGTCGGCCTACCTCAGCCTTCCGTTCAGCGTCGTGACGGTGCTGCTCACCGAGATGCTGACGGCGGAACTCGTCCAGGCGCGCGCCCCGATCGTCCGGCAGGCGCTCCCGGACCGTTCCCTTCTCGAAGCGGTGATGCATGGACTTCAAAGGCTCTGACACCGTCCCCGGCCCGCGCACCGAGGACCAGTTGCCGCACACGGCCCAGGCCGCGGCGAAGATCGTGATCGTCGGGGGGTTCGGGGTCGGCAAGACGACCATGGTCGGCTCGGTCAGCGAGATCCGGCCGCTGACCACCGAGGAGACCATGACCCAGGCCGGGATCGGGGTCGACGACAACTACGGGTCGGCGACCAAGACGGCCACCACCGTGGCCATGGACTTCGGCCGCATCAAGATCACCGACCAGCTGGTGCTCTACCTGTTCGGCACCCCGGGCCAGGAACGCTTCTGGTTCCTGTGGAACGGCCTGTTCGAAGGGGCGCTGGGCGCGGTGGTGCTGGTCGACACCCGCCGGCTCGAGGTGAGCTTCGACGTCATGGGGCGCCTGGAGGAGCGCGGGGTGCCCTTCGTCGTCGCCGTCAACTCCTTCCCCGACGCGCCCCGTTACCCGCTGGAGGACCTGCGCACCGCGCTCGACCTGTCCAAGGACGTCCCGATCATGGAGTGCGACGTGCGGCGCCGGGCCTCCAGCCGCGACGTCCTGATGACCCTCATGCGGTTCCTGCACTCGCTCGCCATGACCCGCTCGCTCACCTGATCCCGGCCCGCCACCCCCCGACCCCTCGCGTTTCCCCAGTTTGCGGAGCGACCACAGTGACGCCTGAATCCCACGCACCGACCACGACGGACACCTCCCGGACCGGCCCGCCCCCCGGCTGCCCCGCGCACGGCCTGGGCCCCGGAGGGCTGCGCCGGCTGCACGAGTCGGACGACCTGAGAAAGCTCTACGAGGAGCTGCGGGCCGAGCACGGCCCGGTGGCACCCGCCCTGCTCCACGACGACGTTCCGGTGTGGGTGGTCCTCGGCCACGCCGAGAGCCTGCACATGGTGCGCACCCCCGCCCAGTTCTGCCGGGACAGCCGCATCTGGTCGCCGCTGCGGGAGGGCCTGGTCAAGCCCGACCACCCGCTGATGCCGCACATCGCCTGGCAGCCGATGTGCTCGCACGTCGAGGGCGACGAGCACAAGCGGCTGCGCGGCGCGCTCGACAGCGCCATGGCGACCATCGACTTCCGCACGCTGCGCCGGCAGATCAACCGCTACACCCAGCGCCTCGTCAACAACTTCTGCGAGGAGGGCGAGGCCGAACTCGTCGGCCAGTACGCCGAGCACCTGCCGATGGCCGTCATGTGCCAGATCCTCGGCATGCCCGACGAGTACAACGACCGCATCGTCGAGGCCGCCCGCGACATGCTCAAGGGCACCGAGACGGCGATCGCCAGCAACGCGTACATCATGGACGCCCTGGCCCGGCTCACCGCCCGCCGCCGGGCCGAGCCGCAGGACGACTTCGCCAGCCACCTCGTCCGGCACCCGGCCGGCCTCACCGACGACGAGGTCCGCGAGCACCTGCGGGTGGTGCTCATCGCCGCGTACGAGACCACCGCCAACCTCCTGGCGAACGTGCTGCTGACCGTGCTGACCGACCCGCGCTTCCGCGCCCAGCTCAACGGCGGGCAGATGACGGTGCCGGAGGCGGTGGAGCAGCTGCTGTGGGACGAGCCGCCGTTCAGCACCGTGTTCGCCTACTTCGCCAAGCAGGAGACCGAGCTGGGCGGGCAGCGCATCCGGCGCGGCGACGGGCTGCTGTTCGCCCCCGCCCCGGCCAACGTCGACCCCCGGATGCGTCCCGACCCGACCGCCAACATGCAGGGCAACCGCTCGCACGTGGCGTTCGGCGGCGGGCCGCACGAGTGCCCGGGGCAGGACATCGGCCGCGCCATCGCCGAGATCGGCGTCGACGCGCTGCTGATGCGGCTGCCGGACGTGGAACTCGACATCGACGAGGACGAGCTGGAGTACACCGAGTCCATCGCCTCCCGGCACCTGGTGGCCCTGCCGGTCCGGTTCATGCCCCGCCCTCCGCAGGACGTGACCCAGCGGCCGAACCACGACAAGGAGCCGCAGCGCCGCTCCGCCTGGCACATCGGCGCCCCCGACCCGCAGCCGGTGCCGCCCGCCGCCACCGCCCCGGCGGCCGAGCCGGCGGCCGCCG
>NZ_JAAGMD010000125.1 GCF_010548465.1 Streptomyces sp. SID14436 | reverse complement strand
GCGGTGCGTCCGGCTCACGACCCGTCCGCCGGATCCGCCGCGCCCGGACGGCCGGGCCCGGGCGGGGCGTCCGGCTCCGTGCGCGGCCCGCGGGCAAGGCACCTCGGCCGGTCCTGCTCGTGCACGTGCCCTTCGCCGTGCCAAGGTCGATACTGCCGACTAGCGGCCCTCTCAGCCGAGGGCCGCCGACCGCCCGACCGACGTGACAATCCCTCATGCGCCACCAGCAGCACCCGGCTCACGGCCCGCCGCGGGCCGCCGGGCCCCGATTCCCGTTCCTTTTCCGTCCGACCAGCAGGAACCAGCGGCGGACCCGCTCGGCGGGTTCCGAGGAGGCACCCATGAAGATGCTCATCAACGTCCCGGAGACCGTGGTCGCCGACGCTCTGCGGGGTATGGCGGCGGCCCATCCCGAACTGACGGTGGACGTGGAGAACCGGGTGATCGTCCGCAAGGACGCGCCGGTGGCCGGGAAGGTCGGGCTGGTGTCCGGCGGTGGCTCCGGGCACGAGCCGTTGCACGGCGGGTTCGTCGGGCCGGGGATGCTCTCCGCCGCCTGCCCGGGAGAGGTGTTCACCTCGCCGGTGCCCGACCAGATGGTGCGGGCCGCGGCGGCCGTGGACAGCGGCGCCGGGGTGCTGTTCATCGTGAAGAACTACACGGGCGACGTGCTGAACTTCGACATGGCCGCCGAACTGGCCGAGGACGAGGGGGTGCAGGTCGCGAAGGTCCTGGTCAACGACGACGTGGCGGTCACCGACAGCCTCTACACCGCCGGCCGCCGCGGGACGGGTGCCACGCTGTTCGTTGAGAAGATCGCGGGCGCCGCCGCCGACGAGGGGCAGCCGCTGGAGCGGGTGGAGGCCGTCGCCCGGCAGGTCAACGAGAACTCCCGCAGCTTCGGCGTCGCGCTCAGCGCGGTCACCACTCCCGCCAAGGGCAGCCCCACCTTCGACCTGCCGCAGGGTGAGCTGGAGCTGGGCATCGGCATCCACGGCGAGCCCGGCCGGGAGCGGCGCCCGATGATGACGGCGGGCGAGATCGCCGAGGCCGCAGTCGACGCGATCCTCGCGGACGTCACCCCGCGCAACCCGGTCCTCGTCCTGGTCAACGGCATGGGCGCGACCCCGCTGCTGGAGCTGTACGGCTTCAACGCCGAGGTGCAGCGGGTGCTCGGCGAGCGCGGCGTCCCGGTCGCGCGGATCCTCGTGGGGAACTACGTGACCTCGCTGGACATGGCCGGCGCCTCGGTCACCCTGTGCCAGGTCGACGAGGAGCTGCTGCGCCTGTGGGACGCGCCGGTGAGCACGCCCGGCCTGCGCTGGGGTATGTGACGGGCACCGGGGGGCAGGGTCGAGGAGTACCTACCATGCGAGGAGTTTCCGTGCTCGATGCCGCTTTCTTCCGCCGTTGGATGCTGGCGACCGCCGCGTCCGTGGACCGCGAGGCGGAACGGCTCACCGCCCTCGACTCACCCATCGGGGACGCCGACCACGGCGGGAACCTGCGGCGCGGGTTCACGGCGGTGCGGGACGCGCTGGAGAAGGAACCGCCCGCCACGCCCGGCGCCGTGCTGACCCTGGCGGGCCGGCTGCTCATCTCGAAGGTGGGCGGCGCCTCCGGCCCGCTGTACGGCACGCTGCTGCGCCGGGCCGGGAAGACGCTGGGCGACGCCGCCGAGGTGGACGAACAGCAGCTGGCCGAGGCGCTGCGCGCCGGGGTGGACGCGGTGAGGCAGCTCGGCGGTGCCGCACCCGGCGACAAGACCATGATCGACGCGCTGGTGCCGGCGGTGGACGCGCTCGGTTCGTCCTTCGCGGCGGCCCGCAGCGCCGCCGAGGAGGCCGCCGTCGCGACGACGCCGATGCAGGCGCACAAGGGCCGGGCCAGCTATCTCGGCGAGCGCAGCATCGGACACCAGGACCCGGGGGCGACGTCGGCGGCGCTCCTGATCGCCGCCCTGGAGACGGCCGCGGCCGGGACGGAGGCCGACGGTGAGTGACGGGACGGTGGGCATCGTGCTGGTCTCGCACAGCGCGGCGGTGGCCGCGTCGGTCGCGGAGCTGGCGAAGGGGCTGGCGGGCGCGGGCGACGCGGTGCCCGTCGCCCCGGCGGGCGGTACCGAGGGCGGCGGGCTGGGCACCAGTGCCGAGCTCATCGCGGCCGCGGCGGCGTCCGTCGACCGCGGCGCCGGGGTGGCCGTGCTGACGGACCTGGGCAGCGCGGTGCTCACGGTGAAGACGCTGCTCGCGGACGGGGACGAACTCCCCGGGAACACGCGGCTGGTGGACGCGCCGTTCGTGGAGGGCGCGGTGGCCGCGGTGGTCACGGCGGCCACCGGGGCTGACCTGGCGGCGGTCGAGGCCGCGGCGGCGGACGCGTACACCTACCGCAAGGTTTGATTTGAGGGGTCCGGCCTTTCCCGAGCCGGGGCGGGCGGGGCTCGGACGTCCCGCCCGCCCGGTCCGTGTGCGGTCAGCCGCCGTCGACGAACCGGCGGGCGAGTTCCTCGCCCAGGGCCACCGCCGCGTCGGGGTCCTCGATCGGGGTGACCCTGCTGTTCTTGAACACGATGTAGGTGACCCCCGAGGGGGTGCCGCCGGTGCGCGGGTCGGGGTCGATGCCGAGCGCCTCGGCGGTGGCGTAGGAGGCCTCGCCGATGATGTGCGCGGGACCCACGTCGCCGACGACCGCGTACTGGACCCGGTCGCGGTGGATCACGGCCGCCACGGAGCCGCCGCGCACGCCGTGTTCCCGGTAGTCCCAGACGGCGCTGGGGGCGGGCACCACGATGTGCGGCAGGGTCTCGGAGTTCAGCGGGCGGCCGTCGGACTGGGCGAAGGCGGTGGCGGAGGTGAACGTGGGATCGGTGCCGGCGTTGCAGCGGGGGCCGGGCCGGCCGTCGCAGTCGATGTCCAGGTCGGCCTTCCAGTGCACGACGTCCGGGGTGCCGCACACGGGGATCGTCGCCGCCGTGCCGTGGTCGGTGCGGTAGAGGCCGTGGGAGACCTGGGTGCAGTCGCTCACGCGGGCCAGCAGGTCGGCGGCGGACACGGGGTTCCCGCTCCAGGCGACCGGTGCGGTGCGGTGCTGCGGGGCCGGTCCGGAGGGGAGCACGGCGGGGGCGAGCAGGGCGGCACCGGCCACGGCCAGGGTGAGCGAGGGGACACGGAACACGTTCGGGGGGCCTCTCGTCGGGGACACTGACGGGCACTCAGCCCTCAGCCAATCTCATCCCGGGCCCGTCGGGGGGCCACCACAGCGGGGCCGGACGGTGCACGGCGGCCGACGCGCGGGCGCCGGGGGCCGAGCCGTGTTCCGGCTCGCGCCGCCCGGTCACCCTCGCCGGCGCGGGATCAGCGACGACAGCGTTCCGCGCCACCGGGCATGAACTGCCGAGCCCTCATGAGCAGTTCAGCCGTTCGGATGGTCAGCATACGTAATCCCGCGGACGGTTCACCCACCCCGCCCCTCTTGATGTGGCCGCGTCAGCGACGGCATATTGGTACGGACCATTCGGCGGGTCGGGAGCCGGTCCGGCCGGCCGGCGCCTCCGGCGTGTCGTCCCGCGCCCGCGCCGGCAGCCCTCGCCTGGGAGGAGGAGCCGTGCAGCAGTCCGCGACCGACGGGCCC
>NZ_JAAGMD010000102.1 GCF_010548465.1 Streptomyces sp. SID14436 | reverse complement strand
CGGACCCCGCGCCCGGCCCCACACCCCCGGACCCACAACCGGGACCGCCGGCACCGGGACCGACGCCGCCGGGACCGCCGGGACCGGGACCGACGCCGCCGGGACCGACGCCGCCCCGGCCGGGGCCTCCGCCCGGGCCGTCGCCCTCACCCATCCCGCCGGGCCCCGAACCGGTGCCCAACCCGGAACCCGGCCCGCCACTGACCTGACCGGCGGAGCGGCATGGCCGCGGAAACGACGCGGGGGCGGTGGACGGGTGAGCACCCGTCCACCGCCCCGCACCGTTCACCTCACGCGAGCACAGCCGAGCGCTACGCCGTCACCTCGGACCGGTCGCCGCCCCACAGCGTGTGGAACGAGCCCTCGCGGTCCGTGCGCCGGTAGGTGTGCGCGCCGAAGTAGTCGCGCTGGCCCTGGGTCAGCGCGGCCGGCAGCCGCTCCGCGCGCAGCGCGTCGTAGTAGGCGAGGGCCGCCGCGAAGCCCGGGGTCGGCACGCCCTGGCGGGTCGCCGCGATCAGCACCTCGCGCCAGTGGTCCTGCGCGTCGGCGATCTCCTGCGCGAACGTCTCGTCGGACAGCAGGCTCGGCAGGTCGGCCCGCGCGTCGTACGCGGCACGGATGCGGTCCAGGAAGGCGGCGCGGATGATGCAGCCGCCGCGCCAGAGCGCGGAGACCGCGCCCAGGTCGATGTCCCAGCCGTACTCCTCGCTGCCCGCGGCGATCTCGTGGAAGCCCTGGGTGTACGACACGATCTTCGACGCGTACAGCGCCTGCTCCACCCGGTCCGCGAACGCCGCGGCCTCCGCCTCGCCCAGCGGCTTCGCCGTCGGGCCGGCCAGTTGGCGGGACGCCTCGCGCAGCGCCCCGTGCCCGGACAGGGAACGGGCGAACACCGCCTCCGCGATCCCGGACACCGGGACGCCCAGGTCCAGGGCGATCTGCACGGTCCAGCGACCGGTGCCCTTCTGCTCCGCCTGGTCCACCACCACGTCGACGAACGGCTTGCCCGTCTCCGCGTCCACGTGGGACAGCACCTCGGCCGTGATCTCGATCAGGTACGAGTCCAGCCGTCCGGTGTTCCAGGTGCGGAAGATGTCCGCGATCTGGGCGGGGGAGTACCCGGCGACGTCGCGCAGCAGCTGGTACGCCTCACCGATCAGCTGCATGTCCGCGTACTCGATGCCGTTGTGCACCATCTTCACGAAGTGGCCGGCACCGTCCGGACCCACGTGGGTCACGCACGGCGCGCCGTCGGCGGCCTTCGCGGAGATCTTCTCCAGCATCGGGCCGAGCGAGTCGTACGACTCCTTCGGGCCGCCCGGCATGATGCTCGGCCCGTGCAGGGCGCCCTCCTCGCCGCCGGAGACGCCCATGCCGACGAAGTGGATGCCCTGCTCGCGCAGTGCCTTCTCCCGGCGGCGGGTGTCGGCGAAGTGGGCGTTGCCACCGTCGATGATCATGTCGCCGGGTTCCAGCAGCGGCGCGAACTCCTCGATCACCGCGTCCGTCGGCTCCCCGGCCTTCACCATGACGACCAGCCGCCGCGGTCGCTCCAGCGCGGCCACGAACTCCTTGGCCGTCTCGGCCGCCACGAAGCTGCCCTCGCCGCCGAACTCCTCCACGAGCGCGTGCGTGCGCGCCGCCGTCCGGTTGTGCACCGCGACCGTGTAGCCGTTGCGGGCGAAGTTACGGGCGAGGTTGCGGCCCATGACCGCGAGGCCCGTGACGCCGATCTGCGCTGAACTGCTCATTGAGTTGGCTCCTCATGACCTTGGTAACGGTGCTGCCGGGGCGTCGGTGCTGCCGGTCGGTGCCCGCCAGTCCTGCCGCGACCATCCTGTCGTGCCGCACTTCCGGCCGCACGCGCGGGTCGCACGACACGCGCGCAGCCTCATACGGACGAAAGTCCCGGGACACTCACCCGCAGACCCGGCCAACCCTCGGCGGACACCGGTACCGGTCCGGCGAGCGGGCCGCCGCGCGCCACCCTCCGGGGGAGGCGTGCGAGCCGGCGGACGCCACCACCCGGGGGCGCGGGGTGCCTGCCCGCGCCCCCCGCACACGTGCCGCAGCACGCCCCCGCGAGGCGCGGACCGGCGCACAACTGGGCGAAAAGTCCCGGCCATTGGAGCGCCCCGGCGGCCGATAGCCGTCTTGTCACACCCGTTGGGGAGCGCTTACTTTTGCCCCTTCTGACGCAATGTCGAGGGGGCTCCATGGCCGTGCGCGGCCGGCACCGCCGGTATCAGCCGAACAGGATCAACCGCGCCTCACTCACCGTCACCGCGGGCGGTGCCGGCATGGCGCTCCCGTTGATGGCGACCGGAGTCGCCCAGGCGGCCGACGTGGAGACCTGGGACAAGGTCGCCGCCTGCGAGTCGACCAACGACTGGAACATCAACACCGGCAACGGCTACTACGGCGGCCTGCAGTTCACCCAGTCCACGTGGGAGGAGTACGGCGGCACTCGCTACGCGCCCCGAGCGGACCTGGCCACCAAGGACCAGCAGATCGCCATCGCCGAGAAGGTGCTGGACGGCCAGGGTCCCGGGGCCTGGCCGGTGTGCTCGGTCCGGGCCGGGCTGACCCGGGGCGGAGCGGCGCCCGACATCCGTCCGGCCACCGACCGGGCCGACCGTCAGGACACCAGGGACTCCAGATCCGGCCAGAAGCAGAAGGCAGGGAAGGCAGAGAAGGCCGGGACGGCAGGCAAGGGCGGCCGGCCCACCGTCGAGGACGTCGAGCCGCAGAAGACCCCGCAGTCCCGTGCGGGCCGCGCCGAGATGTACACCGTCGTCCGCGGCGACACCCTCTCCGGCATCGCGTCCGGCGAGCGCGTACGCGGCGGCTGGCAGGAGCTGTACGACGCCAACCGCTCGGCCATCGGCGCCGACCCGGACCTGATCCTGCCCGGCCAGCGGCTCGCGCTGCCGAACGGCAGGGCCGGGCAGACCGACCGGCCCTCGACGCCACGGGAGCGCACGAAGCCGCCCGCCCCCAAGACGACCGAGAAGAGCCAGAAGGCCCAGGAGAAGCGGCAGCAGAAGGAGCGGCAGAAGGAGCGGCAGAAGCCCCGGACGTCTCCGAAGCCAGCGGCCCCTGAGAAGCGGACCGCCCCGCCCCGCACCGACCGTGCCGCGTCCGGCGGCGGGCTCGTCGCGCCGGTCGGCGCGCCGCTGGGCACGCCGTACCACAAGGCGGGGTCCTCCTGGTCGAAGGGCTACCACACCGGCGTCGACTTCCCCGTGCCCACGGGTACGTCGGTGAAGTCCGTCGCGAACGGCCGGGTGGTCAGCGCCGGCTGGGAGGGGTCCTTCGGCTACCAGGTGGTCGTCCGGCACGCCGACGGCCGCTACAGCCAGTACGCCCACCTGTCCGCGATCTCCGTCAGGAACGGTCAGTCGGTCACCGCCGGGCAGCGCATCGGACGGTCCGGGAACACCGGGAACAGCTCCGGCCCGCATCTGCACTTCGAGGTGCGGACGGGGCCGGGGTTCGGGTCGGACATCGACCCGGTCGCCTACCTGAGAGCCGGCGGCGTCAGGATGTGACGGGCGCGCGGTGCCCGGCCATGACGGGCACGGTCACCGGCACGTACAGGTACGGGCCGCCCCGGAACGGGACGTAGGGCACCGGCCCGGGGAGTGGTCCGGCCTCTTCCGTCGCCCCGCCCGGCCGCAGTGCCGCCGGCACCGCTCCGGGTGCGTCCCCCGCCGGTAAGGCGGGAGCCCCTTGTGCGGCCGTGCGGCTGCGGCTGCCCGCCGGCGTCGCGGCGGGGGAGAGCACCGGAACCGCGCACGCCGGCGTCGGAAGCGCGGAGGCGTGGGCGGAGGCGGAGGCCAGAGCCGCGACCGGCACCCCGACACCCGCACCGGCCCCCGTGCCCGAGTCACAGGCACCGGCACCGGCATCGGCATCGACGTCGGGCACCGCCCACGCGAAGGCCGGAAGCGTCGGAAGCGCGGCCGCCACCTGCTCCGGGACGGGGAACGCGGGAACCCGCCAGGACGGGGTCCGGAAGTCGTGGGCCGGGAAGGCCAGTGCCGGGAAGTCCCGGACCTGGAAGGCGGGGGTGGGGAGCCCGGCCGTCGAGGCGGCCGGTTCGACGTCGGCGCCGGTCCGCGTGCCCGCCGGCCGGTCGGTGGCCGCGCCGTGCTCGCGGGCCAGCCGTTCGGTCGTCAGCAGGATCAGGCCACCGGCCGCCACCACCGCCGAGCCGAGCGCGAGCACCGTGCCCGCCGTGCCGTGGCGGAACGTCTCGCCGAACATGGTGATGCCGACGGCGGCCGCCACCACCGGGTTGACGACCGTGAGGGTGGCCAGCGGAGCGGCCAGTCCGGCGCCCCGGTAGGAGGCCTGGGAGAGCAGGATGCCGGCCGTGGCGAGGACGCCGATCACCGCGAGGGAGGGCACGTCCGCCGCCGCGAGACCGTCCGCCCAGTCGACGGCGACGGTCTTGGTGAACACCGACGACATGCCGAACGCGACACCGGACGCGGTGGCCAGCAGGATGCTGCGCACCGCCGGGTGACGGTGGACGGCGCGCGCCGCGACCATCAGCGCCACGATGGCCCCGGCGGTGACCGTCGCGGCCACCGCCCGCTGGGGCGTGGTCAGGGACTGTGACCCGGCCGTGCCGACCAGGGCCAGCAGACCGGCGAGACCGACCGACGCCATGAGAGCACCGCGCCAGGCCGTCGCTCCCGCCCGGCGTCCGACGAACAGCGCCGCCATGGGCAGCGCGAAGACGATGGTGAGAGCGCCCAGCGGCTGCACCAGACTCAGCGGACCGTAGGCCAGCGCCACGACGTGCAGCAGCCCGCCGAGACCGTTCAGCGCGACGGCCGCCCACCAGGCGGGCCGGCGCAGCGGCGCGTACTGCTCGCCGGGGGAGGACACCGCGACCTGCTCCTGCACGATCGCCCCGCCCGCGTAGGCGAGTGCCGACACGAACGACAGGAGCACGGACAACGCGAGGGCGCTCATGGGCGGCTCCTCTGCGTGGGACCGGGGCGCTGTGCCCGGCGCGGCGAACGGTCGGCTCTCATGGACAACACGATGCCCCTTCCGGCTGTTCCCGTCGTCGTCCCTGAGCACTCAATCCGTACTACTGCCGATGGAGTACCGAGACCGCCCCGTCATCCCCTGGGTGGGCGCCCCACGACGGAGACCCCCGACACGCCCCCTACAGACGTCCGGAACGACCCCCGATACGACCCCGACAGACGTCCGGAACGACCCCCGACACGACCCCTGCAAACGTCCGGAACGACCTCCGACTCGACCCCTGACCGGCCCCCGGCACGACCCCCGACAGCCCCTGAACAGCCCCACCGCGGCGCCCCACTCGCAGCGCCCAGTCGCGGCCCGCTCGCCTCCCGCCCGTGACCTGTCCCCGACCCGCTCCACACCCCCGCAAGGCAGCCCGGCCGCACCCCGCCGCGACCCGGCCGAGCACCGCGTGTGTGTGCCGCTGCGAGTCGCGTGTGTACGGCACGGGCGTGCCCCGTGTGTGCCGCACTGCCGTGCCGGACAGGCGTACCGCACTGCCGTGCCCGCACAGGTGTACCGCACCGCTGTACCGCACTGCCGTGCCGCACAGGTGTACCGCGCGTGTCCTCCTCTTCCCCACGCGCCCCGTCTGAGTGACCATGGGAACAACGTCCGCTCAGACAGGGGGTCCGCGGGTGCGAGTGGGACTGCTGACCCGGGAATACCCCCCGGACGTGTACGGCGGCGCAGGTGTCCACGTGGAGTTCCTGGCCCGGGAGCTGGCCTCCCTGGTGGAACTGGAGGTGCACTGCTGGGGCGAGGGCCGCGCGGAGGGCGTGCACCGGCACCGCCCCTGGTCCGCGCTGGACGGCGCCAACGACGCGCTGCGCACCTTCTCCGTGGACCTGGCCATGACCGCCGCCCTCGAAGGCCGCGACCTGGTCCACTCCCACACCTGGTACGCCAACCTCGGGGGCCACCTCGCCAAGCTGCTGCACGGCATCCCGCACGTCGTGACCGCCCACTCCCTGGAGCCGCTGCGACCCTGGAAGGCCGAGCAGCTCGGCGGCGGCTACGCCCTGTCGAGCTGGGCCGAGCGCACGTCCGTCGAGGCCGCCGACGCGGTGATCGCCGTGTCGGGCGCCATGCGCGAGGACATCCTGGCCAGCTACCCGGCGCTCGATCCGGGCAGGGTGCACATCGTGCACAACGGCATCGACACCGCCCTCTACCGCCCCGACCCCGGCACGGAGGCCCTGGACCGGATCGGGCTGGACCGCTCGCGCCCCTACGTGCTGTTCGTCGGCCGCATCACCCGGCAGAAGGGTGTGCCCCACCTGCTGCGGGCGGTGCGCGGGATCGACCCCGCCGCGCAGGTGGTGCTGTGCGCGGGCGCGCCGGACACCCCGGCGATCGACCGGGAGTTCCGCGAGCTGTACGAGGAGCTGTGCCGGGTCCGCGAGGGCGTGCACTGGATCCCGCGGATGCTGCCGCGCCCGGAGGTGATCCAGCTGCTGACGCACGCCGCCGTGTTCGCCTGCCCGTCCGTCTACGAGCCGCTCGGCATCGTCAACCTGGAGGCGATGGCCTGCGGCACGCCCGTGGTGGCCTCCCGGGTCGGCGGGATCCCCGAAGTCGTGTCGGACGGTTCGACGGGGGTACTCGTCGACGTGGACGACGACTTCGAGGCGGGCCTGGCCGGCGCCCTCGACGCGGTCCTCGGCGATCCGGCCGCCGCGCGGCGGATGGGCGAGGCCGGCCGGGAGCGCGCGGTCGGCGAGTTCGGCTGGGACGCGGTGGCCCGCCGCACGGTCCGCCTGTACGAGGAGATCCTCGGACAGGCTTAGGCCCGCCCGTCCGGGGCAGTCATGGGAAAATTCCGGCGTGAGGGGAGCGGCCATGCGGCGGTGGGGGTACCCCCGCTCGAGCGAAGCCGAGAGTGGGGGAGGTCCTTCGGTTCTGGGAATCGTGCTGGCGGGCGGCGAGGGCAAGCGCCTGATGCCCCTCACGGCGGACCGTGCCAAACCGGCGGTCACCTTCGGCGGCACCTACCGCCTCGTCGACTTCGTGCTGTCCAACCTCGTCAACGGGGACATCCTGCGCATCTGCGTGCTGACGCAGTACAAGTCGCACTCCCTGGACCGGCACGTCACCACCACCTGGCGGATGTCCAGCCTGCTCGGCAACTACGTCACGCCCGTGCCCGCCCAGCAGCGCCTCGGCCCGCGCTGGTACCTGGGCAGCGCGGACGCCATCCTGCAGTCGCTGAACCTGATCCACGACGAACAGCCCGACTATGTGGCCGTGTTCGGCGCCGACCACGTGTACCGGATGGATCCGCGGCAGATGCTCGCCCAGCACATCGACAGCGGTGCGGGGGTCACGGTGGCGGGGATCCGGGTGCCGCGCACCGAGTCCGCGGCCTTCGGTGTGATCACGCCGGGGTCCGACGGGCAGACGGTGCAGGGCTTCCTGGAGAAGCCCGCCGATCCGCCCGGCCTGGCGGACGACCCGGAGTGCGTGTTCGCCTCGATGGGCAACTACGTCTTCACGACGAAGACGCTCGTGGAGGCGCTCCAGCGGGACGCCGAGGACGAGAACTCGGTGCACGACATGGGCGGCTCGATCCTGCCCCAGCTCACCGACCGCGGTGAGGCGTACCTGTACGACTTCAGCGCCAACCACGTCCCCGGCGAGACCACCCGCGACCAGGGCTACTGGCGGGACGTGGGCACCCTGGACGCGTACTACGAGGCGCACATGGACCTGATCGCCGAGCGTCCCGCGTTCAATCTGTACAACCGGCAGTGGCCGATCTACACCCACTCGGGACAGCTCTCGCCGGCCCGGTTCAACGCCGGGGGCATGGCGAGCGAGTCCATCATCAGCGCGGGCTGCCTGATCCGCGGCCAGGTCACCCGCTCGGTGCTCTCCCCGGGCGTCCTGGTCGACCCGGGAGCGGTGGTGCAGGGCTCGGTGCTGCACGACAACGTGCACATCGGGCGGGGTGCCGTGGTGCGCGGCGCGGTCCTGGACAAGAACGTCGAGGTGCCGCCGGGCGCGACGATCGGCGTCAACCCGGAGCGGGACGCGGAGCTGTACACGGTGTCCAAGGGCGGCGTGATCGCGCTCGGCAAGGGACAGCGGGTGCCGATGCCGTAGAGGGCGGCGCGGCGGTGCGGGGCCCCGGTCGGATGTGACCACCGGGGCCCTTGTCATGTCCCTGGACGGATGGCGGAATCCGTGCTGTTATGGCGACTACTGTTCATGACAACGTTGTACGGGCGCCGAAACGCACACAAAGAAACATGGGCGCAGCACCGAGCACGCAGCACAGCCCCGCACCGAGCCGTCACTTCCTCACCCACGGAGGATCCGTGCGCACCAGACGACTCAGAGACCGTTTCGCCCTGCTCCTGGCCGCCGCGCTGGGCGTCGCCGGACTGACCGCGGCCGGACCGCCCGCGGCCGGGGACGGGGACGACCCGGTGGAGATCCACGGACTGAAGGGCGAATACTACACCCACTCCGCCCCCGGCGCCTTCGACTTCCACGAGCTCAAGGCCACCGCCTTCGACCCCCACCTGGACTTCGACAACCTGGAGCCGCGCCTCAACCTCACCACCGGGCGCTCCGACGACGTCAGCGTCCGCTGGACGGGCAAGATCGTCCCCGAGCGGAGCGGCCCGCACACCTTCTCGATCATCGGCGACAACGGCTTCCGCCTCTGGATCGACGGCCGCCTCGCCATCGACCACTGGGTCGACGACTGGGACCGCGAACAGACCGCCGAACCGATCGAGCTGACCGCGGGCACCGCCCACGACATCAAGGTCGAGTACTTCGAGCACTACGGCGGCTCCAACCTCCACCTGCGCTGGACCGAGCCCGGCGGCACCAAGAAGCCCGTACCGCAGTCGGCGTTCCGCCTGCCCGACGGCTTCGACTACGACGGGGCCCTCGCCGCCACCGTCCTGGCCTCCGGGCGCACCCTCAAGCTGGACTTCCCGCGCCCGCTCGCCGCACCCCCGGCCCGGTTCACCGAGCACCTCGACGCCGTCATCGGGGGCGCGAAGTGGCCGCTGACCTCGGCGCGGCCCGACCCGGCCGACCCCAGGTCCCTGCTCGTCACGCTCGCCGAACCCGTCGTCGGCAACAAGTCCGGCACCGCCCGCGGCGCCGCCGACGTCCGCTACGACGGCGCGGGCGGACTGGCCACCGCCGTCGGCGACCCGGTGGACGCCTTCCTCAGCAGCGGCCCCAACCGCTCCACCCACGAACTGCGCACCGAGTGGGCCGACGAGGTGGGCCCGGACAACGCCCTGCCCGAGTACCCGCGCCCGCAGCTCACCCGGGACAAGTGGCGCAACCTCAACGGCCGCTGGCAGTTCGCCGCCGCCGAGGAGGGCGAGCGCCCGCCCGTCGGCAGGAACCTGAAGGAGCGCATCCTCGTCCCGTACCCGGTGGAGTCCCAGCTCTCCGGCATCCAGCGGCACGAGGACCGCATGTGGTACCGGCGCACCTTCACCGTGCCCCGCGACTGGCGCATCGGCTCCGCGCAGCGGCTGCGGCTGAACTTCGGCGCCGTCGACTGGCGGGCCGAGGTGTACGTCAACGGCACGAAGGTCACCACCCACGAGGGCGGCTACGACAAGTTCAGCGCCGACGTCACCGACGCGCTGAAGCCCGGCCGCACCCAGGAGCTGATCGTCGGCGTGTACGACCCGACGGACGCCGCGGACGGGGAGAACCCGCCGGTCGGCAAGCAGCGCCTGGACCCGAGCGGCATCTGGTACACCCCCAGCTCGGGCATCTGGCAGACGGTGTGGATGGAACCGGTCGCCCGCGACCACGTCGACTCGCTCCGCCTGATCCCCGACGTGCCCGGCGAACGGCTCACCGTCGAGGCGCAGGGCGTCCGCGACGGCCTGCCGGTCACGGCGACCGCGTACGACGGGCGGCGCAAGGTCGCCACGGCGACCGGCCGCACCGGCAGGCCGCTGACCCTGAAGATCCGCGATCCGCGGCTGTGGTCCCCCGACGACCCCTTCCTGTACGACCTGAAGGTGACCGTCGGCGCCGACCGGGTCGAGAGCTACTTCGGCATGCGCTCCATCGAGGTCAAGCAGGTCAACGGAGTGCCGCGCACCGTCCTCAACGGGGAGCCGCTGTTCCTGATGGCCACCCTCGACCAGGGCTTCTGGCCCGACGGCCTGCACACCGCGCCCACCGACGAGGCCCTCGCCCACGACCTGAAGGCGCACAAGCGGCTCGGCTTCAACTCGGTGCGCAAGCACATCAAGGTCGAACCCGACCGCTGGTTCCACTGGGCCGACCGGCTCGGCCTGCTGGTGTGGCAGGACATGCCGTCCATGACGGCCGGGGTGAACCCGGACGCCGAGTCCCGCGCCCGCTACGAACGCGAGCTGAAGCAGATGATCGACGAGCACATCAGCAGCCCGTCGGTCGTCATGTGGGTCACCTTCAACGAGGGCTGGGGCCAGTACGACGTCGGGCGCATCGCCGGCCTGGCCAAGAGCTGGGACCCCTCGCGCCTGGTCAACAACCAGTCCGGGCTCAACCTGGGCGCCGACGGCGACGCCGGCGACATCATGGACGAGCACGGCTACCCGAGCCCGGCGCTCCCGCCCCGCCCCGACGGCCGGCGCGCCCTGGTCACCGGCGAGTACGGCGGCCTCGGACTCGCGGTGCCCGGCCACGCCTGGTCGGTGCAGATGTCGTACGTGGACGTCGACCCGACCACCTACACCGACGACTACCTCACCAAGCTGGACGAGGTGCGCGCGCTGGTGTGCCGGGGCAGCAACGGCGCCGTGTACACCCAGATCACGGACGTCGAGGGCGAGCTGAACGGTCTGCTCACCTACGACCGCCGGGTGATGAAGCCCGACGTGCCCCGGGTGCGGGCCGGTCACGAGGCGCTGATCCGGGACGCCTCCCGGGCGGAGCCCGCCGGCTGCCCGGCCGCGGGAGGTGTCCGCTGACCACCCTGCCACGGGCGGCCCGCACCCGTCCGGGTGGCGCCCGGCGGCCCCGGACGGGGTCCCGGCCGCCCCG
>NZ_JAAGMD010000080.1 GCF_010548465.1 Streptomyces sp. SID14436 | reverse complement strand
GTCGGCGGCCTCCCAAAAGCGGCGCGCGGCGCACCCCGGGACCGCCCGGGGCGGGCCCGGACGTCAGGCCCGGTCCCGGTGGCTGGTGTCGCACCACGGGTAGCGGCGGCTGCGGCGGCAGGTGCACAGCGCCACCCGGAAGCGGTCGGAGGAGACGACCGTGCCGTCCTCCAGTTCCACCTCCACCGGACCCTCCACCAGCAGAGGGCCCTTGCGCTGGACGGTGACCCGCCGGGGCGCGTCAGACGGGGAGTTCGGCACGGACCACCACCAGCTCTTCCCGGTTCTCGCCGGGGCCCAGCAGGGCCCGCTCGCGCAGCCACCGTTCCCGGGTCCGCAGGACGGGCCCGAACGTGATGTGCCGGCGCCGGGTGACCGCCGCCTTCATCCCCGCGGCCCGCAGGTGCCCCAGCGTCAGTTCCGTCCCGCTGAGCGCCGACTGCACCAGCAGCAGCACACCGCCGGGCCGCAGCAGCTCGTGCGCCTCCCCGCAGATCCGGTCCAGGACCAGCCTGCCGTCGTGGCCCGCGTCCCACGCCCGGGCCGCCCCGCGCGGCGCCACGCCGCCGTCGGGCGCCGGGACGTACGGCGGGTTGGCGAGGATCAGGTCGAACGACCGGCCCCGCACCGGGGCGAACAGGTTTCCGTGCCGCACCTGGACGGGGACGCCCGCCATCAGCGCGTTGAGACGGGTCGCGCACACCGCGCGCCACGAGACGTCGACCGCGGTCACGCGGGTGCCGCGCCGGGCGGCGGCGAGCGCCAGCGCACCGGAACCGGTGCCCACGTCGAGAACGTCCGAACCCGGACGGACCGGCTCGTCGGACAGGGCGCCGGCGAGCAGTTCGGTGTCTTCCTGCGGGGCGTACACGCCCGGGGGTGCCAGTGGATTCACGCGCCGCCGAGTACCCAGGTTGCTGTCGGACATGTGCGTCATGGGACGGGAGTGGCGTCAGGGACGTCGAGGGGCGTGCGCATCGAGGAGCGGCCGGCGCCCCAGTCGGCGAGCAGCCGGTCGCCGAGACGGTTCTCCACGAACACGGTCGCGTCGATCCCGAAGGCGATGTCCCGGGCGAGGTGCGGCTCGGACTCCATCAGCCCGCCGATCACGTCGTGCCGCACCACCTGCTCGTGCACCGCGTCGGCCTCGACGTGCTCGTCGTAGAAGTGCTCGGCGGCCGGCCCCGCGCCGGTGCGGCGCATCGCCTCCGCGAGCCGCCGGGAACCGGGCGACGAGGTGATCTCGACCGTGGCGAAGTGACCCACCAGGGCGCCCCGGAGGGAGCGGTGCAGCCCGAACAGGGACATGAGGTTCACGGTGACCAGCAGCTCGGCGCAGGCGGCGTCCAGGTAGCGGCCGTACGTGGTGTCCAGGCCCAGGTCCCGCATCAGGTCCGCGTACAGCCCGGCGTGCACCCGGTCGGGCCGGCCGCCGCCGAACTCGTCGAACTCCACCGCCGCCATGGCGGCCTTGGCCCGGCCCCACAGGCGCGGCAGCACCCACGCGTGCGGGTCGGCCTCCTTCAGGTGGTACAGGGACCGCTGCGCGGCGTACTCGCGCACGTGCCACAGCTCGCCCTTGTCGCGCAGGAAGTGACTGACGCCGGTCCCGTCGACGGGCTCCACCAGGAGCGTCCCCAGCGCCTCGTCCACGTCGTCGTGCACGGTGGCGTCCGCGCGCAGCGCCGACCCGAAGCGCTCCTCCAGGGCAGCCCGGGTCCGCAGCAGGTCGGGGTCCCACTCACGCTCCGGCGGGACGCCGTCGAAGCCGCGGTAGTGCAGTTCGTAACAGAGGTACAGCGCGAGCTGGAGGTCGTCGCCGTACACGGGTGCCCGCGCCACGTCGTGCGGCAGCGGGAGGGGGCCGTCACCCCTCAGGTGGGCGATGACGGCGGCGCTGAGGGGGCCGCGCGGTGCGGGCAGCGTCGGTTCCGTACGTGGGTGTTCCATGGAGCCCGGGTACCCGCGGCGCGCCCGGCCACCCGCCCGTGCGTGCCGTCCCCGCGCAGGGGTACTCCGGTCGGCATGAAGGCACTCGCGATCAACTGCACCCTGAAGAAGTCGCCGGACACCTCCAACACCGAGGCGCTCCTGCGCTCCGTCACCGAGCAGCTGGAGCAGGAGGGCGTGGACGTCGACGTCGTGCGCGCCGTGGACCTGGACATCGGGCCGGGCGTCGTCAGCGAGGCCGTGCACGACGGCGACGACTGGCCCGACGTGCACGCCAAGGTGCTCGGCGCGCAGATCCTGATCATCGCCTCGCCGACGTGGCTCGGCCAGCCGTCCTCGGTCGCCAAGAGGGTCCTGGAGCGGATGGACGCGATGCTCTCCGAGACGGACGACGACGGCCGGCCGGTCGCCTACAACCGGGTCGCCGGCGTGGTCGTCACCGGCAACGAGGACGGCGCCCACCACGTGATCAGCGAGATCACCGGCGGGCTCCAGGACATCGGCTACACCATCCCCGGCCAGGCGTGGACGTACTGGAACCAGGGCCCCGGCCCCGGGCCCAGCTTCCTGGAGGGCGGCCGGGGCCACGACTGGTCCCGCAGCACCGGACGGGCCATGGCCGCCAACCTCCTCGGCGTGGCCGGGGCCCTCCAGGAGCGCCCGCTGGGCCCGCCGCCGCAGTAGCGCGCGGGCGCTCCCCGCGGCCCGTCGGTCGCCCCGCG
>NZ_JAAGMD010000054.1 GCF_010548465.1 Streptomyces sp. SID14436 | reverse complement strand
GTGCCCGCCGACCACCGCCGAGGCGGCGGCCGCCACGACCACGGTCCGGGCGGCCGGACGGCCGGCGCCGCGACCGCCGGGGAAATGCGGCAAGAGGCGTCGGCCCTGAACACATCCGGGGCACTCGCAATCGCTCGCGGGATCGAATTCCTCGAATTCCGGAGACTCCATGCGATACCCCTCACACTTCCGGTGAAAATCTCCGCACCTGTGCACGTTGATCAGTTTCTCAACTGTCGTCGCCCCGCGCATGTTGACGGTCCGAATGATGTACGCCGCGGGCCCGCGGGCCGGCCGGGCGGCGGTCCTGAGCACCCGCCGGGGTCCTGTAGAGTGACTCCGTCAGCGCGCGCCGCTAGCTCAGTTGGTTAGAGCAGCTGACTCTTAATCAGCGGGTCCGGGGTTCGAGTCCCTGGCGGCGCACCGACTGGACGGGCTCCTCGTGACCGGGGGGCCCGTCCGCTTTTGGCCGGTCCGCCGCCCGCGGTGAGCGGGGTTCCCCCGCCGTCCGTACAGGACTGCGGCCCAGCGTGCACAACCGTGCCCCGCGGACCCCTCTCAGAGGTCACAATGGGCGCGTATGACCGGTGAACACCGTGTATCGCATCTTGCGATCATGATGCGCACCGTACAACCTGGGTTCTTCAATAAGCTGCGGGTTCGCGGCGGTTGGGGGGCGGGAAACCGGTTGCCACGAGGCGGGGTCCGACGGGCCCCGTCCGGGAAGCGATGCCGAGGGGGGCATCATGCAACCGGAAGAGCGCTGTGCCGTGTCTATAAGGTGTGCGTGACGTGGTGACAGCGGTCTACCACTGATACGTCCGTGAAGGTCGAGGGGGACCGGACGCGGGCGGAAGGAAGCGACGAAACACGCGGGGGACCGCGTGTGGGGGGATGACTCATGACGTCGACGCCGAAGGGCGCCCAACGGGACGACGACCCGTCCCAGACCACCCAGCTCAGGGTGCCTGCCCACCGGACAGGCAACACGGGCGCGTTCCGGCGGATCAAGAAGACGCTGCCGAGATACGACTACGAGCACTACAGCCGGCTCGCGGGGCCCCTCACCCAGCCGGATCCGAACAAGCCGTACAAGGTCCAGTACCGCTCGCTGATCGGCCAGGAGCCGCACCGTATCCGCATCGCGCTGATGCTGGCCGCGGCGCCCGTGCTGTCGCTGGTGCTGCTGGTGTGGCTGCTGCAGCCGTCCCACTGGACCGAGCGCGACTACCCGGCGTTCGAGTGGCTGCCCGCCCTGGACGTCGTCATGCTCGTCTCGATCGGTCTGATCGAGTTCTTCCGCTGCATGAACGTGCTGTCGAACGCGCACGCCACCCTCGTCGCCCGCGACCCCATCCCGGTGGTGCCCGAGACCGGCACCCGCGTGGCCTTCCTCACCTCCTTCGTGCCCGGCAAGGAGCCGCTGGAGATGGTGACGAAGACCCTGGAGGCGGCCGTCAAGATCCGCCACCGGGGCCTGATGCACGTGTGGCTGCTCGACGAGGGCGACGACCCCGACGTCAAAGAGGTCTGCGCGCGCCTCGGTGTGCACCACTTCTCCCGCAAAGGGGTCGCGAAGTGGAACCGCCCCAAGGGCGCGCACCGCGCCAAGACCAAGCACGGCAACTACAACGCCTGGCTCGAGGCGCACGGCGACGACTACGACTACTTCGCGTCCGTCGACACCGACCACATCCCGCTGCCGAACTACCTGGAGCGGATGCTCGGCTTCTTCCGGGACCCGGACGTCGGCTTCGTCATCGGCCCGCAGGTGTACGGCAACTACGACAACTTCGTCACCAAGGCCGCGGAGTCGCAGCAGTTCCTCTTCCACGCGCTGATCCAGCGGGCCGGCAACCGCTACGGCTCGCCGATGTTCGTCGGCACGTCCAATGCCGTCCGCATCAAGGCGCTGAAGCAGATCGGCGGTCTGTACGACTCGATCACCGAGGACATGGCGACCGGCTTCGAGATGCACCGCCACAAGAACCCGGAGACGGGCCGCAAGTGGCGCTCGGTCTACACCCCGGACGTGCTCGCCGTCGGTGAGGGCCCCAACGCCTGGACGGACTTCTTCACCCAGCAGATGCGCTGGTCGCGCGGCACGTACGAGACGATCATCGGGCAGTACTGGAAGGGCTTCTACTCGCTTCCGCCGAGCAAGCTCTTCAACTACACGATGATGATCATCTTCTACCCGATGGCGGCCATGAACTGGATCCTGGCGGCGCTGAGCTGTGCGCTGTTCCTGGGTCTGGGCGCCTCGGGTGTGAACATCGACCCCACGATCTGGCTGATGCTCTACGGCAACGCCTCGGCGCTGCAGATCGGCCTGTACATCTGGAACCGCCGCCACAACGTGTCGCCGCACGAGCCCGAGGGCTCCGGCGGTGTGGCCGGCATGGTGATGTCCGCGCTGTCCGCCCCGCTCTACGCGAAGGCGCTGATCGACTCGGTCCTGCGCCGCAAGAGCAAGTTCGTGGTCACCCCGAAGGGCGACTCGGCCAGCCCGGACACCTGGTTCGGAACCTTCCGGTACCACTGGTACTTCATCGTGATCTTCGGTGGCTCCATCGCCGCGGGCTTCGTCTACGGACACAACCACCCGGCGATGGTCATCTGGGCCACGTTCGCCCTGCTGATCACCGCGGCGCCGATGTTCGCGTGGCGCCACGGCATGCGGCAGGACAGGAAGAAGCCCGGCGCGCACGCCGCGGGGCAGCCTCCGGCCGCCGACCAGGCGGCCCCGACGCAGGCACTGCCGCAGCAGCACGCACCGCACGCGACGCAGCCACGGCCCAACTGGGCCGGCTCGCACGGCGCACCGGGCGGATCAAGGGGCCCCGAAGGCCCGGGCGGGACCGGGGGCGGCAACCCCGGTAACGACCAGACCATGCAGATCGCCCTTGGTGGACTTGGGGGACGTAAGAAATGAACGACCGTGCTGGCCGCCGTCGCGCCCGTCGCATCGCGATAGGCACGACGGTGGTACTCGCGCTGGCCGGAATGAACGGGCCGTGGCTGTACCGCTTCGGTACCGAGAAGTACCACGCGTACAAGATCAATCAGCCGGAGTACAAGGCCGAGAACGGCCGCTGGGAGATCATCGAGTTCCCGGAGAAGTACCGGCAGAACACGATCCACGCGGCGCTGCTGCGCACCGGCAAGGTGCTGCTCGTCGCGGGCTCGGGCAACAACAAGGACAACTTCGACGCGAAGAAGTACGACACCCGTATCTGGGACCCGGTCAAGGGGACCATCAAGAAGGTGCCGACGCCGAGCGACCTGTTCTGCACGGGTCACACCCAGCTCGCCAACGGCAACCTGCTCATCGCGGGCGGCACCAAGCGGTACGAGAAGCTCAAGGGTGACGTGAAGAAGGCGGGCGGCCTGATGGTCGTCCACAACGAGAACCCGGACAAGCCGATCACCCTCCCGGCGGGCACCAAGTTCGTCGGCAAGGAGAACGGCAAGACCTTCGTCTCGAAGGACCCGGTGCTCGTCCCCCGCGCGAAGAAGAACTTCGACAAGGAGACCGGCAGGTTCCTGGGCAACACCCCGGGCTACGGCCGGACCTACGTCGAGGCGCAGAAGGAGGGCGCCAAGTACGAGACCGGCACGCAGGACAACTACACCGTGCAGGGTCTGACCGGCGAGGACGCCCAGAACACGTACGGCATCGCCGAGAAGCTGGCCCTGGACAAGAAGGACTTCCAGGGCATCGACGACGCCTTCGAGTTCGACCCGATCGCCGAGAAGTACATCAAGGTCGACCCGATGAAGGAGGCCCGCTGGTACCCGACGCTCACCACCCTGAGCGACGGCAAGATCCTCAGCGTCTCCGGCCTCGACGACATCGGCCAGCTGGTCCCGGGCAAGAACGAGATCTACGACCCGAAGACCAAGAAGTGGACCTACACGGACAAGATCCGCCAGTTCCCGACCTACCCCGCGCTGTTCCTGATGCAGAACGGCAAGGTGTTCTACTCGGGTTCGAACGCGGGTTACGGGCCGGCCGACGAGGGCCGTGACCCGGGCGTCTGGGACGTGGAGACCAACAAGTTCACCAAGATCCCCGGGCTGAGCGACCCCGACATGATGGAGACGTCCGGCACGGTCCTGCTGCCGCCGGCGCAGGACGAGCGCTACATGGTGATCGGCGGCGGCGGCGTCGGCGAGTCCCGCAAGGCCAGCGTGAAGACCCGGATCGTCGACCTCAAGGAGGACGACCCGAAGTTCGTCGACGGTCCCACGCTGGACAAGGGCACCCGCTACCCGCAGGCGTCCATCCTGCCGAACGACGACATCCTCGTCTCGGGCGGTTCGGAGGACTACCGGGGCCGCAGCGACTCCAACATCTTCGAGGCGCGGATCTACGACACGGAGAAGAACGAGTTCAAGCGGGTCGCCGACCCGCTGGTGGGCCGGAACTACCACGCCGGCTCCATCCTGCTGCCCGACGGCCGGGTGATGTTCTTCGGCTCCGACTCGCTCTACGCGGACAAGGCCAACACCAAGCCGGGCGAGTTCGAGCAGCGCATCGAGATCTACACCCCGCCGTACCTGTACGGCGAGCGTGAGCAGCCCCAGCTGGCCGACGGTCCGGAGACCATCGAGCGGGGCGGGTCCGGCACGTTCACCTCGAAGGACGCGGCGAACATCAAGAGCGTCCGGCTGATGCGCCCGAGCGCCTCGACCCACGTCACCGACGTGGACCAGCGCTCGATCGCGCTGGACTTCGAGGCCGACGGCGACAAGCTGACGGTCACCGTGCCGAAGAACCGCAACCTGGTCCAGGCGGGCTGGTACATGCTGTTCGTCACGGACGCCGACGGCACGCCGAGCAAGGCCCAGTGGGTGCAGGTGCCGTAACACCGTCCCGGTGCCCCGGCACCCACGAGGAAGGGGTGCCCTCCGTCACGGAGGGCACCCCTTTCCGCTTCCGCGCGCTGCGGCGGGCTGTCCGTCAGCCGCTCTCCCGGGCGAGGCCCAGGGCGTAGTCCCGCCACCACTGGCCCGCCTTCGGGCCGCCCTTGCACTCGCCGTCCGACTCCCCGGGCCGCTTGATCCACAGGTACGCGTCGACCAGCGGGTCCGCGGTCTTCACCGTCGGGGTCTCGCCGAGTGCCCGGCCGGGCGGGTTGCACCAGCGTTCGTCGGCGGCGCCCTGGGTGTAGGGGCCGTTGCCGTTGCGGCTGGTGTCGATGACGAAGGGCTTGCCGCCGACCTTGGCGGAGAGCTGCTTGCCGTAGGCGATGGAGTCCTCGGTGGAGTAGAAGTTGGAGACGTTCACCGAGAAGCCGTCTGCCTGGTCGATCCCGGCCCGCTTCAGCGGGTCGAAGATCTGGTCGGGCTCGCCCCAGCCGGCGTTGCCCGCGTCGATGTAGACCTTGGTGTCCTTCAGGCCCTTCAGCTTGGCGACGGCGCCCTTGAGGAGGGCGTAGCGCTCCTCGTGGAACTCCTGCGGGGTGCAGCCGTCGACCAGGTGGAGCACCGCGTCGGGCTCCAGGATCACCGTCGCCGGACGGTCGCCGATGCCCTTGGCGACCCCGTCGACGAAGTCGCGGTAGGCGGCGCCGTCGGCGGCGCCGCCCTGGGAGTACTGCCCGCAGTCGCGGTGCGGGATGTTGTAGAGGACGAGCAGCGCGGTCCGCCCGGCCTTGTCGGCGGCCTCGGTGAAACCGCGGGTCTGCCCCTCGGGGTTCTCCGGGCTGATCCACTCGCCCACGGGCTGCTCGGCTATCTTGCGGACCTGCTCCGCCTCGGCCTTCTTGCCGGCCTTCGTCAGCGCGGCGACCTCCCGGGCGGCGGTGCCGTCCGGGTTGACCCAGTAGGGGTCGGTCTCCTTCGGCTGCTGACTGATCCCCGCGCCGGCCGCCTCAGGGTCGTCCCCCTTGCCGTCGCCGTCGGAGGAACATCCGGTGATCAGCAGTGCCGCCCCCAGCACCGCTGCGGACGCCCGCCTCCCGGCGAACGCCCCGACCCCCCTGCTGCCGTACATCCAACCCCCCCTTGGGTGCACTGGTCACCTGTGCTCAGGTGCGTGTTCCGGAATGCTCTTGTGCTCTTCCGGTCTTCTGTTCCGTTGTCCGGGTCCCAATCCTGACATACGTCCCGGGACCCCCACGAGGACGATCCTTCCGGCCGCCTCCCCCGGCCGGAGGCGGCCACCGCCCCCGGTCGGAACGGGTGCCGCCCCCGGTCGGAACGGGTGCCGCTCACCCCCGTTCCCACGTCCCGCGGCCGGTGACGGCACCCCGGCCGGCGGCCCGTCGGGCGGGGGCCGCCGGCCGGAGGGGGGACACCGCCCCGGGCGCGTCAGACGGTGCCCCGGGCGCCGGTGCTCGCGCCCGTGCCGTCCTCGGTGCCGCTGTCGGTGCCCGTCCCGGTCAGGTACGCCGAGACGACCACGTTGGCGGTGTAGCTGTCGGTGCTCTCGTCGAAGGTGCCGCCGCAGGTGACCAGGCGCAGCTCGGCCCGGCCGTCCCGGCGGGGCCCGTAGGCCTGCTGGGCGTCGAAGCCGTCCCGCTCCAGGACCTGGATGCCCTCGATGGTGAACTCGGCGACCTCGTCGTCCGCGCGGACCACCCGGATCTTCTGGCCGGCCTGCAGCGTGCTCACCCGGTAGAAGACGGCGGGCCGGGTCTCGGTGTCGACGTGACCCACCATCAGGGCGGTGCCGGGCGCCCCCGGCGTCACCCCGTCCGCGTACCAGCCGACCACGCCCGGCCGGTCGAACGGCGGCGGGTCGAGCGCGCCGCGCGCGTCGAGGCCGCGGGAGACGACCGGGGCGTGGACGTCGAGGCCCGGGATCTCCAGGCGCTCGGGCAGCGCCTCGTCCAACGGCCGGTGCGCGGGCGGCAGTTCCACCTGCGGCGGGCGGCCGGCGGCGGCCATGTCACCGGTGGCGGGCCCGGTCGCCCCGGGCCGCGCGTCC
>NZ_JAAGMD010000029.1 GCF_010548465.1 Streptomyces sp. SID14436 | reverse complement strand
CGCTGCGCGAGACGCTCAGCCGGCTGCCCGCCGCGCTGCGCGCCCGCCGCCCGCTGCCCCCGCACGTGGAGCGGGCCGCCCGTCTGCTGGAGGGGACGCAGGCATGACCGACCCGCGCACGACCGTCGTCGTCATCACCCACAACCGGTGCCGCGAACTCCTGCGCACCCTCGGCCACCTGGCCGCGCTCCCCGAACGGCCCCGGGTGATCGTCACCGACAACGGCTCCACCGACGGCACCGCCGAGGCCGTCGCCCGCCGCCACCCGCAGGTACGGCTGCTGCGCCCGGGCCGCAATCTCGGCGCCGTCGGCCGCAACCTCGCCGTCCGGGAGGTCCGCACCCCCTACGTGGCCTTCTGCGACGACGACTCCTGGTGGGCGCCGGGCTCCCTGGCCGGTGCCGCCGACCTGCTGGACCGGCATCCCGGGCTGGGTGCGGTCACCGCCCGGATCGTGGTCGAACCGGACGGTACGGAGGACCCCATCGTGCGGGAGCTGCGCGAGTCGCCGGTGCCGGGACCGCCCTGGCTGCCCGGGCCCGCGCTCGGTTCGTTCCTGGCCGCGGCGACCGTCCTGCGCACCGACGCCTTCCGCACCGCGGGCGGCTTCCACCCACGGCTGTGGCTCGGCGGCGAGGAGGAACTGCTGGCCGCCGACCTGGCGGCCGACGGCTGGTGGCTCACCTACGCCGACCACCTGGCGATCCATCACCAGGCTTCGGTGGCCCGCGACCCGACGCTGCGCCGCCGGCACGGCATCCGCAACACCCTGTGGTTCACCTGGCTGCGCCGGCCGCCCCGGACGGCGCTGCGCCGCACCCTGGCCCTGGCCCGGAGCGTCCCGCGTGACACCACCTCGCTGCGCGCCTTCGCCGAGGCGGCGGCGGCGCTGCCCTGGGTGCTGCGCGAACGCCGGGTGCTGCCGCACGAGGTGGAATCCCGGCTCCGCCTGCTGGAGCCCGCCCAGCGCACCTCCACGGCCCGGCGCTACACGGGCTGACCGAGCCCCCACCCCGCCCGGAACGCCCTCGGGGCACCGGAACGCCGCGTTCAGCCGCCGGACCACCGGCACAGCAGCCGGAACACCGCGAACAGGGTCGGCGGCCACACGACGGCGAAGGCCCAGATCACGGCCGGCGCAGAGGTGACCATCCCGGTCACCATCAGGCCGACGGACAAGGCGCACAGCAGGGCCACCGTGAGGGCGTGCGGGCGGTAGGACGCCATCCGCCGCAGCAGGGCCGGCACATTCGGCCACCGGCTCCAGCGCAGCGTGCGCAGGCGTCGCGCGAGGCGACGGTCACGGCACAGCGCCCGTTCGATCTCGTCGAGCAGCCGCTGCTCGTGGTCGGGGAGTCGACCGATGGACACAGGCTCACCTCCCTGGGCGGACGGCGGACACCGCACCCCGAGTGCCCCGCCCGGCCCCGGCCGAACCGGCGTCCGCCGCCCCTGCGGACGCCGCCCGCAGGTCCGTTGTCCGTGACCGCTCCCGCTACCGCCGGGCGCTGTCGGTGAGGGCCTCGACCAGGTGGTCGGCGCTGTCGGGGGCGGCGTCCTCGCGGAAGGCGTCGCGGGCCTGGCGGGCGGCGACCCGGCCGGAGGTCAGGCACCAGTACCACCACCGGTCCAGTCCGCGTTCGTCCAGCCGCTCGGCGGTCAGCAGCGCGGGCCAGTTGCAGGCGCGGGCCTGGGCGGAGACCTTCGCACCGCCCGCCACCGGGTCGATGGCCAGGACCGGCGTCCCCACCCGCAGCCCGAGCACCAGCCCGTGCAGCCGGTCGGTGACCACGAGGTCGAGCCGGGCCAGCACGGACTGCGTCTGGGCGGGGGTCGCGTTGAGGTGCCAGTCGGCGGTGTCGAGCCGGGTGTCCAGCTCCAGCCGGGCGCAGTCCTTGCCGGCCAGCCAGCGCGTCACCGTCTCGGCGACCTGGCCGTGCCGGCGCTGCTGCCCGTACTCGTGCTGCCCGTGGGTGAGGATCACCCCGACGACGGGGCGGGCGGGCAGCGTCGGCGCGTGGGCGGCCAGGTCCTCCACGGGGGGGCTGTCCGGCGCGTCCCGGGCCAGGACCCGGTGGAAGCCGGTCACGGCCGGGCTGGCGGGGTCGATCACGGAGGTCCCCACGGCGATGCGGACGCAGTGCGCGAACCGCCGGTGCAGCTCCTCGACCTGCGGCCCGTGCAGCGGACCGCAGACGAACACCAGGTGGGAGTAGTCGCCCGGGCGGATGTCGTCGAGGTGCCGGGCGTCCGGACGGAAGCCCGGGCTCCAGACGACGTCGTAGGGGATGTCCGCGGCGCGGAGCACCTCCTCGACGCGGTGCAGGGCCAGCACGTCCCCGGCGGTGGCTTCCCCGTCGCGGAAGCTGAACCACCCGGCCAGCAGGACCCTCTTCGGGCGCACGTCGTCCGGTGTGAGCATCGCGCACCGAGTGCCCCGCCCGGCCTGTGGCAATCGTCCGGATGTGCGGGGCTCCCTCTCGCCCTGCCCGCGCCCCGCACCCGGCGGGCCGCCCGCCGCCCGGACACCGACATGTGGCCGGACTCGCGGACAGAAACCGGCCGCAAGGCTCGTTAGCCTGCCGGTATGACCACGAAGAGCAAGCGGAGCGCCACCGGTCGGCCGGTCGCCGTGCTCGGCCCCCGGGCCCTGAACCGCGCCACCCTGGCACGGCAGTTGCTCCTGCGCCCCGCGCCGGTGTCCGCCCGGGAGGCGGTCGGCCACCTGGTCGGCCTCCAGGCGCAGAACGTGAAGCCGCCGTACTACGCGCTCGCCGCCCGCCTCGACGGCTTCACGCCCGAGGCGCTGTCCGGCCCGATGGCCGACCGCGAGGTCGTCCGCATCGTGACCCTGCGCTCGACCATCCACACCCACACCGCCGACGACTGCCTGACCCTGCGGCCCCTCGTGCAGCCCGCCCGCGACCGCGAGCTCACCCTCTTCCGCGAGGGGCTCGCCGGGGTGGACCTCGACCGGCTCGCCGCGCTCGCCCGTGAGCTGGTCGAGGAGGAGCCGCGCACCATGAAGCAGCTGCGCGAGGCCCTGCTCGCCCACTGGCCGGACGCCGACCCGCAGGCCCTGGGGGTCGCCGCCCGCTGCAAGCTGCCGCTGGTCCAGATCACCCCGCGGGGCCTGTGGGGCCGCAGCGGTCAGGTCACGCTCACCACGGCCGAGCACTGGCTGGGACGCCCGGCCGAGCCCGCGCCCGAGACGCCCGACGCGACGGTGCTGCGCTACCTCGCCGCCTTCGGACCGGCCTCCGTCAAGGACATGCAGACCTGGGCCGGCCTGACCCGGCTGCGCCCCGCCTTCGAACGGCTCCGGCCCCGGCTCGTCACCTTCAGCGACGAGAGCGGCACCGAGCTCTTCGACCTCCCCGACGCGCCCCGCCCCGACCCCGGCACCCCGGCGCCGCCCCGCTTCCTGCCCGAGTTCGACAACCTGCTGCTGTCCCACGCCGACCGCACCCGGGTCGTGCCCGCCGAGCACTGGGGCAGCACGTGGCGGGGCAACACCGCCTACCCCGCGCTTCTCGTCGACGGCTTCCTCGCCGGGGTGTGGCGGCTGGACGAACACGCCCTGACCGTCGAGCCGTTCGGCCGGCTCGACCGGGCCCGGCGCGCGGAGGTCGAGGCGGAGGGGCGGCGCATGCTGGCGGTGATGCACCCCGGCACGGCGTACGACGTCCGCTTCGGGACCGTACGGGCGTGACACCGCGTGGAGAGGGGGCGTTGCGGGCTGCTCGTGGAAGCCCGCAACGCCCCCTGGTCTGTACGCCCGGCGGACCGCCGGGCCCTTGTGGCGGCTACGTGTTGATCTGCGCGGTGACCTGCGCGGAGAACGTGGTCAGCCGGGCGTAGACGCCGGGGGAGCCGGCCGCCGCGCAGCCGTCGCCCCAGGAGGTGATCCCGGCCAGGCGCCCGCCGATCAGCAGCGGTCCGCCGCTGTCGCCCTGGCAGGTGTCCACGCCGCCGGAGGAGTACCCGGCGCACACCATGTCGCTCTGCACGTAGCGCGAGCCGTAGGAGGTGCGGCAGCTGCTGTCGGACACGGTGGGCACGGTGGCGGTGCGCAGCTGGTTGGAGGAGGTGCCGCCGGAGCGGGTCGTGCCCCAGCCGAGGACGCGGGCGGTGGTGCCGGCCGCGTACACGGAGGTGTCAGTGGGGGAGACGTACGGTGCCGTCGCGTAGGGCATCGGCGTGGACAGCGTCAGCACGGCCACGTCGTCGCCCCGGGTGACGCTGCGGTAGTCGGGGTGGATCCAGATCCGGCTGACCCGGGCGACGGTGCCGTTCGTTCCGTTGAGGTAGGTGCGTCCGCCGACCACGCGCACGCTGCCGGTGGTCTCGCCGGCCATGCAGTGGGCGGCGGTGACGACCTTCGTGGGGGTGACCAGGGTGCCGCCGCAGAACTGGTCCTGCGAGGCGTCGGTGATCTGCATCATGAACGGGTACGCGGACGTCGTGGTCGTCGTACCGCCCACGACGGGCTGGGGAGCGGCGCTCGCGGCCGGGGCGGTGATCAGCGCGGTCGCGGCGGCGGCAGCGGTCGCCGCGAGGACGGCGGCGGCCTTCTTGGCGCGGGTGAACCCGGACATGGTTCTCCTCGGAGGGTTGCCGGTGGGGGGTCGCGCGGGGTGGGGGGTGGAGCACGAGGTCGGGTGAACCGGCCCCGTGTGCCCGGCGAGCGGCACGGACTTACGCTACGAGCACCGGCGCACGCCCCCAATGAGGGAAGCCCCTACGGGAGTTGGGCAGGGAAAACCCTCGGTTCCCGGACGCACCCGGCCCCGCCCGACGGAGGCCGGCCCGGCCGACGGCGGCCGTTGGCCGGAAACGGGCGCCCGGCGGGGGAGCGGCGGCCGGGCGGCGGAAAATCCACCGGACGGCGGCCGTTGGCCGGAAACCGGCGCCCGGCGCCGGAAGGGGCACTGCCCCGCCGGCGCGCGGCACGGCACAGGGCACCCCCCGGCACAGGGCACCCCCCCGGCACAGGGCACGCCA
>NZ_JAAGMD010000008.1 GCF_010548465.1 Streptomyces sp. SID14436 | reverse complement strand
GGCCAGGGTGGACGGCGCGCGGGGGTGCGGGGCGGGCGCGCGAGGGCGCGGGGCGGGGCGGGGAGCGGACAGCGCGCGGGGGTGCGGGGCGGATCGTGTGCCCCGCACCCCCGCGGGAGTGCGCCGTATACGGTTGTCGCGGCGGGGAGTTCGCCGTCGCCCGGTCAGCCGGCCGTTCCGGCCTGCTCCTTGTCGCCGGGGTTCACGTCCCGCAGCAGGCAGGTCAGGCGTGCCGTGCACACCCGCTTGTCCGCCTCGTCGGTGATCACGATCTCGTAGGTCGCCGTCGTCCGGCCCCGGTGCACCGGCGTGGCCACACCGGTCACCAGACCCGAGCGCACGCCGCGGTGGTGCGTGCAGTTGAGGTCGACCCCCACGGCGATCTTGGAGACCCCGCCGTGCAGCATCGAGCCCACCGACCCCAGCGTCTCGGCCAGGACGGCCGAGGCCCCGCCGTGCAGCAGACCGTACGGCTGGGTGTTGCCCTCCACCGGCATCGTCCCCACGACCCGCTCGGCCGACGCCTCGACGATCTGCACGCCCATCCGGTTGCCCAGGTGGCCCGCCGAGAAGAGCGCCTGCAGGTCCACGCCCAGGGCGGCGTACTCGTCGATGACCTCGCTCGGGAACTTCACGTGCTGCTGCTCGCCCATGGGCCGTGCTCCGTTCGTCCTCGTCAACTGCGGCCACCGCGCGGCACGCCGGGCACCGGCTCCGGCCGTCAGTGCACCGCGCGGTCGCTGAGCAAACGCTCAGTCGGTCGCCGATTGTTCCAGACGGACCACCACGGACTTGCTGGCCGGGGTGTTGCTGGTGTCCGCGGTGGCGTCCAGCGGCACCAGGACGTTGGTCTCCGGGTAGTACGCGGCCGCGCAGCCCCGGGCCGTCGGATAGTGCACGACACGGAAACCGGGGGCCCTGCGCTCCACCCCGTCCTTCCACTCGCCGACCAGGTCGACGTACGAGCCGTCCGCGTGCCCCAGCGCCCGCGCGTCCTCCGGGTTCACCAGCACCACCCGGCGGCCGTTGCGGATGCCCCGGTAGCGGTCGTCCAGGCCGTAGATGGTGGTGTTGTACTGGTCGTGCGAGCGCAGCGTCTGCAGCAGCAGCCGCCCCTCGGGCACCTTCGGGTACTCCACCGGCGCGGCCGTGAAGTTGGCCCGGCCGGTGGCCGTCGGGAAGCGGCGCTCGTCGCGCGGGGCGTGCGGGAGCGCGAAGCCGCCCGGGCGGGCGACGCGCGCGTTGAAGTCCTCGAAGCCGGGCACCACGCGCGCGATGCGGTCGCGGATCGTCGCGTAGTCCTTCTCGAACTCCTCCCACGGCACGACGCTGTCCGCGCCGAGCACCCGGCGGGCCAGCCGGCACACGATGGACGGCTCCGACAGCAGCTGCGGGCCGGCCGGTTCCAGCCGCCCGCGCGAGGCGTGCACCATGCCCATGGAGTCCTCGACGGTGACGAACTGCTCGCCGCCGTCCTGGACGTCGCGCTCCGTGCGGCCGAGGGTCGGCAGGATCAGCGCCCGCGCCCCGGTCACGGTGTGCGAGCGGTTCAGCTTCGTCGACACGTGCACGGTCAGCCGGGCCCGGCGCATCGCCGCCTCGGTGACCTCCGTGTCGGGGCTGGCGGAGACGAAGTTGCCGCCCATGGCGAAGAACACCTTGGCCCGTCCGTCGCGCAGGGCGCGGATGGCCCGGACGACGTCGTAGCCGTGCTCGCGGGGCGGCGCGAAGCCGAACTCCTTCTCCAGGGCGTCCAGGAAGGCCGGCGCGGGCCGCTCGAAGATGCCCATGGTGCGGTCGCCCTGCACGTTGGAGTGGCCGCGCACCGGGCACACGCCCGCGCCCGGGCGGCCGATGTTGCCGCGCAGCAGCAGGAAGTTGACGATCTCCCGGATCATCGGCACCGAGTGCTTGTGCTGGGTCAGGCCCATCGCCCAGCACACGATGATCCGCTCCGACTCCAGGACCATCCGCAGACACCGCTCGATGTCCTCGCGCGTCAGACCGGTCGCCGTCAGCGCCTCGTCCCAGTCGGCGGCGCGCGCGGTCTCGGCGAACTCCTCGAAACCGTGCGTGTGCTCCCGCACGAAGTCCTCGTCCACCGCGCCCGGCGTCTGCAGGATCAGCTTGTTCAGGACCCGGAAGAGGGCCTGGTCGCCGCCCAGGCGGATCTGCAGGAACAGGTCGTTCAGGGCGGTGCCGGCGGTCAGGCCCTTGGCGGTCTGCGGGTTCTTGAACCGCTCCAGCCCGGCCTCGGGCAGCGGGTTGACGCTGATGATCCGCGCGCCGTTCGCCTTCGCCTTCTCCAGGGCGGACAGCATGCGCGGGTGGTTGGTCCCCGGGTTCTGCCCCGCCACGATGATCAGATCGGCCTGGTACAGGTCCTCCAGCAGGACGCTGCCCTTGCCGACCCCGATCGTCTCGGACAGGGCCGAGCCGGACGACTCGTGGCACAGGTTGGAACAGTCCGGCAGGTTGTTGGTGCCGAGCTCACGCGCGAAGAGCTGGTAGAGGAAGGCCGCCTCGTTGCTGGTGCGGCCGGAGGTGTAGAAGACGGCCTCGTCCGGGGAGGACAGGGCGTCGATCTCCTCGGCGACGATGTCGAAGGCGCGCTCCCAGGTGACCGGCTCGTAGTGGTCGCCGCCCTCGGGCAGGTACACCGGGTGCGTCAGCCGCCCCTGCTGCCCCAGCCAGTAGCCGCTGCGGCCGGCCAGGTCGGACACCGGGTGCCGGGCGAAGAACTCCGGCGTGACCCGGCGCAGCGTGGCCTCCTCGGCCACCGCCTTCGCGCCGTTCTCGCAGAACTCCGCCCGGTGCGGGTGCTCCGGCTCCGGCCAGGCGCAGCCCGGGCAGTCGAAGCCGTCCTGCTGGTTGACGTTGAGCAGCGTCAGCGCCGTGCGCCGCACGCCCATCTGCTGGTGGGCCATGCGCAGGGTGTGCCCGATCGCGGGGAGCCCGGCCGCCGCTCGCTTCGGCTCGCCGACCTGCGGCGCGTCCTGAACCGGATCACCCTTGGGCGGTTTCGTGGCCATCGCGCACTCCCCTTCGCGTACACGTGTGACGTACCACTGTCGATCCTCGCACGTCGCGGGCCGGAGCAGCGGGGCCACGTCCGTGCAGCCGGCGCGCGCGGACCGCCGGGCCGGGGTGGGGCGGGGGACGGGAGCGGGGTGCCCGCCGGGGCGTCGGGGGCGCGGCGGGGCCGGGGAGCGGGGTGCCGCGGGGGTCGTCGGGGGCGCGGCGGGGCCGGGTGTCAGTGGGGCGTGGCAGGATCGGGGGCGTGGCAGAGACAGCATCGAAGAAGACCGACCAGACCTCCGGCGCCGGCCGGCCGCGACTGATGCTCATGGACGGGCACTCACTGGCCTATCGCGCGTTCTTCGCGCTGCCCGCGGAGAACTTCACCACCGCGACCGGCCAGCCGACGAACGCGATCTACGGCTTCGCCTCGATGCTGGCCAACACCCTGCGTGACGAGGCGCCCACCCACTTCGCGGTGGCCTTCGACGTCTCCCGCAAGACCTGGCGCTCCGAGGAGTTCACCGAGTACAAGGCGAACCGCTCCAAGACCCCCGACGAGTTCCGCGGCCAGGTCGAGCTGATCGGCGAGCTGCTCGACGCGATGCACGCCCAGCGCTTCGCCGTCGAGGGCTACGAGGCCGACGACGTCATCGCCACGCTCGCCACCCAGGCCGAGGCCGAGGGCTTCGAGGTCCTCATCGTCACCGGCGACCGGGACTCCTTCCAGCTGGTGTCCGAGCACACCACCGTGCTGTACCCCACGAAGGGGGTCTCCGAGCTGACCCGGTTCACCCCGGAGAAGGTCGTCGAGAAGTACGGGTTGACGCCCGCGCAGTACCCCGACTTCGCGGCACTGCGCGGCGACCCCTCCGACAATCTGCCCGGCATCCCCGGCGTCGGCGAGAAGACGGCCGCGAAGTGGATCAACCAGTTCGGTTCGTTCGCGCAGCTCGTGGAGCGGGTCGACGAGGTCAAGGGCAAGGCCGGGCAGAATCTGCGCGACCACCTGGAGGCCGTCAAGCTGAACCGCCGCCTGACCGAGCTGGAGCGGCAGGTCGAGCTGCCCAAGGGCGTCGCCGACCTGGAGCGGACCCCCTACGACCGCAAGGCCGTGGCGATGATCCTCGACACCCTGGAGATCAGGAACCCCTCGCTGCGCGAGCGGCTCTTCGCCGTCGACCCCGGCGCAGAGGAGGCCGAGGCCACCCCGGTCGTCCAGGAGGGCGTGGAGCTGGACGGCAGCGTGCTGGGCGCCGGCGAGCTGGCCGGCTGGCTCACCGAGCACGCCACCGGGCCGCTCGGCGTCGCCACGCTCGACACCTGGGCGCTCGGCACCGGCTCGGTCGCCGAGGTCGCGCTGGCCTCGGCCGACGGACCGGCCGCCTGGTTCGACCCGGCCGAGCTGGACGAGGGCGACGAGCGCGCCTTCGCCGCCTGGCTCGCCGACCCGGACCGGCCCAAGGTGTTCCACAACGCCAAGGGCGCCATGCGGGTCTTCGCCGAGCACGGCTGGACCATCGAGGGCGTCACCATGGACACCGCCCTGGCCGCCTACCTCGTCAAGCCCGGCCGCCGCTCCTTCGACCTGGACGCGCTGTCCCTGGAGTACCTCCACCGCGAGCTGGCGCCCGCCGCGGCGGCCGACGGCCAGCTGGCGTTCGGGGCCGACGACAGCGCCGAGGCCGAGGCGCTCATGGTGCAGGCCCGCGCGGTCGTGGACCTCGGCGAGGCGTTCCGCACCCGTCTCGACGAGGTGGGCGCGGCCGACCTGCTCCGGGACATGGAGCTGCCCACGTCGGCCCTGCTCGCCCGCATGGAGCGGCACGGCATCGCGGCCGACCGCGCCCACCTGGAGGCCATGGAGCAGATGTTCGCGGGCGCCGTGCAGCAGGCCGTGAAGGAGGCGCACGCGGCGGCGGGACACGAGTTCAACCTGGGCTCGCCCAAGCAGCTCCAGGAGGTCCTCTTCGGCGAGCTGGCCCTGCCGAAGACGAAGAGGACCAAGACCGGCTACACCACCGACGCCGACGCCCTCGCCTGGCTCGCCACCCAGACGGACAACGAACTGCCGGTGATCATGCTCCGGCACCGCGAGCAGGCGAAGCTGCGGGTGACGGTCGAGGGGCTGATCAAGACGATCGCCGCGGACGGCCGCATCCACACCACCTTCAACCAGACCGTCGCCGCGACCGGCCGGCTGTCCTCCACCGACCCGAACCTGCAGAACATCCCCGTCCGCACCGACGAGGGACGCGCCATCCGCCGCGGCTTCGTCGTCGGCGAGGGCTTCGAGTCGCTGATGACGGCCGACTACAGCCAGATCGAGCTGCGCGTGATGGCCCACCTCTCCGAGGACGCGGGGCTCATCGAGGCGTTCACCTCCGGCGAGGACCTGCACACCACGGCCGCCGCGCAGGTCTTCTCCGTCGAGCCCACCGCGGTCGACGCGGAGATGCGCCGCAAGATCAAGGCCATGTCCTACGGCCTCGCGTACGGCCTGTCGGCCTTCGGCCTCTCCCAGCAGCTGAACATCGAGGCGGCCGAGGCGCGCGCCCTGATGGACGCCTACTTCGAGCGCTTCGGCGGGGTGCGGGACTACCTGCGCCGGGTCGTGGACGAGGCGCGGGCCACCGGCTACACGGCGACCCTCTTCGGCCGCCGCCGCTACCTGCCCGACCTCAACAGCGACAACCGCCAGCGGCGGGAGGCCGCCGAGCGCATGGCGCTCAACGCGCCCATCCAGGGCACCGCCGCCGACATCGTCAAGATCGCCATGCTGAACCTGGACCGCGCCCTGCGCGAGGCCGGCCTGACCTCCCGCATGCTCCTCCAGGTCCACGACGAGATCGTCCTGGAGATCGCCCCGGGCGAGCGGTCCCGGGTGGAGGAACTGGTCCGCCGCGAGATGGGAGCCGCCGTCCAGCTCCGCGTCCCGCTCGGCGTCTCGGTCGGCGCGGGCCCGGACTGGGAGTCGGCGGCGCACTGACCCGGCCGCGGGGGCGGATGTCGTCCGGTCCGGCGGTGTGTGGGCCTCTGACGGGGCGCGGGACCGGGCGTGGCGGGCCGCCGGCCATGCGCGCGGCCCTGCTCTGGCGTGCGTCCGGGGGCGTCCGGTCCGCGGGGCCGACCCCACCCC
>NZ_JAAGMD010000161.1 GCF_010548465.1 Streptomyces sp. SID14436 | reverse complement strand
CGCGCCCGCGTCGGCCCTGCGGCAGACCGCCGCCCTGCGGGCCGGGGCGCTGCTGGCGCTGTTCGGCCCCCTGACCGTGATCGTCGCGCAGGTCTCCGCGCTGCCGCTGACGCGCTGAGCGCCGCCGGCCCGGCCGCCCGGGCCGGGGCGGCGGGGATCTCTCGGAGATCTCTCGCAGAAGAAACGTCCCCGGCAGCGATGAGTTCCGCCCGGGCCCCCGGTCTACCTCACCGAAGGCAGACAGACCCGATGGGAGAGACCCCGCCATGTACCAGCAGATGATCTTCGTGAACCTGGCCGTGAACGACCTCGACGCCTCGAAGAAGTTCTACACGGAGCTCGGTTACGCCCTCAACGACCAGTTCAGCGACGAGAACACCGCCTCCGTCGTGATCAGCGACACCATCGTCGCGATGCTGCACACCAAGCCGCGCTACGCGGAGTTCACCAAGAAGGAGATCGCCGACGCGACCCGCACCAGTGAGGTGCTGCTGGCGCTGAGCGCCGAGAGCCGCGAGAAGGTGGACGAGCTGGTGGACCGGGCCGTCGCCGCGGGCGGGTCGGTGACCGGGGAGACCCAGGACCAGGGCTTCATGTACGGCCGCGCCTTCGACGACCTCGACGGCCACACCTGGGAGGTCGTGTGGATGGACCCGGCCGCGGTGGAGGGCTGAACCGGACGTGCGGGTCCGGGGGCGCTGAAACGTGTCCGCGGCAGCTCAAACGTGCCGGCGGTTAACGAGACGGTAAAACCAAGTCCTTGTGATGGCATATGCGTTGACACGCTTATGCGGTGCTTATAGACCTGAGACTCAAGGGAGTGCTGAGGTTTCGTCAACATTCCCTCCACCCCCCGCATTTGCGCACCTTCAGCAAAGGGCAAACGTGACAGTTTCGTCCATATCCCGCCGTACCGCCGCACGCACCGTCCGGACTCTCGGTGTCGTCTCCGCCGCAGCCGCGCTCACGCTCGGCCTCGCGGGCAGCGCGGCAGCATGCAACATCAACGAGTTCTCGGCCGAGGCCAAGTGCGTCGGTGACAAGGGTGTCATCACCGTCACCGACGTCGACCCGGCAGGCGTCCCCGCCACGGTCACCGTCTACCTCGAGAACAACGGCGCCGACGAGAAGAAGGTCGGCGAACAGGTGGTCAGGGGCTCTCGTGAGGGCGTCACCATCACCTTCGAGGAGGACTGGAAGCCGAACGCCGAGTACCGCATCCACGTCAAGGCCCTCCCGTACGTGGACGAGGACATCAAGCCGAACCTCACCACCCCGGCCACGGCCTGCAAGAAGCAGGAGGACACCACGCCTCCGAAGCCCGAGCCGACGCCGTCGGACTCCGCCTCGACCCCGGCCGAGGAGACCGGCACGCCGACGCCGAGCGAGAGCACACCGCCCGCGGACACCGGGAGCAACGCCCCGTCGCCCGCGACCGGTGACTCCCACCTCGCCGAGACCGGCGCCAACTCCAGCACCGGCCTCATCGCCGGCATCGCCGCCGCCCTGGTCGTGGTCGGCGGAGGCGCCATCTTCCTCGGCATGAAGCGCCGCGGGGCCAGCAACAGCGACAGCTGAGCCCTGCGCACCACCTGGTGCCGTCCGGTGGCCCGTCCCCCAGGGGGCGGGCCACCGCCGCGTCCGGGCCCCGCCCCCTGGGGCACGGCGGGCGTCAGCCCAGGACCACGACCTCCGCCGCGTCGAACTCCACCCCGACCTCCGCACCGGTCTCCGGGGCCGAGCGCAGCGGGCACGCGGCCTCCAGCACCGGCGCGTTCTCCGGCCGGAGGCGCACGGCGACATGGGTGCCCCGGAAGGTGCGGGCGGCGACCCGGCACCGCAGTCCCGCGTCGGCCGGGACCAGCCGGACCCCGGCGGGCCGGACGAGCAGCGTCCGGGTGCCCCGTGGGGCGTCCTCCGGGACCGGCACCTTGCCCCACGGGGTCAGCGCCACCCCGGAGTCGACCGTCGCCTCCGTCACGTTCTCGAAGCCCAGGAAGCGCGCCACGAACGCGTCCGCGGGCCGCTGCCACACCTGAAGAGGCGTGCCCGACTGGGCGATCCGCCCGTCCCGCATCACCACGACCCGGTCCGCCAGCGCGAACGCCTCACCCTGGTCGTGGGTCACGGCGAGCACCGTGGTGCCCAACCGGCGGAACAGTTCCCGCAGTTCGACGACCAGGCGCTCACGCAGCGACCGGTCGAGCTGACCGAGCGGCTCGTCCAGCATCAGCAGCCGCGGGCTCGGCGCCAGGGCGCGCGCCAGCGCGACCCGCTGCTGCTCACCGCCGGACAGTTCGGCCACCGCCCGCCGGGCCGCGCCGGGCAGACCGACCAGCTCCAGCAACTCCCGTACGCGCTCCCGCTGTTCCGGGCGTGGGGTGCCGTGCATCCGCAGGCCGAAGGCCACGTTGCCGCCCACGTCCCGCTGCGGGAAGAGCTGGTGGTCCTGGAACATCAGGCCGACCCCGCGCCGGTGCGCCGGCACGCCCGCCTGGTCGCGGCCGCTCAGCCGGACCCGGCCCGCGTCCAGCGGCTGCAGTCCGGCCACCACCCGCAGCAGCGTGGACTTGCCGCTGCCGCTGGGGCCGAGCACGCACACGATCTCGTGCTCGGCGACCTCCAGGCCGACCGCGTCCAGCACCGCCCGGCCGCCGAAGCGGACAGTCGCCCCGTCAAGGCTCAGCAGCATCTAGAACTCCCCGCTCCGGTCGGTGCGCAGTCGCTCCAGCAGAAGCAGCGCCACCGCGCACACGATCATCAGAATCGTCGACAGCGCCATCGCCTGACCGTAGTTCAGCTCCCCGGGCCGCCCCAGCAGCCGCGCCACCGCCACCGGCAGCGTCGGGTTGTCCGGCCGCGCGATGAACACCGTGGCACCGAACTCCCCCAGCGACACCGCGAACGCGAACCCGGCCGCGATCAGCAGGGCCCGCCGCACCATCGGCAGGTCCACCTCCCGCCAGGCCCGCCACGGCGACGCCCCCAGCACGGCCGCCGCCTCCCGCAGCCGGCCGTCCACGGCGCGCAGCACCGGCAGCATGGTCCGCACCACGAACGGGACGCCGACCAGTGCCTGCGCGAGCGGGACCAGGATCCACGACGCCCTGAGGTCCAGCGGCGGCTCGTCGAGCGCGATGAGGAAGCCGAAGCCGACCGTCACCGCGGACACCCCGAGCGGCAGCATCAGCAGCGCGTCGAAGCCGCGCACCAGCCGGCCCGCGTCCCGCCGGGTCAGCGCCGCGGCGGCCAGTCCCCCGATCACCACCGCGATGACGGTGGCGGCGAGGGCGTACCGCAGCGAGTTGCCCACCGCCTCGATGGGCGCGACCAGGAACACTCCCCCGTCGTCGCGGGTCAGCGCCCGGTAGTAGCCGAGTCCGGCGGCGCCCAGGGACCGTTCGACGAGCACGCCCAGCGGCAGCAGGATCAGCACGGCCACGACGGCGACGACCGAGCCGAGCAGCGCCCACTGACCCGCGCCGCGCGGCCGGCGCGCCGTCACGGCGGCGTCCACCATGCGCAGCGCGGACTCCCGCCGCCGCACGGTCCAGGCGTGCAGGGCGAGGATCGCGCCGACGGCGGCGAACTGGATCATCGTCAGGACGGCGGCCGTGGACAGGTCGAAGATCTCGGAGGTCTGCCGGTAGATCTCCACTTCGAGGGTGGAGAAGGTGGGTCCGCCGAGGATCTGGACCACACCGAAGGAGGTGAAGGTGAACAGGAAGACCATCAGCGCGGCGGCGGACACGGCGGGCGCCAGCGCGGGCAGGGTGATGCTCCGCCAGGCGGCGAACCGTGAGGCGCCGAGCATCCGCGCGGCCTCCTCCTGCCGCGGGTCGAGCTGCGACCACAGGCCGCCGACGGTGCGTACGACCACGGCGTAGTTGAAGAAGACGTGCGCGAGCAGGATCGCCCACACCGTGGTGTCCAGCCGCACCCCCCACAGGTCGTCCAGCAGCCCGCCGCGCCCCACGACCGCCATGAACGCGGTCCCGACGACGACCGTCGGCAGCACGAACGGCACGGTGACGACGGCCCGCAGCAGCTGTCTGCCGGGGAAGTCGAAACGGGCGAGGACGTAGGCGCCGGGCAGCGCGACCAGCAGGGTGAGGCCGGTGGAGACCAGGGCCTGCCAGGTGGTGAACCACAGCACCTGCCGGACGTCCGGCTGCGCCAGCACCTCGCCGACGCGCCCGAACTGCCAGACCCCGTCCACCTTCATGCCGCGCGCGACGATCGCGGCGACGGGGTAGGCGAAGAACACGGCGAAGAACGCGACGGGCACGGCCATCAGGCCGAGCCGCGCCGCGTTCCCGCGCCGCTTCGCCGCGACTCGCGTCACTTCAGAACGAGCGAGGTCCACGACTTGACCCACTGGTCACGATTCTCGGCGATCTTCGCCGGGTCCAGGGTCTGCGGGTTCTTCGCCCGCGGCCCGTACTGCGCGAACTCCTTCGGCAGCTCGGCGTCCTCGCGCACCGGGTGGACGAACATGTTGAGCGGCATGTCGTCCTGGAACTCCTTGCTGACGAGGAAGTCGAGCAGCGCCTTCCCGCCCTCGGGGTTCGCGGCGTTGCTCAGCAGCCCCGCGTACTCGACCTGCCGGAAGCAGGTGCCCTCGGCCACGCCGGTGGGGGCGGTGTCCGGCTTGGGGTCCGCGTAGATGACCTCGGCGGGCGGCGAGGAGGCGTAGGAGACCACCAGCGGCCGGTCGGCCTTGGCCTCCTTGCCGCCGGCGGAGCCCGAGAACTCCTCGTTGTAGGCCTGCTCCCAGCCGTCGACCACCTTGACGCCGTTGGCCTTCAGCTTCTTCCAGTACCCCTCCCACCCGTCGTCGCCGTACTTCGCGGCGGTGCCGAGCAGGAAGCCGAGGCCGGGCGAGGAGGTCGAGGCGTTCTCCACGACGAGGAGGTCCTTGTACTGCGGCTCGACCAGGTCGTCGAGGGTCTCGGGCGGGGTGACGCCCTTCTTCTCGAACCAGGCCTTGTCGTAGTTGACGCAGACGTCGCCGGTGTCGACCGGCGTGACGCGGTGCTTGCCCTCGTCGACCCGGAACTCCGGCAGGACCAGGTCGTGGTCCTTGACCTTGTACGGCTGGAACAGCCCGTTGTCGAGGGCCCGGGAGAGCAGGGTGTTGTCGACGCCGAAGAAGACGTCTCCCTGCGGGTTGTCCTTGGTCAGGATGGCCTTGTTGACGGCGGACCCGGCGTCGCCGTCCTTGAGGACCTTGACCTTGTAGCCGGACTCCTTCTCGAAGGCGGCGATGACGTCCTTGGACGCGGCCCACGAGTTGTGGCTGACGAGGGTCACGGTCTTCGACCCGCCGGACCCGGACGCCCCGCCGTCGCCGCCGCCGCCGTCGGACGAGCAGGCGGACAGCGTGACCAGTCCCAGCCCGACGACCAGGACGGTGGCCCGCTGCGTGACCTTCTTGGTGATGCTCACTGAATTCCTCCTGGAGGCGACCAGGAAGAGACGCGGCCCTGCCCGGGACCGGTGGGGTCCCGGGCAGGGCGCAACAGCTCGAGTGGTGACCGATCTCCCTACCCAGAATGACCTGGGCGAGGTTCGGAGGGTCTGCGGCCGGTGCCGCACTCTCAGCGCTGTGGCGCTCCCCTGTCGGAATATGAAGATGTGACTGACATGACCGGATGGTGCCCGGTCACGACGATCCAGCGGTTGTCGTGCGGTTGTTCCGCTGTCTCCTGCGGGCCAGGCTACCTCTCGCTCGCGGCGAGCTGACCGCAGGCCCCGTCGATCTCCTGTCCACGGGTGTCCCGGATGGTCACCGGCACACCGTGCGCGGCGATGGCCTCCACGAACGCCTTCTCGTCCTCCGGCCGCGAGGCGGTCCACTTCGACCCGGGCGTCGGGTTCAGCGGGATCAGGTTGACGTGCACAGGCCGACCCTTGAGCATCCGCCCGAGCCGGTCACCCCGCCACGCCTGGTCGTTGATGTCCCTGATCAGCGCGTACTCGATCGACAGCCGCCGCCCGGACCGGGCCGCGTACTCGAACCCGGCGTCCAGCACCTCGCGCACCTTCCACCGCGTGTTGACGGGGACCAGGGTGTCGCGCAGCTCGTCGTCGGGGGCGTGCAGGGAGATCGCCAGCCGGCACTTGAAGCCCTCGTCGGAGAACCGGTGGATCGCCGGGACCAGCCCCACGGTCGACACGGTGATCCCGCGCTGCGACAGCCCGAGCCCGTCGGGCTCCGGGTCGGTCAGCCGCCGGATCGCGCCCACCACCCGGTTGTAGTTCGCCAGCGGCTCACCCATGCCCATGAACACGATGTTCGACAGCCGCGCCGGCCCCCCGGGAACCTCGCCGTCCCGCAGCGCCCGCATGCCGTCCACGATCTGGTGCACGATCTCCGCCGTCGACAGGTTCCGGTCCAGCCCGGCCTGCCCCGTCGCACAGAACGGGCAGTTCATCCCGCAGCCCGCCTGCGAGGAGATGCACATGGTCACCCGGTCCGGGTACCGCATCAGCACCGACTCGACGAGCGTGCCGTCGAACAGCTTCCACAGCGTCTTGCGGGTCGCGCCCTCGTCGGTCGACAGATGCCGCACCACCGTCATCAGCTCCGGCAGCAGCGCCTCCTGCAACCGCCCCCGCGACCCGGCCGGAATGTCCGTCCACTGCTCCGGGTCGTGCGCGTACCGCGCGAAGTAGTGCTGCGACAGCTGCTTGGCCCGAAACGGCTTCTCACCGGCCGCGACGACCGCCTCCTTGCGCTCGGCGGGCGTGAGATCGGCAAGGTGCCGCGGCGGCTTCTTGGCTCCGCGCGGCGCTGTGAAGGTGAGTTCTCCGGGCTTAGGCATGGCTGTACCAGTGTGGCAGATCCAATCGGGTGACCTGGCGTCGTCCGCCCGGGCCACGGTCACCCGTGGCCGGCACCGGCCGCCGTTGAGCGGCCTCGGACACGAGTGTCTCCTCGCCGGGCTCCTGACACGGAGGACTGCTTGCCCCGGCTTCTACTGAGTGATCAGGAGCACGAGTCCCACGATCGCAAGAGTGGGCCCCAAAATCGCGAACAATCCTCCTGTGAGCCTTGCGATGACGCGTCTTCTGCGGTGCTCTTCGGCGGTCGGCGCCCTGCCATGGTGGTAGGCGACGCGGATGTCGTGCCGCATCTGATCCCCCGCGGTCGCGATGGCCCCCGCCTTGCGCAGGAAGAACCAGCCCACCAGACCTGAGCCGACGCCCCAGAGCACCAGAAAGATGGCCTCACCCTGGGGGGTCATCCGCTGACCAGCCATACTCGTGAGTATGTGCAAGGAGCCTCCTATGGTGAAGACCGGACGGGAGCGGGGTGCGGGTGGGGGCCGCGGGGAAGGGTGCGTGCACATCTCGGACGCCCGGGCACGGGCCCCGCGGAGATCACGCCTCGTCTGTGACCGCCGAGCCCTGGAGTCGTAGCGGTGCGCTCGGGTGCACCTCGCGTTCGATGCGCGGCATGATCTCGGGCAGATAGATCTTCTGTATGGCCTCGCCCGCATCATGGGCTTCCCAGTGGGCCCGAGTCGCCCAGCGCTCGACCAGGACGAACCGTGCGGGATCCTCGTGCGACTGGTACGCCTCCCAGCTGACGCAGCCGTCCTCGGCGAGGCACAGCGGGCGCATCCGAGCCAGGGCATCGGCGACGGGAGCGATGTCCTCGACCTCGGGAACGTGCACGATGACGATCAGGTCGAACATCACCACTCCTTGATCCACGCCAACGGTGAGCGGACAGGCTACAGCCGGCCCGGACGGGGGAGCATGCCGCGGCGGCCGTGCAGCGGTGCCGTGCGGCCGCGCCCGGGGTCACTCCGAGTGCTGCGCCTGGGAAGGCCACCCGCCGTCGGCGAATTGCGGGCCCCAGTAGTAGGGGTTGACCTCCGCGAGGGAGCGGGCCTCCCACTGGGTCGGGTCGTCCTGCCGGGGGACGGCGACCTCGACGGAGGGTCCCCAGAGGGCGAGGCGTTCCTGGCAGATGCCGCAGGGCGGAAGGATCAGGACTCTGGCGCGCTCCATGTCACGGCAGACGCAGACGGAGGCCGTGACCGTCCGGTTCTGGGTGTAGGCCTGGATGAAGGCGCCGGTCTCCTGGCAGAGCGCGACCGAGCCGTGCATGTTGTCGAGCCCGACGCTGGTCAGGATGCCGCCGTCGGCGAGCCGTACGGCGGCCGCACCGCCGGGTTCCCCCGGGGGCCAGCGCCGGTTCATGAGGTCCGCGGCCGCGTCGACGAGCGTCTGATCGAGTGTCATGCGCCGGAGTCTGCCACGGGCCCTGGGGGCGGCCCGTTCGAAGACGTTGGCCGGCCTTCACCATTCCGGGCGAGGGGCGAAAGGCGTGCGATATAGGCGTCTCCTATAGGTCCTGTTTGTTTTTGGTCTTTGCTTGCCCCTATGTGCCGCGCCTAGCGTGACGAGCAGTTCGGCGAAGTTCGATGCATCGACATTTCATTGCGTCGGGCCGTCAGACCTCATGGGTCACTGAATGGAGAGGCGGAATCAAGGGTAATGAGCGCTCCAGGTATGAGCGAGTACAGCGGCAAGAACGTGGTGATCACGGGCGGCAGCAGCGGCATCGGTCTCGCGACGGCCGGGCTGCTGGCCGAGGGCGGGGCCCGGGTGGTGATCACCGGGCGTTCGCAGGCGGCGCTCGACGCGGCCCTGGAACGCCTCGGACCGAGGGTGTCAGCCGTTCGGAGCGACGTGTCCTCCCTGGCCCAGCTGGACGTCCTGGCGGCCCGGGTGGGCGAGGAACTCGGGTCCGTGGACGCCCTGTTCGTCAACGCGGGCATCACCCGCCCCACCCCACTGGAGTCCACGTCGGAGGAGGTGTTCGACGAGTCGTTCGCGATCAACGTCAAGGGCGCCTTCTTCACCGTGCAGAAGCTGGCCCCGCTGCTGAGCACGGGTGCCGGGGTCGTCCTGACCACCTCTGCCGCGAACGCGGTGGGCCTGCTGGGCACCAGTGTCTACGCGGCCGGCAAGGCGGCGCTGCGCTCGATGGCCCGCAGCCTGTCGACTGAGCTGCTGCCGCGCGGAATCCGGGTCAACGCGGTCAGTCCGGGCCCCGTGGACACGGGAATTCTGGAGCGGACCATGGCCATGGAGGAGGCCCGGGAATTCAAGGAGGCACGGATGGCGGAGAATCCCATGGGGCGTTTCGGGACTCCGGAGGAGATCGCCAGGGCAGCGGCGTTTCTCGCTTTCGACGCGACCTACAGCACCGGTATCGAATTGGTGACCGACGGAGGGGCCACCCAATTGTGAGCGGTTTCTGATCCGCTGACGGAAAATCCAATGTGGTGCCACGTCTCCTGCCGCAGGAATTCCAGCAACGCCGGTTCCGCCGGTCCGGTCCGGGGACGGACGGCGGCGACGGTGGGCAGGGAGACGGCGGGGTGCACGGGCCGGGTGAGGTGCTCGAACCCGGGCGGCACCGCCGAGGTGGGGACGAGCGTGACGCCCAGGCCCTGCGCGGCCCAGCGCACCGCTGTCGCGGTCTGCGAGACGCGGGCGACCGTGGCCGGGGCCATCGCGTTGTCCCGGAGTACGTCCCGCAGCACACCGTCGAGCGCGCTGTCGTGGTCGAACCTGATCCACGCCCTGCGCTCCAGCACGCGCAGTTCCACCCGCTCCCCGGCGAGCTGCGCGTGCTCGGGGCTCATCACCACGACGAACTCCTCGTCGCCCAGGTGGTGTCCCACGTACGGGCCGCCGTCGCACGAGCCCGCCATCAGCACCAGGTCGACGACGCCGCGGCGGGCCAGCCGTTCCAGCTCGGTGGGGTTGGCCTCCTCGAAGACGGTGACCTCCAGGCGCGGGAACCGGCGGCGCAGCGCGCTCAGCGCGCCGGGGAGCTGCCGGGTGCCCAGGCCCATCTGCGCGGCGACGACCAGTTCGCCGTCCAGTTCCTCGGCGCCGGCCCGCGCGGTCGCCCGGGCCCGTTGTGCCGCGCGGACGGCGACCTCCGCGTCCCGCAGGAAGGCGCGGCCGACCGCGGTGGGCACCAGGCCGGCCGGGGTGCGGGCGAACAGGGTCACGCCGAGTTCGCGCTCCAGGGCGCGGATCTGCTGGGACACGGACGGCTGGGCGACGTGCAGGGACTCCGCCGCCGCCGTCACCGAGCCCGCTTCGGCCACGGCCAGGGCGTATTCGAACCGCCGGAGACTCACTGCCCCTCACGTCCTCTCCCCCACCGGACGTGCCCGGTCGGTGATCGCGGCAACGCGCCTGCGGTCCCGCCGTATTCCCCGTTCCCGCGGGGGCGGGAACGGGAGAGAGGCGACGCGGCCCCCGCCCCGGAGTGACGGGGGCGGGGGCCGTGACGCTGACGCGGGCGGTGGTCAGGACGAGCCGACGAAGATCACCAGCAGCAGCCAGACCACCGGGGCGGTCGGGAGCAGGGAGTCCAGCCGGTCCATGATGCCGCCGTGGCCGGGGAGCAGCGTGCCCATGTCCTTGATGCCGAGGTCGCGCTTGATCATGGACTCACCCAGGTCGCCGAGCGTGGCGCTGACCGCGACCGCGAGGCCGAGGAGCAGCCCCTGCCACCAGGAGCCGTCGTCGATCAGGAACTGCATGCACAGTGCGCCCGCCGCCATCGCGAACCCGATGGCGCCGAGCAGGCCCTCGCGGGTCTTGCCGGGGCTGATGCGGGGGGCCAGCTTGTGCGTGCCGAAGCGCCAGCCGACGGCGTAGGCACCGGTGTCGCTGACGACCGTGAGCACCAGGAACGTCAGGACCCGCCGGGATCCGTCGTCCGCCGTCAGCATCATCGCCACGAAGGTCGCCAGGAACGGCACGTAGAAGGCGGTGAACACGCCGGCCGTGACGTCCTTGAGGTAGCCCTCGGGGCGTTCGGTCATGCGCCAGACCAGGACCGCGAGCGCGGTGAGCGCCATGGCGGCCCAGGCGCCCTCGGCGCCCCGCGCGTACCCGGCGACGACCATCGCCGCGCCGCCGATCGCGAGCGGCACGAAGGGCGCGCGGATGTCCTTGCGCTCCTGGAGCCGCTTGGTCAGCTCCCACACGCCGACCACGACCGCGACGGCGATCACGCCGACGAAGACGGCCTTGACGATGAACAGGGACGCGACGATCACCGCGCCGAGACCGACACCCACCCCTATGGCGGCACCCAGGTCACGGCCCGCGCTCTTCTTCTGCGGGGCGGGCGCAGGCTGCGGGGCGTCGGGCATGGGCTCCGGATTCTGCGGCACCTCCCCGGGACGGGGTCGTGCCTGCGGCGTCTCGTCTCGGAACAAGGGGCCGCTCAGCCGAGCGGCCCCCTGGTCCACGTCCTGGTCTCCGCCGGGTTCGGGCACGTCGGGCACGATGGGCATGGGGCGAGTCTGCTGCGCGTTGTGCGCATCGTACGCGGGACCCGCCGGGGCGGCCCCCTGGACGGGCCCCTGGACGGAGGGCCCCCAGTACCCGGCCTGCGGCGACGCCCTCCAGGAAGAGTCGTTCATCAGACTTCGAGCAGTTCCGCTTCCTTGTGCTTCAGGAGCTCGTCCACCTGGGCGACGTACTTCGCGGTGGTGTCGTCGAGCTCCTTCTCGGCACGGCGGCCCTCGTCCTCGCCGACCTCGCCGTCCTTGATCATCTTGTCGATGGCGTCCTTGGCCTTGCGGCGCACGGCGCGGATGGACACCTTGGCGTCCTCGCCCTTGGCCTTGGCGACCTTGATGAACTCGCGGCGGCGCTCCTCGGTGAGCTCCGGGAAGACCACCCTGATGATGTTGCCGTCGTTGCTCGGGTTGACGCCCAGGTCGGAGTCGCGGATCGCCTGCTCGATGTTGCGCAGTGCGGTCTTGTCGAACGGCGTGACCACGGCCATGCGCGGCTCGGGCACGGAGAACGAGGCCAGCTGGTTGATCGGCGTCAGCGCGCCGTAGTAGTCGGCCACGATCTTGTTGAACATCGCCGGGTGCGCACGGCCGGTGCGGATCGCGGCGAAGTCCTCCTTGGCGACCACGACGGCCTTCTCCATCTTCTCCTCGGCCTCGAGGAGGGTCTCTTCGATCACCACTTGCTCCTGCGTGTCTTGAGTAGGCCCGGCTGCGGTTGCCTGTCGGGCGGCGGCCGGCTGCGTCGCGTCTTCTTTCTGCACGGTTCCCGACCGGCGGGCCATTGTCCACCCCCGGTCGGGGTGATCAGCCGTGGCTGACCGGGTCGCCCACCAGCGTGCCGATCTTCTCACCCTTGACGGCGCGGGCGATGTTGCCCTCCTTCAGGAGTTCGAAGACGACGATCGGGAGCTTGTTGTCCCGGCACAGCGTGACGGCCGTGGCGTCGGCGACCTTCAGGTCGCGCGTGATGACCTCGCCGTAGCCGAGGTGATCGAACTTCACCGCGTCGGGGTTGGTCTTGGGGTCGGAGTCGTAGACCCCGTCCACGCCGTTCTTGCCCATGAGCAGCGCCTCGGCGTCGATCTCCAGGGCGCGCTGGGCGGCGGTGGTGTCGGTGGAGAAGTACGGCATGCCCATACCGGCGCCGAAGATGACGACGCGGCCCTTCTCCAGGTGGCGCACGGCGCGCAGCGGGATGTACGGCTCGGCGACCTGCCCCATGGTGATGGCGGTCTGCACCCGGCAGTCGACGCCCTCCTTCTCCAGGAAGTCCTGGAGGGCGAGGCAGTTCATCACGGTGCCGAGCATGCCCATGTAGTCGGAGCGGGCCCGGTCCATGCCGCGCAGCTGGAGTTCGGCTCCGCGGAAGAAGTTGCCGCCACCGATGACGATCGCGATCTGCGCGCCGTCGCGGACGACGGCCGCGATCTCCCGCGCGATGGCGTGCACCACGTCGGGGTCCACGCCCAGGCCGCCGCCCCCGGAGAACGCCTCTCCGGACAGCTTCAGCAGAAACCGGCCGTGCACTTTGCCGTCGTCGCTCTTCTCAGCCTTGGTGGTCATCGGGGATCCCGCCTCTTTCGTTGCACATACGAAGAAGGCCATTGCCGGTGGGGCGTGGTTCGCATCCCATGCGGCAATGGCCTCCTCGTCAGATCTGCTGTCGTCCGGCACGCGCGCGTGCGTGACGGCGTGACCGTACGACTGCTGCCGACCCTATCGGGGTCGTGCGCCCGTCGCGGTACGGACTCAGATGCCGACCTTGATGCGCGTGAAGCGCTTCAGGGTGACACCGGCCTCGTCCAGGACCTTCTGGACGGACTTCTTGTTGTCGAGCGCGTAGGGCTGGCCGAGCAGCGTGGCGTCCTTGAAGAAGCCGTTGAGGCGACCCTCGACGATCTTCGGCAGGGCGGCCTCGGGCTTGCCCTCGGCGCGGGTGGTCTCCTCGGCGACGCGGCGCTCGGACTCGACGACGTCGGCCGGCACGTCCTCCTTGGAGAGGTACTTCGGCGCGAAGGCGGCGATGTGCTGGGCGACGCCCTTGGCGACCTCGGCGTTCGGCTTGTCCAGCTCGACGAGGACACCGATCTGCGGGGGCAGGTCGGGCATCGTGCGGTGCATGTACGCGGTGACGTAACCGTCGGAGAACTGCGCGAAGCGGTCCAGGACGATCTTCTCGCCGAGGTTGGCGTTGGCCTCGTCCACGTACGCCTGGACGGTCTTGCCGGCCTCGATCTCGGAGGCGAGCAGGGCCTCGAGGTCGGCCGGGGAGGTCTTGGCGACGTGCTCGGCGATGGCGGTGGCCACGGCCTGGAACTTCTCGCCCTTGGCGACGAAGTCCGTCTCGCACTTCAGCTCGACCAGGACGCCGGAGGAGTTGTCGTCGGCGATGATCGAGACCACGGCGCCGTTCTCGGCGGAGCGGCCCTCGCGCTTGGCGACGCCCTTCTGGCCCTTGATGCGGAGCGCCTCGACGGCCTTGTCGACGTCGCCGTCGGCCTCGTCCAGGGCCTTCTTGCAGTCCATCATGCCGGCGCCGGTGAGCTCCCGGAGCTTCTTGACGTCGGCGGCGGTGTAGTTCGCCATGAGTCTGTGAGTCTTTCTCGAAGTCTGGAGGTTCAAAGATCCGCGGGCCGGAAGACCCACAGCGAGCTGTGGATCACCATGGCGGCCGCTGACCTACGGGTGAACGGCGGGAGCGGATGTCATGTCACCGCTCCCGCCGTCATCACCACGGACGGGGCGGTCAGGCCTGCTCGGCCTCGGCGGCCGGAGCGGCCTCGGCAGCCGGAGCCTCGGCGGGCTTCTCGGCCTCGGCGGCGGGGGCCTCGGCCGGCTTCTCGGCCTCGGCGGCGGCCGGCTTCTCGGCGTCCGCCTTCTTCTCGCCCTCGAGCAGGTCGCGCTCCCACTCGGCCAGCGGCTCGCCGGCGGCCTTCTCGCCCTTGCCCTCGGTGGCGACACCGGAGCGGGCGATGAGGCCCTCGGCCACGGCGTCGGCGATCACGCGGGTGAGCAGGGTGACGGAGCGGATCGCGTCGTCGTTGCCCGGGATCTTGTAGTCGACCTCGTCGGGGTCGCAGTTGGTGTCGAGGATGGCGACGACCGGGATGTTGAGCTTCCGGGCCTCGCCGACCGCGATGTGCTCCTTCTTGGTGTCCACGATCCAGACGGCGCTGGGCACCTTCTGCATCTCGCGGATACCACCGAGGGTCTTCTCCAGCTTGGCCTTCTCGCGGGAGAGGACCAGCAGCTCCTTCTTGGTGAGGCCGGAGGCGGCCACGTCCTCGAAGTCGATCTGCTCGAGCTCCTTCAGGCGCTGCAGGCGCTTGTAGACGGTCGAGAAGTTGGTGAGCATGCCGCCCAGCCAGCGCTGGTTGACGTAGGGCATGCCGACGCGGGTGGCCTGCTCGGCGATGGCCTCCTGCGCCTGCTTCTTCGTGCCGACGAACATGACCGTGCCGCCGTGGGCCACGGTCTCCTTGACGAACTCGTAGGCGCGGTCGATGTACGACAGCGACTGGAGCAGGTCGATGATGTAGATGCCGTTGCGCTCGGTGAAGATGAAGCGCTTCATCTTCGGGTTCCAACGGCGGGTCTGGTGACCGAAGTGGACGCCGCTCTCCAGCAGCTCCCGCATCGTGACGACGGCCATGGCCGTATCTCCTTGATTTTCTCGGTTGTGCCGCGGGTGCCGGACGGCTCCCGCTCCTGACGCCCACGACGCGCCGTGCCACGAGGGACCGAGGGGCGCTGACACCGGGGGGACGGCCGAGGCCGGTCCCGGTGTCGGGGCGTGCGAAGTCGACCCGGCGGCCGGGTCGCCATAGAAGTGTACGGGACCCGCGGGGTGCCGGGTGACGCCCTTGTCCACAACCGGACGCCCGTCCACAGGCCGGAGCCGTGATCACGGATCCGCGGGACGCTGCGGGCATGCGAACGACGACAGATGCCGGGGCCCGGGTCCCCGGCTGGACACGGGTGTGCGCCCGCCTCGCGCTGCTCCTGCTGCTGACCGCGATGCTGCTGCTGGCACCGTCCCCCGCCCACCTGCTGGCGGCGGGTTCGGCGGCTCCGCCCCCGCACAGGGAGACGAACGTCGAGCCGGGCGGGGCCGGGGCGGCGCACTCCGGCAGGGACGGGGCGGTTCGCTCCGCCGGGGAGGGGAGGGTGCAATCCACCGGGGACAGGAGCGCGAGATCGGGCGGAGCCTGGACGGGGAGGACCGGCGGACCCGGAACGGCGGGATCGGGAGGAGACGGGACGGCGAGGTTCGGCGGAGGCGGGACGTCGGATCCGGGCGGGGGCCCGGCCATGCAGTCGGCCCTGGAACCGTCGGAGGAGCCGGCCGGCGTTCCGGCGGTGGGGCGGAGCTGGCCGGTCGGGGGCCGGCCGCGGGTGCTGCGTGGCTGGGAACCGCCGGCGACCGTGTACGGGCGGGGGCACCGGGGCGTGGACCTGGCGGCCGCTGCCGGCACTCCGGTGCGGGCGGTCGCGGCCGGCCGGGTCTCCTTCGCGGGCCGGGTGGCCGGAAAGGGAGCGGTGTCCGTGGAACTGCCGGGCACCGGGGAGCCGCCGCTGCGCACGACCTACGAGCCGGTCCGGGCGTCGGTGGCCCAGGGCGACGTCGTCGCCGCGGGCGCGGTCGTCGGCACGGTGGAGCCGACAGGTTCCCACTGCACGGCCCCCTGCCTGCACTGGGGCCTGCTGCGCGGCGACACCTACCTGGACCCGCTCGCCCTGCTCCCGCCCTGGCTGCTGCACCGCGGCCCGTCGAGACTCCTGCCGGTGCTGGGGGTTCCGTTGCCTGAGTGAGCCGGAGTGAGAGAGATCGGGAGTCGGAGAGCGCCTGGTGAGAGGGCTGAGGTGGTCCCGGGCACCCTCTCCGACTCGGGCGCCGGCGCACCACCCGGTACTTCTGGTGGCTCCGGCGAATCCGGCGGCTCAGGTGTGGACGCCCCGCAGGGCCATGGAGACCGCCGCCTCCGTGATCGTCGCCGGGTCCTCCGCGGCGCCCAGTTCGATGCGGCGGACCGCGGCGTCGACGACACCTTGGAGCAGCATCGCGGCCAGCCGGGGCTGGCTGTGGCCCAGCCCCTCCAGCGCCTCGACGATCATGGCGATCAGGCCGCCGTGCGCGGCGCGGATCTTCTCCCGGGCACCCGCGTCCAGCTCGCTGGCGGAGATGGCCACCACGGCCCGGTGCCGTCGGTCGCCCACCAGTTCCAGCTGCTTGCGTACGTACGCCTCGACCTTGGCGTCGGTCCCCTCGGCAGCCGCCATCGCCGCCTCGACCTCGGCCGCCCAGACCGGGAAGTCGACCTCGCACAGCTCCTCGACCACGGCCGCCCGGGACCGGAAGTACTCGTACACGGAGGAGCGCGCGAGGCCCGTGCGCTCGGCGAGGGCGGGGAAGGTCAGCGCCTCCGTACCGCCTTCGGACAGCAGGGAGCGGGCCGCGTCCAGCAGGGCGGCTCGCTGCATCGACCGGTGCTCGGCCACGGAGGCCGCTCGAATCCTTGGCACGCCGTCCACTGTACGGATGCACCGTCCGGGACGGGAGTCGTCCGACCGGAACCGCAGGTCGGGCGCCCGGGAGCGGACGCGGTCCGGTGAGCGGAGGCGGTGCCCGGAGCCTCCGGCGTCAGGCCGGCGCCAGGCCGGCGGGCGGGGCCGGACCGGCGGCGGCGAGGGCCTGCCTCAGCGGGCGAATCCGGCCAGCTTCGCCCGCAGCTGGAGCACCGACTTGGTGTGGATCTGGCTGACCCTGCTCTCCGTCACGCCGAGGACGTTGCCGATCTCGGCCAGGGTGAGGCCCTCGTAGTAGTACAGCGTGACGACGGTCTTCTCCCGGTCGGGCAGGGTGTTGATCGCCCGGGCCAGGAACCGCCGCAGCTCCCGGTCCTCGGCCACCTCCACCGGGTTGTCGGCGGAGGTGTCCTCCAGGGTGTCCATGAGGCTGAGCCGGTCGCCGCCCTCGCCCCCGACGTGCAGCAGTTCCTCCAGGGCGACGACGTTGGCGAGCGACAACTGGCTGAAAACCGCGTGCAGGTCGTCCACCCCGATGCCCATCTCGCGGGCGACCTCGCTCTCCGACGGGGTGCGCCGCAGCTGTGCCTCCAGCGTGGCGTAGGCCCGCTCCACGTTGCGCGCCTTCTGCCGTACCGAGCGCGGGATCCAGTCCAGCGCGCGCAGTTCGTCGATCATCGCGCCCCGGATGCGGGTGATCGCGTACGTCTCGAACTTGATCTCCCGCTCGACGTCGAACTTCTCGATCGCGTCGATGAGTCCGAACACGCCGGAGGAGACGAAGTCCGCCTGGTCCACGTTGGACGGGAGCCCCACGCCGACCCGGCCCGCGACGTACTTCACCAGCGGCGAGTAGTGCAGGATCAGCTGCTCCCGCAGCCGCTCGTCCCCCGTCTCCTTGTACGACCGCCACAGCTCGTCGAGCGTCGAGGGAGCGGGCGGCCGCACGTTGCCATGGTCGCGGGCGGCTGGGGGGATGGCCGCCCGGTCTGACCCGGAGGTGTGCTGGGGCATTCGTCGCCTTGTGCCGTTCTGCCGTGGGGTGGTGCTGCCTGGTGTTGGGGTGCCGGCGTGCGGGCCGGGGCACCTGTCCGTTGGGGGCCCTCGTGAGCGTAGCGTGACTGAGGCGTCGCGTTGCGCGAAGAAGGAGGGGCGGACCGGGTGCGGAGGGGTTCCGCGCGCCGTCTCCCCGCTCCCCCGCCGTCGCTCTCAGTGATCACCCGGGTGCCCCAACTAGCGTATTTTCCAAGGGATGTCGGCGTTCCCCCGGACGGCCGAACACGCTCGGTCAGGGCCCGTCGCGATCACCGCTCGGCCGGGATCACCGCCTGGCGTGTCAACTTCCAGCTGTCGCCGTGTCGTTCGACGTATCCAAGTGCTCGCAGTTCGTACAGCCTCGCGACGGCGTCGTCCGATGTGGTCTGTGCGCCGCGGGCGATCTCCTCGGGGCCGGCCGATCCGCGGCCCGGCAGGGCGGCGAGCACACTGCGGGCGGCCGGTTCCAGCAGGTCCCGGGGCAGGACCGGTCCCCGGCGGACCGGTGCGAGCTCGCCCATGCCGCCGACCAGTTCCACGATCTCCGCCGCGTCGGTGACGAGCACGGCGCCCTGCCGCAGCAGTTCGTGCACCCCGGCGGAGAGGCCGCTGGTGGCGGGCCCCGGTACCCCCATCGTGTGACGTCCCAGGCGCTGGGCTGCCCTCGCCGTCACGAGGGATCCGCTGCGGTGGGCGGCCTCGACGACCACGGTGCCCCGGGTGAGGGCGGCGATCACCCGGTTGCGTAGGACGAACCTGCTCTGCGTGGGGTGCTCCCCGGGCGGCAGCTCGCCGATGACCAGCCACTGTTCGGCGATCCGGCCGATCAGCTGGGTGTGCCCGCGCGGGTACGGGCGGTCGACCCCGCAGGCCAGGACGGCGACGGTGGCGCCACCGGAGGCGAGCGCGCCGCGGTGGGCGGCGCCGTCGACTCCGTAGGCACCGCCGGAGACCACGATCCAGCCGCTCTCGGCGAGCCCGGCGGACAGGGTGGCGGCCATGTGGGCCCCGTACTCGGTGCAGGCCCGGGCGCCGACGACCGCCACCGAGCGCAGGGCCCACATCCGCAGGCCGGCCGGGCCGCGCACCCACAGGCCGAGGGGCCGGGCGTCCCCCAGGTCGTCGAGCTGCCGGGGCCACTCGGCGGCTCCCGGGCGCACGAACCGCACCCCCGCGTCCCGGGCGACGGCGAGATCTTGGCGCGGACGGGCCCGCTCGGCCCGTGCGAGCAGCCCGGCCCACCGTCTGCCGCTCACGCCCGGCAGGGGCGGCCCGCCCGACCGCAGCCGTCGGGCCACGGCGGGCGCACCGCGCTCCCGCACCCACTGCCCGCCGGTTGCGTCACCGGGCTCGAACACCCGGGTGAGGAGGACCCGGGCGAGGAGGTCCTCCTCGGGTTCCGTGCCGTCCGGCCCCGCCCCGCGGGTGCCCGCCGCACCGGACGGATCCGGGCCGTCGTGGTGTCCGGTGTCCTGGCGGTCCCCGGTTCCGCCGTCCCGTGCCCGGCCGCTGTCGGGAGCCTCCGCGTCCCCCGTCCCGGCGCTCATGTCGCCGCTCCGAGGCCCATGGGGACGCCCCGGGGGATGCCCGTGCGCAGTTGCAGCGCGAGGGCGACGTCCGTGGCGTCGGGGCGGTCGTGGCCGACGAGGTCGGCCACGGTCCAGGCGACCCGCAGCACGCGGTCGATGCCGCGGGCGGTGAGCACGCCCCGTTCCAGGCTCCGCTCGGCGTCGTCCATGGCGCCGGGGGCGGCTCGCCAGCGGCTGCGCAGTTCGCGGCCCGGGATGTCGCTGTTGGTGTGCCAGGGGGTGCCGGCGAAGCGCGTTGCGGCGCGTTCCCGGGCGGCGCGCACCCGGGCGGCGACCGTGGCGGTGGACTCGCCCCGCGCGCCGGAGGCGGTGAGCTCGGCGCGGGTGACGCGGTCGGTGACCACGCGCAGGTCGACCCGGTCGAGCAGCGGCCCGGACAGCCGTGCCTGGTAGCGGCGGATCGCGGAGGGCGGGCAGTCGCAGGAGCCGTCGGTCAGCGAGAAGCGCCCGCAGGGGCAGGGGTTGGCGGCCAGCTTATGGGGAGGGTTTGAAGCTGTCCGTTGTCCGGCGGGCATGCAACTTCGAGAGTGGGAGTCGTTCCGGCTCAGCTTTCTGCCGGCTGGGGCGGTTGCTCCGCGGTCCGCCTTTTTGTGTAGCGGGTGCGCCAGCGTGCCATCCGGTGCTCGACCGCCTTGGTGGTCATGCCTAGGATCATCGCGGCTTCCGAGAGGGTGTAGCCATCCGCCCGCAGTAGGACGATCTTTCTGATATCTGGGGGCATCGTCCAAAGGATGCGCTCGATCTCATCGTGAGCGGCCGCGCGCGCGGCTGGACCGCGTTCAGCACTGGGGGCGTCGAACATCACGTCTAGCGGCATCTCCTTCTCCCCGAGGACCCGTCCGCGCTCCCACCGCCTGTAGATATTGGGGAACTCAAGGATCAGGGCGCCGACGAAGTAGGTCGTCAGGGAGGCCTGCCCGGGGTCCCACTGGCCACTGGCCAGCCGTTCTCGGAATTTGGGCATTGCCGCCAGGACGGTGTCAGTTGCCAGCTCCAACCGGGTGTCCCAGTCGTGGCGGAGCACGATTCGGGCTGCTTCGTTGTGGGGCAGTCTGCGGCCAATGGCCAGACACCTGCCGAAGATCTCGCCCGAGCCAAGCCATTTGACCAGCGTTAGCCACCCGTACTCCGCGAGACTGTTGGTGGTCCTCTCCCAGCGCGGGCCCTGGAATTCGTCCCTGGCCAGGATGTCCAGGATGGCCGACTCGGCTTTTTCGATGGCCTTCCTGTGTTCCTGTCCCAGGAAGGCCGGGGTCGCCGACGACGAAGCGTCGTCGGCGACCTCGGTGATGCTGTGCTGGTCCATCGACCGAGCTAGCGCTCGCTGTGAAGAAGCGCGAGCAGGAGGCTCAGCACCTGCAGGGCCAGCTCAGGGGTGACGTATCCGCCCACGATCAACGGGATGAGGATCACCACGACGACCCAGACCACGCGCATGGGGTCGCCTTCAGCCCAGGGGTCAGCGCCCCAGGCAATGCATTCGTTCACTGTTTTTGCTTTCGACTCGATGTAGCGGAACGACGCCCTAGCTCCGGCCAGAATCAAGGGACGTCCGCAGCGGCCACGGAGACCGATGTTGAAAGACTCGTGGGTCGAGGTGCGCGCGCGCAGGCAGATGCGAGAAATGTGACCCATGCCACCACCTCGCAGGGCATGACGATGGCGAGGCCCGCCGATTCTCTTGGCCGGAGCTGGCGGGCCCCGCGTGAGTCGAAAGCGACGCGCATGGCGAAGCTCAACTGGAAACCGTCATAGGTCACCCGGCAACCAGAACCCCCCGCGTTTGTGACGTGGATCACTCGATCGGGGGCGTTGGCTCAGGCTCGGCTCAACCGGGTGACCCCAGTGACGGTCTCAAGCTCGCGGATCAGCCTCGCGTTTTCAACAGTCAGACGGCGGATGTGGTCCTCGTAGACGTGTAGATGGCGGGTGAGCTCGTCCTTCTCGCGTCGGAGTCGGGCGATCGTCGCGCGGTCGCTGGTCGGATCCTTGGGTGGCCGCGGCTGGAGAGTGCGTCGGGCAGCATCTCGTGACATGAAGTCGGTGATGGCAGGTCCAAAGTCCCGGTAGAGAGTCTGGCGTCGGACGCCGAGTCGGTTCGCGAGGGCGGTGACGGTGGCGGCCTTCCCTTCTCCAGCGGCCTGGGTCAGCAGATCCTCGATAGCTTCAGCAACCGTCTCGGTGGTCAGCGTGTGCTTCCTCATGGCGAGACCTCCGCGGGTTCGAGGGCGCCGGCTCGGGCGAGGAAGGCCCGGATTTTGACGCGGTCCTCTTCGAGGCGGACGCGGATGCGGGGTGCAAGCGTGTCGGCGGCTTGAAGTCGTGCGTCCTGTTCGGCCAGTCGCTGAAGCCATGCCTGGATGTTGGTGTCCGTCAGGGCGACATTTCGGCAGGCCATGGGCTTGCATTGGCCGGGGTCCGGGGTGGTGTTGTTCTCGCCGGGCAGGCGGCATAGGCGCCGGTTGGGGTTGTCGGTGCAGGTGACGAAGCGGCCGGGATAGATCTTGGGGTCGTTCCGGTCCATGAGCTTCTTCATTTGCTCGTCGTCTGGGGTCTTGCCGAGGAATCGGATTCGGTCGCCGAAGCTGTCCAGGCGGACGCGGGCTTCTTCGGCGGAGGGGCCGCGGAGTTCTTCGTGCTCGTGGCGGTCGACCAGTAGGGCGAGTCCCTCGCCGCGGGCGAGAAGGGCTTCTTGCTGGGCTTCGGCCCGGAAGCCAGCCTTTGACGTTCCGGCGTATCCCTCGAACATCTGGACGCTGAGGTGCCGGTATTGGATCGCGCCAGCGATGCTGCCGCCGGGGCGGCGGCCGATGAACCAGGCAAGGGTTCGGCGGAACTGCGCTGTGCTCAGTCGCCAGGGCAGGCCCTTGACGTCCGGGATGCCGTCGTCGCGATGGGTGCGGCGGCAGTAGTCGTTGACCCACGTGATCAGCAGGTTCAGGTCACGGTTGGTCCCTTTGGACGTCTTCGCCCCTGTCGAACGTGGTTTGAGGTGCATCGGCGAACTGGGGGGAAGCGCGAACAGCCAGCGCTGGCGCTTGGGCTGCAGCCTCTCAAGCACGGCAACCGCAGCCGAGACGGGGTGGCCGACGACCCACGTCGCCTGGACTCCCATCGGGCTTCCTTCGCCCTTGAAGGCCATGCTCGTGATCTTCCTCCGTGTGATCCGTCCCGTCCGATCGGCATCCACTGTCAGGCATCCGCGCTTCAGATGCTTCACCTCGCTGTCACGCATTCCGGAGAGGTAGGCGATGACGGTGTAGGCGGCGGCAGTCAGGACACGGACGAGGTCAGTCAGATCGGTGTCGTAAGAGATTTGCTGCAACCAGGGCTCCCCGTCCAGCAGGCCCTGGACTTGGGTATGGAGGTATGCGCTGTCGGCGACGCCCACCTCCTGGCGGGTTCGTTCGATCAGCTCCCAGGCCTGGGGTTCGGTCAGCGAACGCCGATTGCAGTCGAGCTCGCGGGCCAGGTGGCTGACGTTGATCCCGTGGGGGCCGCCTGTTCCACCGGGTAGCGGCCTGCCTTCGTCTCGGTAGCGTCGCAAGAGCGTCTCGAGCCGACGGCGGGCGCCGCGGCCGGCCCTGGCATCGCAGAGCGTCCTCTTCTGCAGGGCCAGCCATTCGTCCTGGGCGGCCAGGATGTCGTCGGCGAAGTCATTGACGAACCGCATCGACCAGACCAGGAGCGGGCCGATGACCGATTCCGGGATCCGACGGCGAGCGTTCTCCCGCCTCCTGCCTTCCGATGCTTCGTGCCAGTCGTCCTCGAGCCGCTCAGGATCGAAGAGAAGGTGGTCACCGTTGAGTGACTCCCGCCAGGTCCAGAGCAAGCGAACGGGTCGGCGATGATCACCTCGTCGTCCGGAGGAGGCCACCGTGGCCAGCAGGTGCTTCTGGAAGAGGCGGAGCATGTCGGGCGTGAGCGAGCCCAGCCGAGGCGAGTTCTGAGCCGGCTTGCCAAGCCAGTCGAAGAACTCCTTGATCGCCTGGAAGTGGCCGTGGATGGTCACCACTCCGCGGTTGCTTTCACCCGTTGGTGGCGTCCCCGCCAGCAACGCGTAGAAGAGGAGCTTGACGGTCAGCCGATAGGCGGTAGGAATCGCCCGGAAGTTCAAGATCAGGGACTGCTGCTGCTGTTGCAGCAGTGCCGGCGTCAGCCTCCAGACGTCGTCGGCGAAGCGCGAGGTATCACGTCGGCGGACCCCCTTCCGCAGGCGGCGGCGTCCCAGGACCAGGGCGTCGGGACGGATCGGGCAGGATGACGGTGCCGCCTGCATCAGACCCATGTGGTCTCGTCCTCCTCGGGCCCGTTGAGGAGGGAAAGCACCCGGTCGGTGGGCTTGGCGGCCTCGGCCGCAGCCCGCTCCTCTGGAGTGAACCTGGGCAGAATGTCCTCGTTGATGGCCAGCCATGCCTGTCCGTAGTCGCGCCACCAGGTGTCGCGGTCGGTGGCTTCCCATCGCTCGGCAAGCTCATCGAGCAGTGCGAGCTGGGCGGGCAGGTGGGCGGTTGTGGCGACAGCATTGCGGCAGGCGAAGCAGGTCAGGAACGAGTCCCGGCAGCTGTCGTCGGACTCAGTGCATGCCGCGAACGCGGTGTCACGCTCTCCTGCCAGAACCTGGCGGGCCGTTTCCTCGTCCAGGCCGACGTCAGCGGCTGGATCGCTGGGGCCGTCCTCGGTTCGGCCGGGCAAGATCCTCATTTGGCCCTGGTCTTTGCGGGCCTGCTGGTAGGCGGTGCGGGCTGCGGCCTCGGCGTCCTCCAGCGCCTCGGTGACGATCTCTTCGGCCCAGTCCTGAACGTCGGGATCGCCTCTGAGGTAGTTCCGGAAGAGCACGTCCTGGGTGTTCGACACGGTGGAGGAGGGCAGATGTCCGCCTGCGGCCCGGGTGTTCATGCGGTCGACTGTGGTCTTGAGCCGACCAAGATCGAGTTTGAAGTTCGGCAACTCTGCTAGCTCAGGGCGGGTGGCAACCCAGTCAACCAGGGCGTAATTGAAGCCAAGGCGCTTGTCGAAGGGGTTCTTGTGGCCGTGGGTCTCCCCCTTGCCGTTCATCGATCCGTTCGTCCAAACCGACCAGACCAGTGGTGAATGGCTGATCAGCCGGCCTCGTCGGGCGAGACGCTCGCAGAGCAGGTAGTACCCACCAGACGTCTTCAACCGTTCGCTTTGGCGGCCGACGTCCCAGGTCACCTCCTCGAACCAGCGGTCTGCCCCGCGACGACGTTTGACGATCTCCATCGCGACCGCATGGCCGTCGATCAGTCGGTGTGCCGCCGGAAGTTCCTTGATCGTTTCCGCGTTGCGTCCGGTGACTGCAACTCCGAGCACCACCAGAGGAATCATGTCGTCATGAGTGAGGAACAGCTGACGCGCCAGTCGAAGGCGGGCCGACAGGTCGGGTGCGTTCCCCTTCTCCCCCCGGCTCGTTGTCCGCAGGACATTCGGGATCCGACCGGTTCGAGCTATTTCCGCCAGCACCGCCCCGCGCTCTCGCTCTGGGCCCGTTAACTCGGTCGGAGCGCTGGTGTAGCGGGCCAGCAGAGTCTCCCCGTCCCGGATTCGCCGATAGATGTCCACGACCGCGCTGCGGGCGGCTGTCACAACCTGGTGGAACGTTGCGTCGTCGTAGCCGGGCAGACTTCGGACCTTCCGCTGGTCGACATGCTCGACCCGCCAGATCATGTCGAGCACGTCCGGCCGCAAAGTGCCCGACGGAACCTTCCGTAGAAGGCTATGCAGCAGTTTGAAGTGGTCGAACAGCCCTCGCTCGCGCATGCCAGCTTTGACGTGCAGCCTGTAGCGCTTCATGTGGGAGACCGTCAGGCGGGACAGATCCCGCGGTGGTCGGGGCAACGTGCTCAGGAACCGCAGGAACCTCTGGATGACGGTCCACTGCCCGTTCGCACTGGCCACCGTGTTCAGCTGATTGCCACCAAATCGGGCGGCGAAAGCCCGGGCAACGACTTCGTGCAGTTCGGGCAGCGGTAGGTCCTCAAAGCTGTAGGCCGCCTTGCGGTGATCCCGGCCCGTGAAGTTGACGACAAGTCCCCGGTCGCCGCCATGGGCAACGACCGGAGGCGGTTCGTAGAGCCCTGCGGGCTGCGGTGACGAGCGACCCGGAGCCGTGCGGGGGGCCGGCAAGGAGACCGCGTCGGAGCCATGGTTCATGCCCACTCCTCCACCAGGAAAGAGTCCTCGTTCCAGGCGTCCTCGATCGTGCGACATTGCTCGACCTCCACAGCTCTGGCCATGTCGTCGAGGTAGGGCTTGTCGGGATGCTCCCAAAGGTCGGGCACCAGCATCAGGCGAGTCGCCATCTCGAGCTCTTTCAGCGTGTGCAGGTAGTTCTGCGTCGTCTCGAGAGATGCGTGTCCGAGTCGGATGCGAACCCAGTCCAGCGGGTCGCCCCAGATCATCCGGTAGTGCCGGCGCTGGAGCATGTCCATCGCGCTGAGGGACTCAAGATGAGCTCGCTGAAGCTGTTCCAAGGTCACGACCGCGAAGCTGTGCCGCAAGGCGTGCGGATGTGCGTGGATCTTCACTCCGAGTAGGCGGCAGCGCTTGCTCGCCTCCCGGAACACCCACTTCCAGGCGTGCAAGGTCAAGGGCATGCCGTCTTCTGATAGCCAGAGTGCGGCCGGTTCGAGTCCTCGTTCGGTGGTTGTGAACAGCCGCAGCCTCTCCTCCGGGTCCAGGTCCTCCACCGCATGCCACTTGTCCCCGATGCGAACTCGCTTCGTCCCCGGCTCAACCAGCAGCTTGTCCTCGACCGCCTCGTAGCGGCCCGCAGCCTGCGCTCTCGTCACGGCGTCGGCCCGGTCGATCTCGACATAGTCGACGATGGCCCGGAGGCCCCCGCCGGGGACGTAGATGTCGCGGCAGGACCCACCCTTGGCGATCGCCTCCGGCAGCCAGAATCGGTAGTAGGCGCTCAGGCCGTCGTGGTCGGGGAGCTCGAACAAGGTCAGCGCCGACTGTTCCTCCAGCCTCAGTCCTGTGCGAACCATGAGGTCCGTGTAGGCCGAGTTCCTTGCGATCCGCTTCCCGCGGAAGGACGGATCCTTCAGCCCGGTCGGTAGATAGCCGCGAACCCCGACATCCCGCCAGGTTCGGTATTGCTCCGGGGTCAGCCAGACGACCTTCTTCCTTCGGGCGTCCGGCCGCTTCTCCGCAGCAGTCTTTCCCTCTTCTTCGCCCTGTCGAGGCCGACGGCGAGACTCGCCAGCACGGCGACGGCACGGTCGCTCATCGATCGGATTCGAAGCCGTGTAATTGCGCTTACCAGCCCATCTGTAAAACCCGTAGGCCATCGACACCGCATGGTTCCAGGACGACCCGACCAGCCTCGACCCCTGCGGGTCATCGCACCGCCAGAACTCGTAGACCTCACGATCACGGACGGTGGCGTCCCGCCACCCACGAGCCCGACCCGATGCCGTTGATTCGGTCCCCTCAGCCCCGTCAGCCACCGGCGGCCTGTGATTCCAGAGGAAGTCACAGAAGGTACGCATCTCGCGCGCAGACCCAGACCTCGTATGACGAGATCCGCTCATCATCTGCGTCGACGTCCAGTAGCTATTCAGCTCGATGTCGTAGGAGCCATCAGGAGCGATCAGGAAGGGCGTACCCTCGCTGATTCCCTCGCTGTCCAGCCAAGCGGCCATGTCGGTCGCGCTGAACTCCTCTGAGAGCTCCCGCAGCAACGGCCGCGGCTCCCGAGGAGGCCGCCTCCGTCGCTTCGTCACACTCATGCGCCACTTGGCGTGATTTCCCTCCACGCAGGAGACAACGACGATCCGAGCGTGCGGACACTGTCCACCAACGCATAAAGCACCACCATCAGGAACCGGGCCGGGAAGCGCACCACGCCCGAGCTGCGGGCGATCACGACGTGGCCGGACTCCAGCGGCTGGCGCAGTGCGTCCAGGGCGTGGCTGGTGAACTCCGGGGTCTCGTCGAGGAAGAGGATTCCTCTGTGGGAGAGCGAGACCGCCCCGGGCCGGGCGATGCCGGGGCCGCCGCCGACGAGGGCCTGGAGCGTGGCCGAGTGGTGCGGGGCGCAGTAGGGGGCCGTGTCGATCAGAGGTTTGTCCGTGGGGAGCAGGCCGGCCACCGAGTGCACCGCGGTGACCTCCAGCGACTCCTGCCGGTCCAGCGGGGGCAGCAGGCTCGGCAGGCGCTCCGCCAGCATCGTCTTCCCGGCGCCCGGGGGTCCCTCCAGGAACAGGTGGTGGCCGCCCGCCGCGGCCACCTCGACGGCGGTCCGGGCGGAGAGCTGGCCGACGACGTCGGCG
>NZ_JAAGMD010000895.1 GCF_010548465.1 Streptomyces sp. SID14436 | reverse complement strand
GGCGCGCGGCTTGAGGAGCTGGCGGGCCGGTGCGAGCTGCGGGTGGAGATCACCCTGGACCGCGCCGCCGTCGCGGGAGACGGCCCGCACGCGCCTGAGGAGGCGGCGGACGAGGCCCGTTCGCCGGGCATGCGCAGGCTGCTGGCCAAGCAGCGGGAGCGGGCGGCCCGCGACGCGGCCGGTCAGCTCGCCGACGCGCTGCACGCCGAGGTCCGGCACCGCCTGCTGTCCCTCGCCGAGGACCTCCGCGACCGCGGGCCCACCCGGCGGGCCGACGACGAGACGGCCGTCCTGTCCGCCGCCCTGCTGGTCCGCCGGGAGGACATCGACGCGGTCGGCGCCGTCCTCAGCGACCTCGGCGCGCGGCAGCCGGCCGTCCGGATCCGCTTCCTCGGTCCCTGGCCGCCGTTCTCCTTCACCGACGACCACCACCGCGCGCACGCCGGACAGACGGCGCCCTGACACGGCCGCTGCCACCCCTCGGGGCGAGTGCAGTTCGTCACGGCACCGGACCGCATCCGCGGCCGGCCGGAGGGACGGGCGTCAGGGCGGCGGGAGGTCCGGCGGCACCCCGGGCGGCCGTGCGGCGGGGTCGTGGTTCACCGGGGATCGGTGTCGGCCGCCGCCTGCCGTACGGCCGTCCGCGCGTTCTCCGTGAGGGGGAGATGCGCGGCCGTGCCGGTGATGTCGAACAGGCGCCGCACCGCGTCGTGGAACGGGCCCGCCACCGCCAGCCTGCGGCCGGCGGCCGTGTACCGCGCCTGGGCCTCCAGCAGGAGGTTCAGCAGGCTGGAGTCGGCGAACCGGATGCGGGACAGGTCCACGACCGTCACCGGCGCGCTCGCCTCCCAGGCCCGGTCCATCCCCTCCTCGAGCGCCTCGACCGTGTCGACGTCGATCTCGCCCGCGACCTCGAGAACGAACGCCTGTGCGCCCTCCCGCACCGTCACCATGTGCTCGTTGCTCATGCCCGCACTCTGCCACCCTCCCGCGTCCACCCCAAACGGTTCCCCCCGGCCGCCGCGTGAATCCTCGTCGCGCCGGGGTCCCTTCCGCGCAAGCGGCCCGGCGGGGGGCCGCTTGCGCGGGCGCCCCGAGGTGAGGAAAGGTGGCAGAGCCAAGCATCCGAGGAAGGGAAGGTGAACGGCCGCACACCGCCGGCCGGCTCATGACCACGCTCCCCGACGACCTCGGCACCGGCCCCGCGACCCCGGCCGACCGCCCGGCGGCCGCCCCCTTCCCCGTCGTCGTCCTGGACGCGTCCGGGCACGTCGTGGACGTCAACGCTCCCGCGGCCGCCCTGCTGCCGGACGCCCGCCCCGGGGAGCCCCTCACCACCCCCGCCTGGCTCGCCGAGGCGCACCGCTCCCCGGGTGCCGCCCCGAGCGGTCCGGTGGGCGACCGCTTCTACGCCGCCACGGCGTCCCCGCTCGACGGCGGCCTGACCGCCTGGTGGCTGCGGGACGAGACCGTGCAGCGCACGCTGACCGCCGAACTGGAGGCGGAACGCCGGCGCACCCGCTTCCTGGCCGAGGCGTCCAGCGCCCTGCTCGCCTCGCTGAACCTGGAACGGTGCATGGAGGTCACCGCCCGGCTGGCGGCCGAGCACCTGGCCGACGCGGCCGTGGTGATCGCGCAGACCGGCGCCCGCAGGCTGCCCGTGGTCGTCCGGGACCAGCACGGCCGGGTCACCCGCAGCTCCGTGGCCGCCGCCCCCGAGTCGGTGCCCGGCCTGGACGAGGCACTGCAGGGCTTCCCGCCGGTGCCCCCGCGCTGGATCGACCCCGCCGCCGCCCCCGCCTGGCTGGTCCCCGAAAGCTTCGGGCCGGTCGGCGCGATGGCGGTCACCCCGCTGCCCGGGCTCGGACTGTCCGCCGGGGCGCTCATCCTGCTGCGGCGCGCCCGGCACGCGGCGTTCGACGCGTCGGAGGCCGAGTTCGCCGGACTGTTCGCCGCCCGCGCCGGCGCGGCGATGTCGGCCGCGCGGCTGTACGCCGAGCAGAACCAGGTCGCCGACACCCTGATGCGCGCGCTCCTGCCGCCCACCCTGCGGCACGTCGAGGGCACGGAATTCGCCGGGGGCTACCGCGCGAGCGTCGACACCGACCGCGTCGGCGGCGACTTCTACGACGTCCATCCGCCCGGCGAGGACTGCGCGGAGACGCTCGCCGTCCTGGGCGACGTGGCCGGCAAGGGCCTCGACGCGGCCGTGATCACCGGCCGCATCCGCAGCACCCTGCACGCGCTGCGGCCGATGGCGGACGACCACGGCCGGATGCTGCGCCTGCTGAACAACGCGATGCGCAGCGAGGGCGGCCGGGTGCGGTTCGCCACCCTCGTCCTGGCCTCCGCCCACCGCGAGGGCGCCTCCGTGGCCCTGCGCCTGACGTCGGCCGGTCACCCGCCGCCGCTGATCGTGCGGCGGGACGGCACCGTGGAGGAGGCCGACACCGGCGGCACCCTGATCGGCGTCCTCCCGGAGATCACCTCCCGCACCGCGCACGTCCGGCTGGCGCCCGGCGAGACGTGCCTGCTGTACACGGACGGTGTCACCGAGGCCAAGGGCGGCCCGCTCGGTGACGTCCAGTTCGGGGAGGAGCGCCTCAAGCGGGCCCTGGCCGAGTGCGGCGGTCTGCCCGCGGCGGCCGTGGTCGAGCGCGTCCAGATGCTCACGGACGCCTGGATCGGCGGCGGCCGGCACGACGACATCGCCGTCCTGGCCATCACCGCGCCCCGCGGGGGAGTCCCGGATGATGTGGACACCGCGACCGGGGGCAGTCGTACGGTATGACGGTCACACCTTCAGCCTCGCGCAGCGACGGGCCCTCCCACGGCATCGGCGCCCGTCTGGCCCCCGCCACCGGTGACGCACGCGCCGGGCAGTGGGCCGAGAAGCTCTGGCAGGCCGCCCTCGCGGCGGACGAGTACGCGGCCGCCGACGTGGTGACCGGGGCGCTCGACGCCGGACTGGACGCGGAGACGGTCCTCCTGGAGGTCATCGGCGCCGTCCAGCACCGGGTGGGCCTGGAGTGGGCCGCCAACCGCATCGGCGTCGCCGACGAGCACGCCGCGACCGCCATCAGCGACCGGGTCGTCGCCCTCCTGCCCGTGCCCCGCCCCGACCCCGCACGCGGCAGGGTGACGGTCGCCTGCGTGGACAAGGAGTGGCACGCCCTGCCCGCCCGGCTGCTCGCCGAGACCCTGCGGCTGCGCGGCTGGCAGGTCGGCTACCTCGGCGCGCAGGTCCCCACCGCCCACCTGGTCCGGCAGATCCACCGCACCGGATCGTCCGTGGTGTGCCTGTCGGCCGCGCTGTCCACCCGGCTGCCCATCGCCCACGCGGCGATCACCGCGGTGCAGGCGACCGGGGTCCCCGTCATGGTCGGCGGCCTCGGCTTCGGCGTCGACGGCCGCTACGCCCGCCGCCTCGGCGCCGACGCGTGGGCGCCGGACGCCCGCGCCGCGGCCGACCGGCTGGAGGCCGGGCCGCTGCCCACGCCCCGGCCGCCCCACCAGGCCGTCGACGACCTGCCGCACCTCGCGGACCAGGAATACACCATGGTCACCCGCGCCGCGCACGGCCTGGTGCGCGGCACGATGGAGCGCCTGGAACAGCGGTTCCCGCCGATGCGCGACTACGACCAGGACCAGCGCGAGCGCACCGCCGAGGACCTCGCCCACATCGTCGACTTCCTGACCGCCGCCCTCTACGTCGACGACCCCGGCATCCTCACCGGCTTCCTCACCTGGACCGCCGAGATCCTCGCGGCCCGGGGCGTGCCGGCCCGCTCCCTGCCGCCCGCCCTGGACGCCCTGGAGGAGCAGCTGCGGGACTTCCCCCGGACCCGCTCCCTCCTCGACGCCGGACGGGCCGCCCTCGCCTCCGCGGGCTGACCGCCCAGGGCGCACGAGCGCCCCGACCGCCCCGGAACGCGCCGCGGGGACCGGCCGCTACTGTGGCCCCGTCACCGAAGATCACGGAAGGACGGAACACATGGCGGACATCGTGGAGACGGCGGCGCGGAAGGTCTTCGACCGCTACGACCTGGACGGGGACGGCCAGGTCACCGTGGAGGAGTACCGGCAGGTGGTGGCCGAGCTGGAGGGCTCGCAGATCACCGAGGCCCAGGCCCGTGAGCTGATCGCCTCCCTGGACACCGACGGCGACGGCCGGATGTCCTTCGAGGAGTTCTGGGCGGCCATGAACCGCTGACCCCGGACGCCGCCCGCGCCGCCTCCGCCGCCTCCGC
>NZ_JAAGMD010000878.1 GCF_010548465.1 Streptomyces sp. SID14436 | reverse complement strand
CCCCCGGGCCCCACCGCCCCCCACCGGCACCCGCCGGTGTACCGCGTCCGGTGTACGCCACCCGCCGGTGTACGACCGGGGGTGGGCGCCGGGATCCCCCTGTGGGCCGCCGGAGTGCGCGGCGGCCTCCTTTATGGTTCCAGGATGGACCTCCGAAAGATCCGGTTGCCGGCCCGTGCACGAGGCGGCGGGCGCCGCCGAAGGTGGGCCGCCGCGGCGGCGGCCGTGTTCGTGCTCGCCGGCGCCGGCACCTGGACCGCCGTCGCCTCGGAGGACCCGCCCGCCGAGGTGGTGCGCGAGGACCGGGCCCTGACCACGGGCGACGGGGTGCGCATCGACACCTCGTACTTCACCTCCGGCCCGGAGGGCCGCCGTCCCGCCGTCCTGCTCGGACACGGCTTCGGCGGCAGCAAGGAGGACGTGCGGCAGCAGGCCGAGGACCTCGCCCGGGACGGGTACGCGGTCCTCACCTGGTCCGCGCGCGGCTTCGGGAAGTCCACCGGGAAGATCGGGCTGAACGACCCCGAGGGCGAGGTCGCCGACGTCTCCCGGCTGCTCGACTGGCTGGCCGGCCGGCCCGAGATCCAGCTCGACAAGGACGGCGACCCGCGCGTCGGCATGGCCGGCGGCTCCTACGGCGGCGCCATCGCCCTGCTCGCCGCCGGACACGACGACCGGGTCGACGCGATCGCCCCGGCCATCACCTACTTCGACCTCGCCGACGCGCTGTTCCCGGGTGGCGTGTTCAAGAAGCTGTGGGCCGGCATCTTCGTCAACTCCGGTGGCGGCTGCGACCGGTTCGAGCCCGCGCTGTGCGCGATGTACGAGCGGGTCGCCGAGTCCGGTGTGCCGGACGCCGAGGCCCGCGCCCTGCTGCGGGAACGCTCGCCGTCCGCCGTCGCCGACCGCATCGACGTGCCCGCGCTCCTCGTGCAGGGCCAGTCCGACTCGCTGTTCCCGCTCGGCCACGCCGACGCCGCCGCGCGCGCCATCCGCGCCAACGGCGCCCCGGTGGAGGTCGACTGGATCGCGGGCGGCCACGACGGCGGCGACCCGGAGACCGACCGCGTCCAGCGGCGCGTACGGGCCTGGTTCGACCGCCACCTCAAGGGCGACCGGAACGCGGACACCGGCCCCGCCTTCCGCGTCAGCCGCACCGGCGGCGTCGACTCCACCGACGGGCGGGCCACGCTCCGCGGCGCGAGCGCCGACCGGTACCCCGGCCTGAGCAGCGGACCGGAGACCGTCCGCCTCACCGGATTCCAGCAGCGCTTCGACAACCCGGCGGGGGCCAGCCCGCCCGCCGTGTCCGCCCTCCCGGGCCTCTCCGGCGCCGGCGGCGGCCTCTCCCAGCTGTCCTCGCTCGGCGTCGGCGTCTCGCTGGACTTCCCCGGCCAGCACGCCCGCTTCCAGTCGGAGCCCCTGGACCGCGATCTGCGCATCACCGGTTCCCCGCAGATCACCGCGCGCGTCACCTCGACCAGCGACGACGCGGTGCTGTTCGGCAAGCTCTACGACGTCGGCCCCGACGGCCGGCAGCAGGTGCTGCCCTCCCAGCTCGTCACCCCGCTGCGGGTCGAGAACGCCAAGGCGGGCCAGGACGTCACGCTCACGCTGCCCGCCGTCGACCACGAGGTGCGCAAGGGCCACCGCCTCCGCCTGGTCGTCGCCTCGACCGACCTCGGCTACGCCTCACCGGCCGCCCCCGCCACCTACACCGTCGACATCGAGGGCCACCTGACGGTGCCCACCGCGCCCGCCGTGACCACCGCGGCGGCCCCGCTGCCCGCCTGGGTGTGGTGGCTGCCGCTCGCCGGAGCCGTCGCCGCCCTGGTCCTGGTCCTCACCGGCCGCCGCCGCACCACCGCCCCGGCACCCGACCCCGAACGGGCCGGCCTGCCCCTGGAGATCACCGGACTGAGCAAGCGCTACGCCCGCTCCGCCGACCGGTACGCCGTGCGGGACCTGTCCTTCCGCGTCGAACGCGGCCAGGTCCTCGGCCTGCTCGGCCCGAACGGCGCCGGCAAGACCACCACGTTGCGCATGCTGATGGGCCTGATCACCCCCGACGAGGGCGAGATACGGGTCTTCGGCCACGCCGTGCGGCCCGGCGCCCCGGTGCTGTCCCGGGTCGGCGCCTTCGTGGAGGGCGCGGGCTTCCTGCCGCACCTGTCCGGGCGGGAGAACCTGGAACTGTACTGGCGGGCCACCGGCCGCCCGGCCGAGGACGCCCACCTCGACGAGGCCCTGCGCATCGCGGGCCTCGGCGACGCCCTCTCCCGCGCGGTGCGCACCTACTCCCAGGGCATGCGCCAGCGCCTCGCCATCGCGCAGGCCATGCTCGGCCTGCCCGACCTGCTGATCCTGGACGAGCCGACCAACGGCCTGGACCCGCCCCAGATCCGCGAGATGCGGGAAGTGATGATCCGCTACGCGGCCGACGGACGCACGGTGATCGTCTCCAGCCACCTCCTCGCCGAGGTCGAGCAGTCCTGCACCCACCTCGTCGTCATGGACCGGGGCCGGCTCGTCCAGGCGGGCCCGGTGCACGAGATCGTCGGCACCGGCGACACCCTGCTCGTCGGCACCGGCGCCCCCGTCGACGAGCCGCTCGCCGAGAAGGTGGCCGCGCTGCCGGGCGTCGCCTCGGCCGTACGCGCCGACGACGGAATGCTGGTGCGGCTGGACGCGGACGGCACCGCCGCCCGCCTGGTCGCCGACCTCGTACGGCTGGACGTGCCGGTGGAGTCGGTGGGCCCGCACCGCCGCCTGGAGGACGCCTTCCTCACCCTGATCGGAGGTTCCGCATGAGCACGCTCACCGAGCGGGACGAGCGCGACGGGCGGGACACGGCCCACGGGCCCGCCACCGCCGTCGCCGACGGCTACCGCGCCGGCCACACCCTGCCGCTGCGCGTGGAACTCGTCCGGCAGGTCAAGCGCCGCCGCACGCTGGTCATGGGCGCGATCCTCGCCGCCCTGCCGTTCGTCCTGGTCGTCGCCTTCGCCATCGGCGGCGAGCCGGAGGGCCGGGACGGCCGGGTGACCCTGATGGACACGGCCACCGCGTCCGGCGCCAACTTCGCCGCCGTGAACCTGTTCGTGTCGGCCGGGTTCCTCCTCGTCATCCCCGTCGCCCTGTTCTGCGGGGACACGGTCGCCTCCGAGGCGGGCTGGTCGTCGCTGCGCTACCTGCTCGCCGCCCCCGTGCCCCGGATGCGGCTGCTGTGGTCGAAGCTGGCCGTCGGGCTCGGGCTGAGCCTGGCCGCGATGGTGCTGCTGCCGGTGGTGGCCCTCGCCGTCGGCACCGCCGCCTACGGCTGGGGCCCGTTGCAGATCCCCACCGGCGGCTCCCTGGACCCCGGCACGGCCGCCCAGCGGCTCGTGGTCGTCGTGGCCTACCTGTTCGTCTCCAACCTGGTGACCGCCGGGCTCGCGTTCTGGCTGTCGACCCGCACCGACGCGCCGCTGGGCGCGGTGGGCGGCGCGGTCGGCCTGACCATCGTCGGCAACGTCCTCGACGCGGTGACCGCGCTCGGCGACTGGCGCGACTTCCTGCCCGCGCACTGGCAGTTCGCCTGGGCGGACGCCGTCCAGCCCACCCCCGAGTGGTCCGGCATGATCCAGGGCGCCGCCGTCTCCGTCACGTACGCGCTGGTGCTGTTCGCGCTGGCCTTCCGGCACTTCACCCGCAAGGACGTCGTCTCCTAGCTGCCCCCGGTCCGCCCGCCGAGGTCAACGGAGGGTCACCTACCGGTCTCGGCGGGCGGTTTCCGTGCCCGCTTCGAGACGCATCTGCAACCCCCCGTACCGCACGTTCCGGCCCGCTCCGGCGTCACAGTCGCAGGAAGTCGACGTCAACCGGCAGAGGGGACACGGCCGATGAAGCGGCACGGGGCGCGGAAGGCACGGGGGTACGGCAGGTTCAGGTGGGGCGGCGCGCTGGCCGCCCTCACGGCGGCGGGCGGCCTGCTGCTCAGCGGGTGCTCCAGCGGGGACGACTCCGGGCGGCGGGCGACGGACTCCTCCTACGAGCGAGGGGGCGACCGCACGGCACCGCTGCCCGCGCCCGACGCCCCCCGTGGCGGCGAACGGCAGGGAGAGGGCGAGGGCGACATCGCCCCCGAGCCGGACCCCGGCCACCTCTCCACCTTCGCCCTCGACGTCGACACCGCCTCCTACGGCTACGCCCGCCGCACCCTCGCCGACGGCCGGCTGCCCCACCCGTCGACGGTGCGGCCCGAGGAGTTCGTCAACAGCTTCCGCCAGGGCTACGAGCGCCCCGACGGGGACGGATTCACGGTCACCGTCGACGGTGCCCGCACCCCCGAGAAGGACTGGTCCCTGGTCCGGGTCGGCCTGGCCACCCGGACCGCCGAGGACTCCGGCGACCGGCCGCCCGCCTCGCTCACCTTCGTCGTCGACATCTCGGGCTCCATGGCCGAACCCGGCCGCCTGGACCTCGCCAAGAGCTCCCTGGCCACCATGACGGACCGGCTGCGCGACGACGACGCGGTGGCCCTCGTCACCTTCAGCGACGAGGCCGAGACGGTCCTGCCCATGACCCGCCTCGGCGGCCACCGCGGCCGGGTCCACGACGCCGTCGCCGGTCTGCGGCCCGCGCAGTCCACCAACCTGGCCGCGGGCGTCGAGACCGGCTACGCGACCGCCGTCGAGGGGCTCCGCAAGGGCGCCACCAACCGGGTCGTGCTGGTCTCCGACGCGCTCGCCAACACCGGGGAGACGGACGCCGACGCCATCCTGGAACGCATCTCCGGCTCCCGTCGCGAGCACGGCATCACCTTGTTCGGTGTCGGCGTCGGCAGCGACTACGGCGACGCGCTGATGGAGCGCCTCGCGGACAAGGGCGACGGCCACACCGTCTACGTCTCCGACGAGAAGGAGGCCCGCACGGTGTTCTGCGAGGACCTGCCCCGCAACATCGAGCTGACCGCCCGGGACGCCAAGGCCCAGGTCGCCTTCGACCCGGAGACGGTCGCCGAGTTCCGGCTCGTCGGCTACGACAACCGCCGGGTCGCCGACGAGGACTTCCGCGACGACCCGGTCGACGGCGGCGAGGTCGGCCCCGGCCACACCGTCACCGCCCTGTACGCGGTGCGCACCCGGCCAGGCGCCGAGGGCCACCTCGCCACGGCCACCGTCCGCTGGCTCGACCCCGGCAGCCGGGCCCCGCACGAGGAGACCGGCGACCTGGAGACGGACGCCCTCGGCGGCTCCGTCTGGCGCGCGGACCCCGGCCTGACCGTCACCGCGACCGCCGCCTACTTCGCGGACGCGCTGCGCTCCCGCGGCGACCGTCCCGGGGCCCTGCCGGGCGCCCCCGGCCTGGGCCGGCTC
>NZ_JAAGMD010000853.1 GCF_010548465.1 Streptomyces sp. SID14436 | reverse complement strand
ACACGACGAGAGCGGCGAGGCCCAGCAGCTTCAGTGCCGGGCCCCGGCTCCGGCGCCCGGCCGTCCCCGCCGAGGTGCCGGCCCCGTCGCCGGCAGCGGCCGTGCCCGTGCGGCCCGGATCGGTGGCCGGCGCATCCGGCCGCCAGCTCACCCGCAGTCCGTCGCGTCGGCCGAACCGCTCCACGTGGTCGGCGACCAGGGTCCGCAGCTTCTGGAGTTCCTCCCCGCCCGCGGCCTCGATCCGCAGCGTCAGCACACCCGGGGCAGCCCGCAAGGCGATCGTGCCCCACGGAAGGCTGACGCTTCCCTCGGTCTCGGACCAGTCGGCCCGGGCCTGTTCCGCCACCGCCCGCAGCTCGGCCAACGCCTGCGCGTCGGTGCCGAGATGAGCGCGGGGTCGGTGACCGAGGACACGAGCGTCAGACCGGCCAGCACCTCGAACACCTGACGCGGGTCCGCGACCGGAGCACGGATGCCTCTGGGCGGCTCGAAGCCGTGCTGCGGGCCTTCGCCCTCATGAGGTACGAGACCAGCGGCCACCACGACAGCGGTCCGGCGGCCTTCCTGCACCGCGACCCGCAGGTCGCCCGGGTCCAGGGGCAACTGCACGACATGGTCGAGGAGTTGCTGGCGGACGGCGCGCGCGACGGCAGCGTCCGCGGCGACGTCCCGCCCGGAGAACTCGCGGCCTACTGCCTGCACGCCCTCACCGCGGCCGGCGGCCTGCCGTCCCGCGCCGCGGTGCTCCGGCTCGTCACGGTCACCCTGGACGGCGTACGTTCCGTGGCCGCCGCCCCGGACCAGGGAGCGATCCGGACGGACGCACCGTGACGTGACCCGGGCGCGGCCGGGGCAGGCAGCGGGTCCCCGTCGCGGCCTTGCCGGGTCAGGGCATCAGGAGATGAACCGAGGGAAGGTCACCGGCAGCCACGACGGCCTGCTCGATGGTCACGCCGGTGTAGACCCCGACGGCGGTGAACACCAGCTCCGGCAGACGCTCGCCGTGTTCCTCTTGGTAGGCCACCACTTCATCCGCACTCGCCTCGGGGATCGAGGGGAACACGGCACCGGCCTGGGCGAGCGCCACGTCCAGGAGGGTGCCGCACGCGGTGGCGGTGCCGAACTCGGCGCGGTAGGCACGCCCATCGCCGGGGGCGTGAATGATCATGGCGGGCGGGCTGAACCGGTTGACGGTCAGGCAGAGAACCTCTTCCCCCTCACAGGGGAGCATCGACTCCACCTTGCCCTGACAGCCGCCCGCCCAGGTTGCCATGTGGTCGTTCTCCAGCACGTACGTCCATTCCCCGCACGTGCCGTACATGGCGTAGCTGTAGCGTGCACCCGGCTGGGCCGGCGGCGCGGGTCCCCTGCGCAGCTCATTGAGCGGGGTGCGGGCGGCCAACTCGTCGAAATCGGCGCCCAGGTTGATGAGGAACTCGTCCTGATCGACCCCCCTGGCCAGGGTGAGGGACATCCCGCTGAGCATGCCGCCCGTGCTCAGCGGGTCGGAGGTGTAGTGGTGCGCGCCTATCCACGCGACGCCGTCACTCATGCCTGTGAGGCTATCGCCCCGGCCGGGCCCGGGTCATTCCGGCCGTTGCGGCCCTACGCCTGTGCTGAATCCTGGAGTTCTCCATCGCGCGCAGGTCAGCGAACCCTTCCGCGCGGCTTCAGTGGCACCGGAGGCAGCGCAGGGGCGGGCAGCGGGTCCCCGTCGTAGCCCTTGACCTCGCCGAAGCGGGTGCCCTCCATCCAGTCCCGGCGGGCCTGTTCGATCTCCTCCTGGGTGCGGCCGATCCAGTTCCAGAACATGATCAGCTCCTCCTCGAAGGGCTCGCCGCCGAGGAGCATCAGGCCGGCGTCCGACTCGGCGCGCAGGGGGAGTTCGGTGCGGCCGCAGCCGAGGTAGAGCATGGAGCCGAGCAGGACCGGGACGCCGTCCACGTGGGCCTCGCCGGACATGGAGAGCACGGCGTACTCGAAGTCGGGCTCCAGGGGCAGGCGGACGTCCGCGCCGCGGGCGAGGGCGAGGTCGGCGCCGACGATGGGGGTGTAGGCGGTGCCGGGCGAGGCGGCGCCGTCGAGGGTGCCGAGGATGAGGGTGGCCTCGATGCCCGGGGCGGTGACGACGGGCAGGTCGGTGTGGTGCTCGAAGCGCGGGTCGGTGTGGCGGTGGCCGTCGGGGAGGGCGACCCACAGCTGGGCGCCGTGCAGGAAGCGGGCGTGCGGGCGGGGGCTCTCCTCGGAGTGGCTGATCGCCCGGCCGGAGGTCATCAGGCCGAGTTCGCGGGGGCGGATCATCTGCAGGCTGCCCGTGGAGTCACGGTGCAGCACCTCGCCCTCGTGCAGCCAGCTCACCGTCTGCAGGCCCATGTGCGGGTGCGGGGGTACCTGCATGCCGGGCTCGTCGGCGATGTCGTCGGGACCGTAGTGGTCGACGAAGCACCACGCGCCGACCATGCGGCGGCCCAGGTTGGGCAGCAGCCGCCGGACCTCGCTGGACTCGCCGAGAGGGACGTGCCGGGGGCTCAGGAGTTCACGCACGGGCTCCGCCACCACGAAGCCTCGGCCGCCGCACAGGGCGGGGACCGCCTCCCGCTCGAGATTGCTCATGGCGCCAACCTAGCCCCGGCAGTGCTCCCGCGTCAGTCGTCGGACACCGTCACGCACCGGAGGAGTGACAGGGGAAGCCCGGCGAGGGTGGTGGAATTTTCAACCACCCGGGTCGGTTGTCGCCCGCGAAGGAGGTCACGTGAAGACCATGTACTACGACCACGGAACACCCGCCGAGCGCTGGGAGCGCGCCGGGATGTTCTTCGACGCCAAGGACTACACGCGCGCCGCGTACGTCCTGGGCCGCCTGGTCGAGGAGGTGCCGGAGCAGACCGGTGCCCGGCTGATGCTGGCACGGGCCTACTACCACTCGGCTCAGCTGCGCCGCGCCGAGGCCGAGTTGCGGACCCTCGTGGAACGTGACCCGGTCGAGGGCTACGCCCGGCTGCTGCTCGGCCGTACCCTCCAGCGGCAGGGCCGGGACGCGGAGGCCGAGTCCCACCAGCGGATCGCCTCGGCGCTCGCCGGCGAGTTCGACGACGCCAGCCGGGAGTGAGCGGACCGGCCACAGGAGCGGACGCCCGCGTACGACGTGCCGGTGCCCGGTTCCCCTCGGGGAGCCGGGCACCGGCCCGTCCGGCGGTGGCCCGTCCTGTCTGGCCGGGCGGGGCGTGGGCGCGTGGGATCCTGACGGGATGGAGACGTCGAGTGAGCGCGCACCGCTGGCCGAGCGGGTGGAGGAACTCCTCGCCCAGGGCGGGCCGTTGCCCATCGTCGCGGCCGGTGATCCGGTGCTGCGGCGGGCCGCCGATCCGTTCGACGGCCAACTGGAGCCCGGGCCGCTGGCCCGGTTCGTGGCGGCGCTGCGCCTGACCATGCGGGCCGCGCCGGGGGTCGGTCTGGCCGCCCCGCAGGTCGGGGTGGGGCTGCGGATCGCGGTGATCGAGGACCCCGCGCCGGTTCCGGAGGAGGTGCGGCGGGTCCGCGGACGGGTGCCGCAGCCGTTCCGGGTGCTGGTCAACCCCTCGTACACGCCGGTCGGTTCCGGGCGGGCCGCGTTCTTCGAGGGCTGTCTCAGCGTGCCCGGCTACCAGGCGGTGGTGGCGCGGCCGACGGAGGTGCGGCTGACGGGGCAGGACGAGCACGGGCAGGCGCTGGACGAGGTGTTCTCCGGGTGGCCCGCGCGGATCGTGCAGCACGAGACGGACCATCTCGACGGCACCCTGTACCTGGACCGCGCCGAGCCGCGGTCGCTGTCGTCGCAGCAGGCGGTGGCGGACCGCTGGGCCCAGCCGTCACCGGAACGGGCGGCCCGCGCCCTGGGGTTCGACCTGCCGTGACGTCCGGGCGACCGGCACGTCCGGGGCGGGCGACCGGCACGTCCGGAGCGGGCGCGGTCCGGCGCCGGTCAGCCGCCCGTCCGGGTCACCTCCCGCCACTCCCCCACCCGGTCCGCGCCCCCGGCCCACAAGTGGCCGCCGGTTGCCGGTTCGTGGCCGCCGGTTCGTGTCCGCCGCCCCGTACGGCTCTCGCGCCTCATGCGTCCCGGTACGCCTCCAGCAGCCGCAGCCACACCTCGCTGATCGTCGGGTACGAGGGCACCGCGTGCCAGAGCCGGCCGACCGGGACGCGGGCGGCGACGGCGATGGTGGCCGCGTGGATCATCTCGCCGACGCCGGGGCCGACGAGGGTGAGGCCGCGCAGGACCTCGTCCTCCAGGTCGACGACCATGCGCGCACGGCCCGTGTAGCCGTCGCCGTAGAGGCCGGCGCCGGCGATCGAGCCCAGGTCGACGTCGACGGCGCGCACCCGGTGGCCGGCCTGTTCGGCCTCGGCAAGGGAGAGGCCGACGGAGGCCGCCTCCGGGTCGGTGAAGACGACCTGGGGGACGGTGGCGTGGTCGGCGGTGGCGGCGTGCGCGCCCCACGGTCCGGTGTCGACCGGGCCGCCCGAGGCCCGGGCGGCGATGGCGGCGCCCGCGATGCGGGCCTGGTACTTGCCCTGGTGGGTGAGGAGGGCGCGGTGGTTGACGTCGCCGACGCCGTAGAGCCAGTCGTGGCCGGTCACCCGGAGGCTGTCGTCGACGGGGAGCCAGGAGCCGGGTTCCAGGCCGATCGTCTCCAGGCCGATGTCGTCGGTGCGCGGGGCCCGTCCGGTGGCGAAGAGGATCTCGTCGGCCTCGATGTGCTCGCCGGTGTCGGTGCCGACGACGGCGGTGCCGTCCTGGCGCCGGACGGAGGTCACGGACGTCCCGGTGCGGATGTCGGCGCCGGCCGCGGTGAGCGCCTCGGCGACCAGTTCCCCGGCGAACGGCTCCATGCGGGACAGCAGGCCCTTGCCGCGGACCAGGACGGTGACGCGGGAGCCGAGCCCCTGCCAGGCGGTGGCCATCTCGGTGGCGACGACACCGCCGCCGACCACGACGAGCCGTCCGGGCACGGTCTTGGAGCTGGTGGCCTCCCGGCTCGTCCAGGGTGAGACGTCGGCGAGTCCGGGCAGGTCGGGCAGGAGGGCGCGGCTTCCGGTGCAGACGGCGACGGCGTGGCGTGCCGTGAGGACCTGCTCCCCGCCGTCGGGTCCGGTGACGGTCACCGTGCGCTCCCCGGTGATCCGGCCTCGGCCGCGGTACAGGTCGGCGCCGGTGCTCTCCAGCCAGTCGACCTGTCCGTCGTCGTTCCAGTCGCTGGTGAACCCGTCCCGGCGGGCGAGGACCGCGGCCGCGTCCAGGGGGTCCTGGACGGCGTGGCTCAGTCCGGGCAGCCGGCGGGCGTCGGCCTGTGCGAGGACTGGCCGCAGGAGGGCCTTGCTGGGCATGCACGCCCAGTAGGAGCACTCGCCGCCCACCAGCTCGCTCTCCACGACCGCCGTGGAGAGGCCCGCGGCGCGCGTGCGGTCGGCGACGTTCTCCCCCACGGGTCCGGCACCGAGGACCACGACGTCGTAGGTGTTGGATCGTGCTGGTGTTTGCGTCATGACGTCAGTCTGGTGGGTGGTGTGCGTGCGGGCCACATGGGTAGGGGCGCGGAATACGTGACCGGTCGGCCGTGTTGACCGCGAGACCCCGCCCCAGAAACCCAGGAAGTAGGACACACCCATGAGCAGCACCGTGGAGCTCACCAAGGAGAACTTCGACCAGATGGTCACGGACAACGAGTTCGTCCTGATCGACTTCTGGGCGGAGTGGTGCGGGCCGTGCCGTCAGTTCGCGCCCGTGTACGAGAAGGCCGCCGAGGACAACCCCGACCTGGTGTTCGGCAAGGTCGACACCGAGGCGCAGCCGGAGCTGGCCGCCGCGTTCGGCATCCAGTCGATTCCGACCCTGATGATCGTCCGCGACCAGGTGGCCGTGTTCGCCCAGCCGGGTGCCCTCCCGGAGGCCGCCCTGACCGACGTCATCGGGCAGGCCCGCAAGCTGGACATGGACGAGGTCCGCAAGGCGGTCGCCGAGCAGCAGGCCCAGAGCGGCGAGGGTCAGCCCCCCGGCCAGGGCGCGTGAGCACGCGCCCTCTGCGGCACCCGGCCCCTGCGGCACCCAACCCCGCGGCACCCGGCCCTGCGGGACGCACCGTCGTCCCGCGGGCGCGCCGGGGGCCGAGCCCCGGCAGGGGCGCGTGACGACAGC
>NZ_JAAGMD010000837.1 GCF_010548465.1 Streptomyces sp. SID14436 | reverse complement strand
GGCGCGGGCGGCTGCGCCGGCAGTCCGGCGCGCCGGCCCGGCATGCCCACCGGGCGCAGCGGGCGGGGGCCGGCCACCACGCTGTAGTCCTGGCCCAGGAACGGCGGTGTCATGACCCCCGGGTCGTCGCCGAGCGCCAGCCGGACCGCGGCCCAGGGTGCGTTGACGCCGCACAGCGACAGCTGGTGCAGCCCGCCCGCCGGGCGGGTGTTGACGTCCATCAGCACGGGCCGCTCGCCGAACATGCGGAACTGGATGTTGGACAGGTGGTGGAGCCCGAAGCCCTCCGCGATGCGCCGGGCCGGCTCCAGCCACTGCTCGTGCAGGGTGAAGCCCCGGCGCCGCCCGTTCTTCGTCCGGCCGACGGCCAGGCGGACCCGGTCGTCGGTCCCGGTGAGGCAGTCCACCGACACCTCCGGCTGTCCCAGCTGCGGCATCACCAGCCAGTCCACCGGCTCCTCCGCCTCCCGCACCGCGTCCAGGACCAGGTCGTAGGGCACGTACGGGCTGGGGAAGCCGTTCAACTGCGCGAGCGAGTACGGGGCTCGGGTGATCACGCGGAAGCCGACCCCGCCCGCGCCGGACGCCGGCTTGAAGCAGGCGCGATGCCCGCGAGCCTCCAACTCCTCGACGGCGCAGGCCAGTTCGTCGGCCGAGCGGACCCGCCACCACGGCGGCACGGGCACCCCGAGCGCCTGGACCGCCTCGTAGGCGATCACCTTGTCCTGGAAGACGGCCACCGCCTCGGGCGGCGGTGCCAGCAGGGCGGTGCCGACCGCCTCGAACTCCGCCCGGTGCGCCACGATCGCCGCCTGGTGCAGCCGCGGCACGAACACGTCGATGCCGCGCCACTCGCACTGGGCGAGCGCGTACTCCACGTACGCGGCCGGGGACAGGCCCTCGGGCTCCAGGTCCGCGGTGTCGGCGGCGGCCAGCACGGGCGAGTCGGGATCACCGTGGGTGGCATGGATCTCGACGGCCCGGTTGCCCGGATTCCGCCTCAGCTGATCCATGAAGAACACGTTCTCCGCGTACGTGCGGTTGAGCCAGACGCGTACGCAGGAGACCATGCATGCCGCCTTTCACGGTTCGCGGGCAGGGCCGAGCGGCCCGTGCCCGGGCAGGAGGTGTGGAGGGTCACCGGACCGCTCTGTGCGAAGGACCGTTCGCCGCGGTGGTGTCGGGCGCATCATACGGCTTCAGCGGCCGCAAACGTGCAACGCGTGTGTCACGGGCCCGGCGGAGGCCCGCGCCGGGCGTGCGGCGCGGCCGAAAGCGCCGGTCAGCGCCGTCGCGCGGGACAAGTCACCCTTGTCCCCCGCAAACGGATGTGATCTCGTGGAGGAGTACGGGGGTCCGCGGGGCGGGCCGCGGGGGGGCTGACCGAGGGGGAGACACGGGTGACGTCGGCGGACGGCGGCGGGGGACAGGTGTGGGCCATCAGCGACCTGCACATCGGGTACGCGGAGAACCGCGCGCTGGTGGAGGGGATGCGGCCGGCGTCGGACGACGACTGGCTGCTCGTGGCCGGTGACGTGGCGGAGACCGTCGACGACATCGCCTGGGCGCTGAAGACCCTCGCGGGCCGGTTCGCGAAGGTCGTGTGGGCGCCCGGCAACCACGAACTGTGGACGCATCCCAGGGACGCCGTGACCCTGCGCGGCGCCGCCCGCTACGAGCATCTCGTCGACCGCTGCCGCGAACTCGGCGTGGTCACCCCCGAGGACCCCTACCCGGTGTGGCGGGGGCCCGGCGGACCGGTGGCCGTCGCCCCGCTGTTCCTGCTGTACGACTACTCGTTCCTGCCGGCCGGCTGCAGCACCATGGCCGAGGGCCTGGAGTACGCCCACGGCACCGGCATCGTCTGCACCGACGAGCATCTGCTGCACCCCGACCCCTACGCCGGGCGGGACGAGTGGTGCCGCGCGCGCGTCGCCGCCACCGAACGGCGGCTCGCGGACCTGCCCGCAGACCTGCCCGTGGTCCTCGTCAACCACTATCCGCTGCACCGGCATCCGACGGACGTGCTGCGCCACCCCGAGTTCGCCATGTGGTGCGGGACCACGCTGACCGACGACTGGCACCGCAGATACCCCGTGCACACCATGGTCTACGGGCACCTGCACATCCCCCGGAGCACCCGGCGCGACGGCGTCCGCTTCGAGGAGGTGTCGGTGGGCTACCCCCGCGAGTGGCGCACCCGGAACCGGCCGCCGGGCCGGCTGCGCCGGATCGTCCCCGCGCCGGAGGGCGACCGGTGATCGGGGACCTGCTGCCGCCCGCCGTGGTCGCCGTGGAGTCCTACGGCGAGGACGGCGCCGACGCCCCGCTGTACCCGCAGGAGGCGGCGTACATGGCGCGCGCGGTCGACAAGCGCCGCCGGGAGTTCACCGCCGTACGGTCCTGCGCCCGCCGCGCGATGGAGCGGCTCGGCGTGCCCGCGCAGCCCCTGGTGCCCGGTGAGCGCGGCGCGCCCCGGTGGCCCTCCGGGCTGACGGGCAGCATGACGCACTGCGCGGGCTACTGCGCCGCCGCCCTCGTCCGGGCCGCTGATCTGGCGTCCGTGGGGATCGACGCCGAGGTGCACGGGCCGCTGCCCGAGGGCGTGTTGTCCTCCGTGTCCCTGCCGCAGGAGGCGGCGCGGATCGGCCGGCTGATCGGGGAGCGTCCCGAAGTGCACTGGGACCGGCTGCTGTTCAGCGCCAAGGAGGCCGTCTACAAGGCCTGGTTCCCCCTCACCGGCAGGTGGCTCGACTTCATGGAGGCCGACATCGACCTCTTCCCGGACCCGGGCGAGCGCACGCGCGGCGGCTTCCGCGCCGAGCTGCTCGTGCCCGGGCCCCGGGTGGGCGGGCGGACCGTGGGGTGCTTCGAGGGCCGTTGGACGACCGGTCGCGGCCTGGTCGCCACGGCGGTCGCCGTGCCGCACACCTGAACCACGACGAGTTGTGGGCCGGCGGGCAGCCCCGCCGCCCGCGTCGCCGTCCCTCTCCGCGTCGTCCGCCGCCGAGGCCGGCCGCCCCGGCGCCGGGGCGGCCGGGCGCCGCGTCACGGCTCGGGGCACCACTCCCGCAGCATGCGGAAGAACTCCTCCTCGTTGCCGCTCAGACCGGCCTGGGCGAGGGCGGCCTCCGCCTCCGCCAGCACCGAGGGCGGCACGACGGGGGGCCGCACCGCGTCGGGGCTGGTGCGCGTGTCGAGGGTGGCGCGCACCGTGTGCAGCAGGCGCAGATAGGCCTGGACGGCGGTGCGCTCGCGGTCGGTCAGTACAGCGGTCGGCATCGCTCGGCTCTCCCCGTGTCGTGATCGTGGGTCCCGCACCCCGCAGGGCGGAGCGCACCTCCAGCTTGCCGCCCACCACTGACAATCGGGCCTCGCCGCACGTCGATTCGCCCGCCCGGCGGAGACCGTCGAGCACCGGACAGCGGGCGGCCGGGGCTCACACGCCGGAGCGCGCCTTCCCGCACGCCCATCGCTGCCGCCCCTGGGCCGGGCATCCGTGCCGGCGCTTGAGCCCCGGGCTCGGTGCGGCCCTCGGGTCCTGGGCATGGATGCCGCGCCTGAGTCCTGGGCATGGATGCCGCGCCCGGGTCCTGGGCATGGATGCCGCGCCCGGGCCCCGGACCTCGGGCCGCCGGCGTTCGCCCCGGCTCAGCCCTTCGGCCCCAGGTATCCCAGGGACGCCTCGATCCGGCCCGCCAGATGGTCCCGCTGCACCGGGCCCCGCAGGGACGAACCCGCCAGCCACGTACGGCACTTGCTGGCCAGGAGAAGGCCGAACGCCTCCGCCTCCTTCTCGTCGGCCAGATCGAACCGGGTCCGGGCGGCGACCCTCATGACCGTCGCGGTCAGGGCCTCCTCGTCCGGGTCGTCGTCCAGCAGGCGGGTCGCCACCCCGGCGCCCGCCACGTGGTGGCCGCGGTGACCGGCCTTCATGTGCCACAGCTCGTGCCCCAGGATCACCAACTGATGGGCGGGGGCGGTGCGTTCCTCGATCACGACCAGGTCCCGGTCCGCCATGTCGAGCCACAGCCCGCTCGCCGTGCCGGGCGGGAACGCGGCCATGCGGAACTGCACCGGACGCCCGCGGCGCCGGCTCATCGCCGCGCACAGCGCGCCGTAGAGATCGGCGGGCCGCGCTGGGACCGGAAGCGTCAGCTCTGCGACCAACTCGCCGCACAGACGGCGCATTTCCCTACCGATGCCCACAGTTCTCCCCAGGTCACGACTCGGGTCGCTTGACGCTTTCCAGGAGCATGTCCAGCCACTCCGCGACCTTGTCCCGGTGCTGGTCGGTGGGCAGCTGGGCGGCCCGCCAGGCGATCCCGCGCACGCCGTGGTCCTGCAGCAGCCGCTCCAGCGGGTCGTCGTCGGCGGCGGCGGCCGACGCCCGCTCCCGGTCGGCCAGCTTCTGGAGCAGTTCCTGCTCGGTGTGCTGCAGAGCGCCCGCCAGCGCCTCCGGGTCCTCCGCCGTGAGGAAACCGGCGTGCACCCGGAAGAACCGCTGGATGGCGTCGCAGTGCTCCATGGTGGGCCGCCGGTCCCCGTTGATGAGGGCGCCGGCCTGCTGACGGGACATGCCCGCGCCGTCGGCGATCTCCTGCTGGGTGTACTTGCGGCCGTTCGGCTTGAGCCGGGTGCGGCGCAGCAGGTCCAGGCGCTGCACGAACCGGGCCTGCACGTCGCGCTCGCCGGCGGGGCGCCCGCTCAGCAGGGCCTTGACCACGCTCTCCGGCACCCCGGAGGCGGCGGACAGCCGGCCGATGTCGAAGACCTCGCCGTGCGGAACGCCGAGCCGGTCGGCGAGTGCGGCGACGCGGGCGACGACGGCCGGCAGCGCGGTCGTCGGCGCGGTGTCCGGACCCTCGAAGCCACCCGTCACCGACAGATCTCCTACGTCTCTCACAGGCTTCTCACAACCCGTCGCCGTGAACTTCACGGAGACTAGCCGGTGGTTCGAACTCACATCCAGGTCTCGCCACAACTGTGGCCAATTTCAGCCGTCAACGGGCATGGAATGCCACGATAGTTGACATGCTCGGGCGGCGGGCAGCAGGATCGGGGCGCCGCGTCAGGGCCGCACAGGCAAGAGGGGTGACCTCCCGATGGCACATCAGGCAGCAGGAGGGCAGCGGCAGGTACCGCGGCTCGTCCCCGACACTCCCGAGGCTCGGGCCTATCTGGCGGACTACGCCGCCTTCCTGGAGGCGGTCCCCTTCCCGTCCCTGGTCGTCGACCGCCGTTGGGACGTGCTGCTGTCCAACGGTCCTTTCCGGTCACTTTTCCGGCAGGTCGAGGCGCACCCGACCGCCATGCCCGACGACAACTTCCTCCGGTTCGTCCTGTTCCACCCGGACGCCGCCACCGTGCTCGGCGAGCACGAGGCGAGCTGGTGTCTGCCGATGCTCGCCCACTTCGCCCGGACCGTCGAGCGCTGCGCCCCCGACCCCGGTCTCCAGGCGATCCGCCGCGAGATCGAGCAGGACCCCATCATGGAGGTCGCCTACCGGCACGGGGTGCCGCACTGGCTGCGGGTGGTGGGGGAGGGGGCCGCCGAGCACGACGGGTCCGTGCGGCCGCTGATCCACCCCGACCCGCGCTGGGGTGCCACGGACTGCCGGATCGTCGTCGAGACGACTCCGACCCTCGACGACCTGGGGTGCACGCGCCTCACCCTGGTCCTGCGGGACGCGCGCCGCCCGGCCGCCGCCGCCCGGGGGCGCGGTGCCCGACGCGGTGCCACCCACCTGCGGGTGGTCCCCGCCGCGGACTGACCGCCGCTCCCTTCTCCTCGCTGGGCCGGCAGAGCCGGGAGGCCTCCAGGTCCGGCCCCGGTCACGGCTGCCACTATTTCTCCATGTAGAATTTGGGGAAATTCATGGAGGAGGCCGCCGTGACCTACGTGATCGCACAGCCCTGCGTCGACGTGAAGGACAAGGCGTGCGTCGAGGAATGCCCCGTCGACTGCATCTACGAGGGGCAGCGTTCCCTCTACATCCACCCCGACGAATGCGTGGACTGCGGCGCGTGCGAGCCGGTCTGCCCCGTCGAGGCGATCTTCTACGAGGACGACACCCCGGCCGAGTGGAAGGACTACCACCGGGCCAACATCGAGTTCTTCGACGACCTCGGTTCCCCCGGCGGTGCCTCGAAGCTGGGGCTGATCGAGCGGGATCATCCGCTGATCGCCGCCCTCCCGCCGCAGAACGGGCAGGAGTGAACCGCCGTGGAGCATGACCGCGCAGCCGCCCCGGCGAGCCCTCGCCGCCGGGCCGTACTGGAGGTGTTGCGCGAGGCCGACGGGCCGCTCGGGGTCGGTGACATCGCCGCGCGGATCGGGGTCCACGCGAACACGGTCCGCTTCCACCTGGACGCACTCGTGACGAGCGGTGCGGTGGAGGGGATCACGGAACCCTCGTCCGGCCGGGGCCGGCCCCGCACCGTCTACGCGCCCCGCCGCGGCATGGACCGGGGAGGGCAGCGCGAGTACCTGCTGCTGGCCCGGATCCTGCTGAGCCGTCTGGCCTCGGACGAGGCGGACGCCGAGACGGCCGCCGTCGAAGCGGGCCGGGCCTGGGGCGGGCATCTCCTGCCCCCCGTCCCGCCGTTCCGCACCGTGGAGGCCCGCGAGGCCGTCGAGCGCCTCACCGGCCTCCTCGCCGACCTCGGCTTCGACCCGGCACCCGTGCACGGCCCGCCGGACCGGCCGGCGGACCCGACCGCGACCGCCGATGCCGATACCCCCGTACACGCCCACGTCGACGCCGATGCCGATGACGGCGGGGCGGCCGATGGGGCGGAAGCCGGTCGCGTCCTGTTGCGGCACTGTCCCTTCCTCGAACTCGCCGAGGAGTACGGGGAGATCGTCTGCCCGCTCCATCTAGGCCTCATGCAGGGCGCGTTGGAGCAGCAGCGCGCCCCCGTCGCCGCCGTCCGGCTGGAGCCGTTCGCGGAACCGGACGTGTGCGTCGCCCATCTCGCCCCCGTCCCCTAGGACCGGTCGCGCCCGCTCCCTGCTCCGGGGCCGTACGGGGTCACGGCCCCGAGGCCCGGCGGCGCCGGGGCGAGGTGCGCCCGGGAGCAAAGAAGGAGCAGTACGGAAGTGAACTCGACGTCAGCAGCGGTGGCCGGGGCCGCCGTCTTCGTGTGGCTCGGCATGGTCCTGGCGATCTCCTTCCTGGAGGCGCCCCTGAAGTTCCGGGCCCCGGGGGTGACCATCCCGCTGGGGCTCGGCATCGGCCGCATCGTGTTCCGCGCCCTCAATATCGCCGAGGCGGCGCTCGCGGTCGTCGTCGTGGTCGCCGTGGCGACGGGCGGCCCGGATGCCGGGGTGATCGTGCCGACGGCCGTGGCGGTGGCGGTGCTGGCCGTCCAGCTGGGCGTCGTGCGGCCCCGGCTCAACCGCCGCTCCGACCGGGTCCTGGCCGGAGAGCAGGTGCCCAGGTCCTCAGCGCACCTGTACTACGTGGCGCTCGAGGTCATCAAGACGGTGGTGCTCCTGGTCCTCGGCGTCCTGCTGCTCGCCGTCTGAGCCGGGAGGGGCCCCGGAAGGACGCCGATTCGCTCCGGTACCGATTCGCTCCGGTACCGATAGGCACCGGTTCCGATACGGCCAGGTATCGATACGCGCGAGTACCGATACGCTCCCGTACCGGTACACTGGCGTATCGATGACCTGAGCCGAAGGAGCCGAACCGATGACGTCGCAGGCCGCGCGCCGACCGGAATCGTCCGGATCCGCCGCGCGCCGCTCCAAGATCACGCCCGAGCGTGAGCAGGAGTTCTTCGACGCCGTGCTGGACCAGATCCGGGAGCACGGCTACGACGCCGTCACCATGGAGGGCGTCGCGGCCAGCACCCGGTGCAGCAAGTCCACGCTCTACCGGCAGTGGGGCACCAAGCCCCGGTTCGTCGCCGCCGCCCTGCGCTCCAGCCCCCGGGCCCGGTTCGCCGGCATCGACACCGGCAGCCTCGCCGGGGACCTGCGGGCGGCCGCGCGGCTCGCCGGGGAGTGGGCCACGCGGGACACCGCGCTGCTCCAGGCGCTCGGTCACGCGGTCACCCAGGACCCGGAGCTGGCCCGGGCGCTGCGCGAGGCGCTCGTCGACCCGGAGATCGCTTCGCTGGAGGAGATCCTGCGCCGGGGTGTGGAACGCGGCGAGGTCGCGGCCGGCCATCCGGCCCTGCCCCATGTCCCGGCCCAGATCTTCGGCGTGCTGCGGGCCCGGCCCGTCCTGGAGGGCCGGAACGCCGACCCGGAGTACGTGCTCGCGTTCGTGGAGGCGGCGGTGCTGCCGCTCCTCACACCCCCTGGACCCGGGACGCCGTCGACGGGATGACCGGACGGCGGCCCGACCGCGCCGCACCGTGGGGACGGGGGCGGCGCGCATCCCCGGCCGGGTGGGGTGCCCTTTGAGCGGAAGGGCGCCCCACCCGGCCGTCGTCCGGGGACGTGCGGGTCAGACGTCCTGCCCCGCCCCGCTGCCGCCCTTCGCGGCCTCGATGCCCTGGGTGATCCGGTCGATGACGGTCTCCTTCTGGTCGGTGTCCACCCCGGCCCGCACCACGACGATCAGCTTCGGCTGGGCGGGCGAGGGGAAGGCGAGCGACTGGACGTAGCCGTCGGAGCCCTTGCTGGTGACCGCCTTCCAGCGCACCAGATAGCCCTTCTGTCCGGCCACCGTGACGGCCTTCGACTCCAGTACGTCGTGCGAGGTGATCTTCCCGTAGGACGTGCCGCCGTAGGACTCCTCCGCGTTCACGGCGATGTCGGCCTTGGCGACCTCCTCGGCGGTGGCGCCCCGGGTGCCGAGGGCCACGGCGGGGGCGGAGTAGGCGCCGCCCTTGACGCAGGTCTTGGACGTGTCACCGGGGCACTTGTAGGAGTCCTTCGACGATATGTGCGCGCCGGCGCCGATCTCCTGGCCGTACCAGCCCTCGGGGATGGGCAGGCTGATGCCGTTCAGCGCGTCGGTCACCGATCCGCTCTCGATGCGGGGCGGCTCGGATCCGTCCGGCCGCTCCGGACGCCGCTCCCCGTCGGAGCCGCCGGACCCTCCGGAGTCGCCGTCCGGCTCACCGCCGGGCCCGCCGTCCCGGTCCCGGGGAGTCTGCGACGCGGTCGGACCGCCGTCCCCGTCGTCGACGAGGACGTACACCCCGACCCCGATGCTCGCGAGCAGCACCACTGCGGCGGCCACGGCAGCACCGATCCGCAGGCCGCGCCCGCGGCCGGACGGCGGCGCGACCGGGTGGGCCGGGTAGCCGGGGTGCACCGGATAGGGCGCGGCGGACGGTGCCGGCGGACCCGCGAACGGGCCTCCCGTCGGCCCGGGACCCGGAGCCGGTGTGGGCGGAGCCCAGGCGCCGGCCTGCCCCGCCGGGCGGACCCGGTCCGTCCAGGCACTGCCGTCCCACCAGCGTTCGGTGGGCGGTCCGTCTTGCGTCTGCCCGGGGTCGGGGTACCACCCGGGGGGAGTCACCTGCGTCATGTCCCCACCGTATGAGGCATCGGTGAAAGCGGGATGAGAAGCCCCCTCGGGAAGGACTCCCGGCGCCGACGGCTCCCGCGCGCCATCGCCCCGGACCGACCCGCCTCCCCCGGGCCGACCCGCCCCCACCGATCCGACCCTGCACTCCGAGCCATCCAGCCGACGCGCCCCCCGACACGCCCCCCGAGCCGCCCCGATACGCGCCCCCTCAAGCTGCCCCCGACGCACGGGCCGACCGACGCCGTGGAAGACGCCGGACCGGGGCCGTCCGCCCCGCGAAGACCCTTCGCCGGGGCGGGGTGGCGCCACCCCGCACGGCCCGCCCACAAGAATCTGTCGGATCGTCACCTTCCGTCCCCTTGACAGCTGTTGACCATGCGAACCGCTGGTCGCGGGCCCGATGCGTCGACCCCCGTACCCCGAGTCACCCGTCACGGCAACACGTGCCCGGTCCCGCCACCGTGACGGCGACCGGGCCGCTACGCTCGAGTTCAGTACGTCGTTCGGGCGACTTGGGGAGGGAGCGGGATGACGGAGGTACGGCGCACGGCCGCCGCCTCGGCGCCCCTGTGGGAGCGGGACGAGGAAGTCGCCGCGCTCGCGGAGGCGGTCGACACCCTGTGCGCGGACCGTTCGTCCTCCGGCAGCCTGCTGGTGCTCCGGGGCGAGGCGGGCCTGGGCAAGACGGCGCTGCTCGCGGAGACCCGGCGGATCGCCGAACAGCGCGGCTGCACGGTGTGGTCGGCCCGGGGCGGCGAGACGCTGCGCTCCGTCCCGTTCAACGTGGTGCGCCAGTTGCTCCAGCCCGCCCTGGTGTCGATGCTGCCGGAGGAGGCCCGTGAGTACCTCGGCGAGTGGTACGACATCGCGTGACCCGCGCTCGGCATAGCGGAGCCCGGCGACGGGCACGTCGACCCGCAGAGCGTCTGCGACGGCCTGGTCGCCGCCGTGAGCCGGCTGGCCCGCCGGGACTGGCCGCTGGTGCTCCTGATCGACGACGCGCACTGGGCCGACCAGGAGACCCTGCACTGGCTCTCCGCGCTCGCCGAACGACTGACGGACCTGTCCGTCCTCGTCGTGGTGGCCCGCCGGCCCGGCGAGGTCTCCGGGGTGGCGGCCCGCCACCTGGAAGCCGTCGCCGCCGCGGCCGACCGCCCCACCACCACGCTCAGCGCCCTCACCCCCGCCGCCGCGGCCGGACTCACCCGCGCCACCCTGGGCGAGACCGCCGACGCCGCGTTCTGCCGCGAGGTGTGGGCCGTCACCGGCGGCAACCCCTACGAGACCGTCGAACTCCTCGCCAAGGTCCAGGACAGTGAACTGGAGCCCGTCGAAGGCCACGCCGGCCGGCTGCGCGACCTGAACCGGTCCGCCCGCGGCGGCGGCCTCGTCGCCCGCCTGGAACAGCTCGGCATCGACGCCACCCGCTTCGCCTGGGCGGCCGCCATCCTCGGCAGCGACATCACGGTCGACCTGGTGGCCCGCCTCGCCACCCTGGACCCCGACGAGGCGGTCCGCTGCGCCGAACTGCTGCGCTCCGCCCGCATCCTCACCACCCCCGACCCGGCGACCGGCCGCTCCGGCCCCCACGACCTGGAGTTCGTCCATCCGCTGATCGCCACCGCCGTCTACAACTCCATCCCCGACGCGCTGCGCCGGGCGATGCACGGCATCGCGGCCCGTATCGTCACCGACTCCGCGCTCGGCGCGGCGGCCGCCGCCCGCCACCTGCTGGAGGTGCACCCGGACGACGACGAGGAACTGGTCGCGCAACTGCGCGAGGCCGCCCGCGAACACCTCGCCGTCGGTGCCCCCGACGCCGCCCGCCGCTGCCTGGAACGCGCCCTGGAGGAACCGCCGCGCCCCGAGGTCCACGCGAGCGTGCTCTACGAACTCGGCCGCGCCACCTTCCTCACCGCCCCCGCGCGCACCATCGGTCACCTGCGCACCGCCCTCGGCATGACGGGGCTCGACGGCGACCAGCGGGTGGACGCGGTGGTCCGCCTCTCCCAGGCGCTGCTGCACAACGACCAGATGGAGGAGGCCGTCCGCACCGTCGAGGCGGAGGCCGCCCGGACGGAACCAGGACCGGCCCGGATGCGGCTGCAGGCCGTGCAGTTCATGTGGGAGGGCATCCACGCGGGGGAGACCACCTCGCCCGACCGCTCCGAGCGCCTGGCCGAGCTCGCCGCCATCTGCACCGGACGGGACAACTCCGAGCGTGCGCTGCTGATCCTGCGCGCCTTCGACGCCATGATGCGCGGCGAGAACGCCGAGGAGATCCTCGAACTCGCCGACCGGGCCCTGGTCAACGGCCGTCTCGCGCCCGGCCTCGGCTGGACCGACTCCGAGTGGGGCGTCGAACTCCTCCTGATGCTGGCGAGTGTCTACGCCTACACCGACCGCCTCGACCGCGCCGAGAGCATGTACAACGAGGCGCTGCGCTCCTACGAGTCGGCCGGCTGGAGCGGCGGCCACCTCGCGCTCGCGCACGCCTACGTGGGCCTGGGACACCGCAGGCGGGGCCGCCTGGAGGCCGCGGAGACGTCCCTGCGGGCGGCCCTGCGCATCGCCGAACGCGTCGGCCGCGGACTGCCCCTGTACTGGACGGTGACCTGCAACCTCATCGACACGCTGCTCGCCCGCGGCCACGTCGACGAGGCGCAGGCGGTCGCCGACCGGCACGATTTCGCCCCGCCCTACCCGTCCACCATCGCGCTGCCCGACCCGCGCTCCGTGCGTGGGCGCCTGCTGCTCGCGACGGGCCGCACCAAGGACGGCGTCAACGAGCTGGAGGCAGCAGGGAAAGCGGCCACCGCCCGCGGCCACCACAATCCCGTGCACCTCTTCTGGGCCGCCGACCTCGCCCGCGCCCTGGCCACCGAGGACCCGGGACGCGCCGCCCGGCTCGCCGTGGAGCTGCGCCGCCGGGCCGAACGCTTCGGCACCGACACCGCGATAGGAGAGGCGCTGCGGGTGGCGGCGGCCCTCGAGACCGGCCAGCGCGCGGTCCGTCTCGCCGGGCAGGCGGTCGCCTACCTGGAGTCCTCGCCCTGCCAGTACGAACACGCCGCCGCCCGTATCGAGTACGGGGCCCTCGCCCGCTCGGAGGCCGACCTCGCCCGCGGGCTGGCCCTGGCCCGCTCCTGCGGCGCGGACGGCCTGGTCGCCCGCGCGGAGGCCGAACTGCGCACCGTGGCCGCTCACGTACCGTCCCGCTGAGACGGACGCGGACCGCCGACCACGCGACGCCCCGCCTTCAGAAGCCTGGTCCGGGCCTCTCCTCCGCCCCGCCTTCAGAAGCCTGGTCCGGGCCTCTTCTCCCCCCGGACTTCCTCCGCCCGGGCTTCCTCCCCCCGGACTTCCTCCGACAGGACCCGCTGTGCCGTCGCGAACGCCGCGTTGGCCGCCGGGACGCCGCAGTACACGGCCGTCTGCAGCAGCACCGCACCGATCTCCTCGGGCGTGAGCCCGTTGCGCAACGCCGCCCGGACGTGCAGGGCCAGTTCCTCGTGGTGGCCGTGCGCGGTCAGCGCGGTCAGCGTAATCATGCTGCGTTCGCGGCGGGTGAGCGTCGGGTCGGTCCAGATCTCGCCCCAGGCGTAGCGCGAGATGAAGTCCTGGAAGCGGGCGGTGAACGGAGACTGACGCTGCTGCGCCCGGTCCACGTGGCCGTCGCCCAGCACCGCGCGCCGCACCTCCATGCCCCGTCCGGCGTCCCCCGCGAGGTGGCTGCGCAGCGCCGTGAGCACCGCCTCCGGGCGTTCGGCCGGGGCGAGGTGCGAGGCGCCCGGCAGTTCCACGAGGGTGGCGCCGGGCACCGCGTCCGCGATCTCCCGCAGGTGGGCCGGCGGTGTCGCCGGGTCCTCCCGGCCCGCGACGAGGAGGGTCGGCGCCGTGATCGCCGCCAGGCGGCCCCGCAGGTCGAAGGCGGCCAGCGCGTCGCAGCACGCGGCGTACGCCGCCGGGGCGGCCTCGCGGTGGTCCCGGACCAACCGGGGCACCGTGAACCCGGGGGTGAACCACCGGGCGTCGGCGCCCGCCGCGAGCCCCTCCAGCCCCTCGCGCCGGACCAGCGCCGCCCGCTCCTCCCACGGCCGGGCGCCGCCGAAATGGGCCGAGGAGCAGAGGACGGCCAGCGTCGTCAGCCGCTCGGGGTGATGCACGGCCAGGTGCAGTCCCACCGCACCGCCGAGCGAGACCCCCGCGTACCCGAACCGTTCGAGGCCGAGCGCGTCGGCGAGGTCCAGGACCAGCCCCGCCAGGTCGCCGACGGTCGCGCCGGGACCGATCAGCTCCGGCGCGGAACCGCCGTGCCCGGGCAGGTCGAAGCGCACCACCCGGCGGAAGGCGGACAGCTCGGGCGCCACCCGGTCCCACAGGGCGTACGAGGTGCCGAGGGAGGGGCCGAGCAGCAGCGGGGGAGCCGTCTCGGAGCCCTCGACGCGGTGGTGGAGGAGGCCGGTCACGGTCGCTCCAGAGCCTGGTCGGTGAGGGCGCCGGCCGCACCGGTGCCCTCCGTGGGGTCGGCCGCGCGGGCCAGGTCGATGCCGAGCAACTCGGGTTCAGTGGCGAGGAGTTCGGTGAGGTCGACGTCCTCTTCCCGGGCCTGTCGCGCCAGCCGGGTCAGCAGGTCCCGCGCGCGGGCGCGGCCGAGCACCGGCGTCAGCCGCGCGGACAGCTGCTCGGCGGCGATCAGTCCCCGGGTGAGCCCGAGGTGCCGGCGCATGGCCTCCGGGTGCACCCGCAGCCCCTCGGTCAGTTCGGCCGCGGCGCGGGCGGCGCCCCCGGTCAGCCGCAGCAGGTCCCGCAGCGGCTCCCACTCGGCGTGCCAGGCGCCGGCCGG
>NZ_JAAGMD010000813.1 GCF_010548465.1 Streptomyces sp. SID14436 | reverse complement strand
TGCCCCGCCGCCCGCAGTTCGCGCACCGCCGCCCGGATCGACGGGCGGCGGTCGGCGTCCGCGCGCCAGACGACGTACACGTGCCGCCGGACCCGCTGGCGCAGCGGGACGGTGACGACGCCGTCGGGCAGCGGATCGCGGCCGAGGAGCGGGGCGATGCACACGCCGAGACCGGCCGCGACCAGGGCGAGCTGGGTGTGGCTCTCCGCCGCGCGGTGGCCGACGATCGGCTCGATGCCCCGGGAGCGCAGGGTGAACATCAGCCACTCGTGGCAGAACTCGCCCTCGCCCCAGGTGATCCACTCGTCGTCGGCGAGCTCCCCGAGGTCCACCTCTCCCCGGCCGGCCAGCCGGTGCCCGGCGGGCAGGGCGACATCGGCGGCGTCGTCGAGGACGGGCGCCTTCACCAGGCCGTCCGGCAGCGGCATCGGCTTGTTGTACCAGTCGAGCACCACCGCCAGGTCCAGGTCGCCGCGGACCACTCCGGAGATGCCCTTCTCGGGCTCCAGCTCGCGGGAGCGCACGCGCAGTGCGGGGTGCTGCTCCCGCAGGGCGGCCAGCGCGGTGGGGAACAGGCCCCGCGCCGCGGTGGGGAACGCGGACACCCGCAGCTCGCCGGCGACCTGACCGCGCTGCGCCTCCAGATCGGCCTGGGCGAGTTCGACCTGGGAGAGGATGCGCGCGGCGTGCTCGGCGAGCAGCCGGCCGGCGTCGGTGAGGCGCACCCCGCGGCCGTTCTTGGCGAGGAGCCGCTGCCCGGCCTCGCGCTCCAGCTTGGCCAGCTGCTGCGAGACGGCGGAGGTGGTGATGTGCAGTCCCGCCGCGGCGCCGCTGACCGAGCCGTGCCGGGCGAGGGCGTCGAGGGTGCGCAGGCGCTCCAGGTTCAACATGTAAGCGATGCTACGAGATACCGCGTGCGAATTCTCGATTGTGCTACGAGATAGCGCTCCCGCATTGTTGCGTGCATGAGCAGCAGCACCCCGACCACCACCGCGGTCCCCGCCCCCCGGTCGCCCGGCCGGCCCCGCCGTCGGCTCGACTGGCGGCTCCGGTTCGGCGCGCTGTCCCTGATCTGGGGATTCAGTTTCCTCCTCATCAAGGTCGGCACCGAGGGCTACGCCCCCTTCCAGGTCACACTCGGCCGGCTCGCCTTCGGGACGGCCGTGCTGGCAGCGGCGATGGCGATGCGGCGCGAGGGCCTGCCGCGGGGTCTGCGCACCTGGGGTCACCTGGCGGTGGCCGGTTTCCTGCTCAACGCCCTGCCGTTCTCCCTGTTCGCGTTCGCCGAACTGACCATCCCGTCCACACTGGCGGGCATCTGCAACGCGACCTCGCCGCTGTGGGGCATGGCCCTGTCGCTCGTCGCCCTCTCCGAGGACCGGCCGTCCCGGGTGCGGCTGGCGGGGCTCGCGGTGGGCTTCGTGGGCGTGCTGACGGTGCTGGGCGCCTGGCAGGGGTTCGAGGGCCTGGACGTGCGGGGGACGTCCATGGCGCTGCTGGCCTCGCTGAGCTATCCGGTCGGCTGGATCTACGTCCGGCGCACCCTGGCCGGCAACCCCCACTCCCACCTGTCGCTGACGGGCGGACAGCTCCTCCTGGCCACTGTGCAACTCGCCGTCGTGACGCCGCTGTTCACGTCCGCGCCGGACGACTTCGCAGTCGTGCCGCTGCTGGCGGTCGCCGCGCTGGGCACTCTGGGCACCGGCCTCGCGATGCTCGTCCAGTACGGCCTGGTCGCCGAGGTCGGCCCGACGACCGGCCAGATGGTGACGTACTTCATCCCGGTCATCGCGGCGGCGGCCGGCATCACCATCCTCGGCGAGCGGCTGACCTGGTCGGTACCGGTGGGCGCGGTGATCGTCCTGGCGGGCGCGGCACTCACCCAGGTGAGGCCGCGCCGGCCCCGGTAGGCACCCTGCCGGGGCCCGGGGCCCGGACGCGCTAGACGTACGTCCGGGCCGCCCCCGCGGGCGGTTCGAGCGCCGTCGCGACGGCCTGCGCGACCGGTTCGGCCTCGTCGGCGGTGAGGGTGGAGACGGTGATGCGGATGCCCGGCGGCGCGTCGGACCGGAAGCGGGCACCGGGCGCCACCGCCCAGCCCGCGTGCAGCAGACGGGCCACCGCGCCGGTCTCGTCGGGCACGGGCACCCACACGTTCATCCCGCTGCGCCCGTGGGCCTCGATCCCGCGCCGGGCCAGCGCCCCGA
>NZ_JAAGMD010000795.1 GCF_010548465.1 Streptomyces sp. SID14436 | reverse complement strand
CGCCGATGCGGCCCTCGGCGAGGCCGCCGGTGCGGACGTCGTGGCCGAGGGCGACGGGCACGCCGCCGAGCCGTTCGGCGAGCAGCGCGCGCAGGGGGAGGTCGCGCCAGCCGAGGTTGGCCGAGTAGACGGCGAGGCCCTCCCGCTCGTCGACGATGCCGGGCACGGCGAGGCCCGCCGCGGAGGCGGGCCGTCCGTAGCGGCGGACGCCGTGGGCACGCAGTTCGCCGGCGAAGTCGAGGATGCCGGTGACGACGGCTTCGGGGCCGCGGTCGCGGCCGGTGGCCCGGCGCGCCTGGTGCAGCAGTTCGCCGCCCGCACCGACCAGGGCGGCCTTCATCCCGGTGCCGCCCACGTCGAGGGCGATGACATGTTCCACGGGGACAGTGTGACCCCGGCACCCGGGAGAGGTCTAGTCCACTTACGTGGTGTAGACCTTATTCCGGTTATCGAAAAATTTCGGACGGCGCGCTCCGCGCCGGGGTTGGGGCAGTACGCAGTGCAGCGGCGGGTCAGGACAAGGGCGATCGCGGTGGTCTCCGCACTGGGACTCACGGCGGTCCTCGGCGGATGCGGTGGTGACGGCTCGTCCGACGTGACACTGAAGCTGGTCGCCGCCGACTACGGCGACAGCGCGGCCACCAGCAGCCGGAAGTACTGGGCCGACCTGGTCGAGGAGTTCGAGGCCGGGCACCCCGGCGTGAAGGTCGACGTCAGCGTCTACTCCTGGAACGACGTCGACCGCAAGGTCAAGGAGATGGTCGACGCGGGCGACCCGCCGGACCTGGCGCAGATCGGCGCGTACGCCGACTACGCGAAGAAGGACCTGCTGTACAAGGCCGGCGACCTGCTCTCCATCCCCGTCCAGGCCGACTTCGTCCCCCAGCTCGCCGACGCCGGGGAGATCCCCGCCGGGCAGTTCGGGCTGCCCTTCGCCTCCTCGACGCGCGTGCTGTTCTACAACAAGGACCTGTTCGACGAGGCCGGCATCACCCCGCCGAAGACCTGGGAGGAGCTCGCCGACAACGCCGAGGCGCTCAAGGCGGACGGCGTGAAGTACCCCTACGCGCTGCCGCTGGGGCCCGAGGAGGCGCAGGCCGAGACGATGCAGTGGCTGCTCAGCGGCAAGGGCGGCTACACCGACGACATGGGCTCCTACACGATCGACTCCGCCGAGAACGTCGAGACCCTCACCTGGCTCAAGGAGGAGCTGGTCGGCCGCGGCCTCACCGGCCCCGTCGCCCCCGGCAGGCTGGACCGGGCGAAGGCGTTCGCCGCCTTCGCCGACGGGGACGTGGGCATGCTCAACGGGCACCCCTCGCTGATGAAGACGGCCGGCGAGAAGGGCGTGAAGTTCGGCATGGTGCCCATGCCGGGCGTCGACGGGCCGAGCAGGGCCACCCTCGGCGTCGCCGACTGGATGATGGCCTTCCGGAAGAACGGCCACCGCGAGGAGAGCGGCCGGTTCCTCGACTTCGTGTACAGCGAGGAGAAGGTGCTGGAGTTCTCCCGCGCCTACAACCTGCTGCCGGTCACCCAGTCCGCGTCCCGCGTGATGTCCGAGTCCCCGAAGGACAAGGACCTCAAGCCCTTCCTCGACCAGCTCGGCACCTCCGAGCTGTACCCGGTCGGCGAGACCTCCTGGGCCGCGGTCAACGCGGAGATCAAGAAGCAGATCGGCAAGGCGGTCGCCCCCGGCGGCAGCCCCTCCGTGGTCCTCGGCGGCCTCCAGGCGACGGCCACCCGCGTGGAGAGCGGCCGGTAGCGAGCGGCCGGCTGTCGGCGGCAGGGGCTACCGTGCGGGACATGGACGAGGAGCACGAGGAGGCGCCGGCCGGGCTCGGCCGGCGCGAGCGCGACATCCTCGCGCTGGAGCGCCGCGGCTTCCCCGGCCCCGGCGCGAAGGAGCGCGCGATACGCGAGCGCCTGGGCCTGGCCCCCGTGCGCTACTACCAGCTGCTCAACGCCCTCCTCGACGACCCCCGCGCCCTGGCCCACGACCCGGTCACGGTCAACCGCCTCCGCCGCATCCGCGAAGCGCGCCGCGCGGAACGCTGAACGGCGCGCCGACGCGGGCGGGGCGGCCCGCAGGCCGTCAGGGCATGCGGGCGGCCAGGGCGGTGAGGAGGGCGACCAGGCCCTCGGGGCCGTCGACGACGACGTCCGCGCGGTCGCGGAGCTCGGGGACCTCGTCGCTGCCGCTGCACACCAGCAGGCCGGGGACACCGTCGGAGCGGAGCTTCTCCACGGCCGCGAAGGCCGGGAGGTCGCCGAGGTCGTCGCCCGCGTAGAGCACCGCCCCGGCGCCGATCTCGCGCGCGTACTCCTCCAGGGCGACCCCCTTGTCCATGCCGGGCGGACGCAGCTCCAGCACCATCCGGCCCGGCTCCACGATCAGGCCGTGCCGGGCGGCCAGGCCGGTCAGCGGCTCCCGCAGGGCCTCGAAGGCGGCCTGCGGCTCGGCGGCCCTGCGGGTGTGCACGGCCACCGCGCGGCCCTTCTCCTCGACCCAGGTGCCCTGCCAGGTGCCCACCCGGTCCAGCAGCCCCGGCAGCTCCGCCCGCACGGCGGCCACCCCGGGGTGCGGTTCGGGGGCGGTGACGGTGCCGGTGACGGCGTCCCAGCGCTCCGCGCCGTAGTGGCCGAGCACGACCAGGTGCTCCAGGCCGGGGACGCCCGCGAAGCCGCCGTTGCGGACCGCGACACCGGGCGGCCGGCCCGTGATCACGGCGACGGAGGCCACCTTCGGGGCGAGCGCGGCCAGCGCGGGCACGGCATCGGGGTGCGCCCGGGCCCGGTCCGGGTCGGCCACGATCGGCGCGAGCGTGCCGTCGAAGTCGAGGCCGATCAGCGCCCGGTCCGGGCGGGCGAGGAGGGCGTCGAGCCCTTCGCGTCCGGCCCGGGTGACGGGCGTCGGCAGGTCGGGGACGGCATGCGGATCCGTGGAGTCGGTGTGGCTGCCCATACGGCCAACCTATCCACGTCCGGCCGCCGGCACGCCTGCCCGCCCGGCCGGACGGGCGGCCACCCGCCGGATCAGGCCGGGTCCGCTGCCCGCAGGGCGTCCAGCTGGTCCAGGAACCACCGGGTGGGCGGCAGCGCGGTCGCCGCCGCGGCCAGCCGCTTGCTGTGCTCGGTGCGCTGCTCCGGGCCCATGGTCAGCGCCTCGTGCAGGGCGCGGGCGGTGCCGGTGACGTCGTAGGGGTTGACGGTGATCGCGTCCTCCCCGAGCTCCTCGTGGGCCCCCGCCTCCCGGGACAGCACCAGCGCGCAGCCGCGGTCGGAGACGACGGGCACCTCCTTGGCGACCAGGTTCATGCCGTCCCGCACGGGGTTCACCAGGGCCACGTCGGCCAGCCGGTAGGCGGCCAGGGAGCGGGCGAAGTCGTCCTCGACGTGCAGCACGACCGGACGCCAGCCGGGGGTGCCGTACCGCTCGTTGATCTCCTCGGCGACCCGCTGCACCTCGGCGGTGTAGTCGCGGTACACGGCGAGGTCCTGGCGGGAGGGGTAGGCGAAGGCGACGTGCACGACCCGCTCGCGCCAGTCGGGGTGGTCGTCGAGGAGCTGTCGGTAGGCGAGCAGACCGCGCACGATGTTCTTCGACAGCTCGGTGCGGTCCACGCGGACGATCGTGCGGCGCGGGGAGCCGTCGGGCGCGGTGCCGATCTCCTCGCGCAGCGCGGTCATCCGCTCCTCGACGTCCGGCTCGTGGGAGCGGGCGCGCAGGAAGTCCGCGTCGGCGCCGAGGCCGTGCACGCCGATGCGGGTGCCGCCGAGGCCGCCCGCGAACTGCTCGCAGCACGCGGTGAACGCGTCGGCCCAGCGCCGGGTGAGGAAGCCGAGCCGGTCGGCGCCCAGCATGCCGCGCAGCACCTGGCCGGCGATGTCGTCGGGCAGCATCCGGAAGTACTCCGGCGGCGCCCACGGGGTGTGCGAGAAGTGGCCGATGCGCAGGTCGGGGCGGAGCTCGCGGAGCAGGCCGGGGACAAGCGTCAGGTGGTAGTCCTGCACCACGACGGCCGCGCCCTCGGCGGCCTCCTCGGCGAGCGCCTCGGCGAAGGCCCGGTTGTAGCTCTCGTAGGACGCCCACCGGCGGCGGAACTCCGCGTCGAAGACGGGTTCCAGCGGGGTCTGGTACAGCATGTGGTGCACGAACCACAGCACCGAGTTCGCGATGCCGTTGTAGGCGTCGGCGTGCACGTCGGCCGGGATGTCCAGCATCCGCACGCCGTCCTCGCCGACGCCGCGGCGCACGGCCTCGCGGTCGCCGTCGGACAGCGCCGAGCACACCCACAGCGCGTCGGCGTCCGAGCCGATCGCGGACAGCCCGGACACCAGCCCGCCGCCGCCCCGCCCGGCCCGCAGCGAACCGTCCTCGTCCACCGTGTACGACACGGGCCCGCGGTTCGACGCGACCAGCACCTGGGCACCCTGACCAGCCTGAGCAGCATGCGTGGAAGCCATACGCACCAACCTAGCCCGGCCCCCGGAACCTCAAACGTCGCGGGGACGCGCTCAGGCCACCCGCCGGGCCTGGTACTCGGCGATCTCCCGCATCGGCGGGCGTTCCTCGGTGTCGACGGAGTACGTGCGCGGCTCGAAGCCGTCCCCGGCCCGCTCGAACTGGGTGAGCGCGGGCCGGATCAGGTGGCCGCGGGCCAGGCGCAGCTGGGCGGTGCGGTAGATCGCGGCGGCCATCCGGCCGAGCGCCCGCCCGTCCTGGTGGCGGTGTTTGCGCACACCGACGTCGACCTGCGCCAGGGCGTCCAGGCCCGCCAGGTGCAGGGCGTCGACGAGCATGCCGAGCTCCACGCCGTAGCCGACCGGGAAGGGCAGCTGCTCCAGCAGCGAGCGGCGGGCCGCGTACTCGCCGCCGAGCGGCTGGACGAAGCCGGCCAGCTGCGGCCAGTGCATGTTGAGCAGGGGGCGCGCCATCAGCTCGGTGACCCGGCCGCCCTGCCCGGCGGCGGCGCCGAGGGGACGGTCGTACATGGCCTTGACCAGCTGCACGTCCGGTTCGGTGAGCAGCGGGCCGACGATGCCGGTGACGAAGTCGGAGGAGAACTCGCGCAGGTCGGCGTCGACGAAGCAGACGATGTCGCCCCGGGTGACCAGCAGGGACCGCCACAGCACCTCGCCCTTGCCGGGCACGGCGGGGATGCGGGGCAGGATCGCGTCCCGGTGCACCACGGTCGCGCCCGCCGCCGCGGCGGCCGCGGCGGTGCCGTCCGTCGACCCCGAGTCGATCACGACGACCTCGTCGACCAGCGGCACCTGGAGCATCAGGTCGTGCCGGATCACCGCCACGATGTCGCCGACGGTCGCCTCCTCGTCGAGCGCCGGCAGCACCACGCTCACCGTCTGGCCCGACGCCCGTTTCGCGGCCAGGATCCCGTGCAGGGGGCGGTCGGCCACGGACCAGGACCGGTCGATCAGCCAGCGCTCGACTTCTTCCAGCACGGTCTGCGGCTCCTCACTCCGGTCCGGTCCTGTGATCCATCTCGCGGTTCGGACGACTGTCTCGATCGCCCGGGGTGTCGGTTACAGTCTTGAACAACGCGCACGGCCCCCGCATGCCGGGGTCGCCGCCGCGACAACTGAACACCGCTCATCCAGAGGGGCAGAGGGATACGGCCCGATGAAGCCCCGGCAACCCTCCAGTCGGTTCTTGTCACACGGACGTGGCGAGGCTCCCGGCTAGGGAAGGTGCCAAATCCGTCTCACGGCGAGATGCGTCGTGAGGAAGATGAGGAGAAAGGGCCTCGCCTCACATGGCTGTGCAGACCGTTGCAAGCAGCACCGGCGCCACCGGATCCGCTGCCACCCCCGACGTCGACCTCGGCCCCGCCGCCGCGCTGTCCTGCCGCGAGTGCGGCCACCGCGTCCCGCTCGGCCCCGTCTTCGCCTGCCAGGAATGTTTCGGCCCGCTGGAGATCGCCTACGACTTCTCGTCCTACGGGGCCGAGGAACTGCGCCGGCGCATCGAGGCGGGCCCCGCGAACATCTGGCGCTACGCGCCGCTGCTGCCCGTCCCCGCCGACGTGGCCGGCAAGCCGAACCTCAACCCGGGCTGGACCCCGCTGGTCAAGGCGGACAACCTGGCCCGTGAACTCGGCGTCACCGGCGGGCTGTTCGTCAAGGACGACTCCGGCAACCCGACCCACTCCTTCAAGGACCGGGTCGTCGCCCAGGCCCTGGAGGCCGCCCGCGCCTTCGGTTTCACCACCCTGTCCTGCTCCTCCACCGGCAACCTGGCGGGCGCCGTGGGTGCCGCCGCCGCCCGGGCCGGCTTCCGCTCCTGCGTGTTCATCCCGCACGACCTGGAGCAGGGCAAGGTCGTCATGGCCGCCGTCTACGGGGGCGAACTCGTCGGCATCGAGGGCAACTACGACGACGTGAACCGCTTCTGCTCCGAGCTGATCGGCGACCCGGCCGGCGAGGGCTGGGGCTTCGTCAACGTCAACCTGCGGCCGTACTACGCCGAGGGCTCCAAGACGCTCGCCTACGAGATCTGCGAGCAGCTCGGCTGGCGGCTGCCGGACCAGATCGTCGTCCCGATCGCCTCCGGCTCGCAGCTCACGAAGATCGACAAGGGGCTGCGGGAGCTGATCGAGCTGGGGCTGGTCGAGGACCGCCCCTACAAGATCTTCGGCGCGCAGGCCGCGGGCTGCTCCCCGGTCTCGGCCGCCTTCAAGGCCGGGCACGACGTGGTCCGCCCGCAGAAGCCCGACACCATCGCCAAGTCGCTCGCCATCGGCAACCCGGCCGACGGCCCCTACGTCCTGGACATCGCGCGCCGCACGGGCGGCGCGGTGGAGGACGTCACCGACGAGCAGGTGGTGGACGCGATCAGGCTGCTCGCCCGGACCGAGGGCATCTTCGCGGAGACGGCGGGCGGCGTGACCGTGGGCGTGACCCGCAAGCTGGTCGACAGCGGCCTGCTGGACCCCTCCCTGACCACCGTCGTCCTCAACACCGGGGACGGTCTGAAGACCCTCGACGCGGTCGCCGGCACGGGCCTGACCGCCACCATCCGCCCCAACCTGGATTCCTTCCGAGAGGCTGGCCTCGCATGAGTGTGACCGTCCGCATCCCGACCATCCTGCGCACCTACACGGGTGGACAGGCCGAGGTGAACGCCGAGGGGTCGACCCTCGCCGAGGTCATCGAGGACCTGGAGAAGAACCACACGGGCATCGCCGCCCGCGTCCTGGACGACCAGGGCAAGCTGCGCCGCTTCGTCAACGTCTACGTCAACGACGACGACGTGCGCTTCGAGCAGGGCCTCGGGACCGCGACCCCGGACGGGGCCGGCGTGTCGATCATTCCGGCGGTCGCCGGCGGCTGATCGTTACCCTGGGTAACTTCGGTTACCGAGCGTTCATCGGATTGCCCCCTCCGTAAGAGAAGCGGAGGGGGCAATTCCATGGGATTGAACGCGGTAGGGTTGGGGAACGCGGCCCCGGTCCACCGATCGGGAACCGTGAATTCCTGCCGCTCGCCCGACGAGAAGTAGCCAAAGTCTGTGCGGCTTCCGCGGCTTTTGTGGCCTTTGTGCGGCCCGGTTTGCCCTGAATTCGGGCGAAGTTGCACAACATTCCGGACCGGTGTCGTCCAGATTTCTCGTCCGATTGACCTGTTGCAGACGGCAGTTGGACAGATACATTCAGCCGCGGTCGACGCGTTCCGGCGCACGCCCCCACCCATCGGGGGGTGAGGTCTGACCCGGGTCCGCGAAGTGTGGATCTGTGCAAGGGCCAGTAATAGGGGAGTTAGGCATGGCTCAGGGCACCGTCAAGTGGTTCAACGCGGAGAAGGGGTACGGCTTCATCGCGGTCGACGGTGGTGCGGATGTTTTCGTCCACTACAGCGCGATCCAGATGGACGGCTACCGCACCCTGGAAGAGGGCCAGCGGGTCGAATTCGAGATCTCGCAGGGCCAGAAAGGCCCGCAGGCCGACATGGTTCGCGTCACCGCCTGAACGCGCTACCAACCGCAAGCATCTACTGCTGACGAAGGGCCCGCACCTCCCGGGGTGCGGGCCCTTCGCCGTGCCGCCGTGCGCCGCCGCCGCCCGCCGGCCCGCGACGCCCCTTCCGGCACCGCCCCGCGGGGACACGCCCG
>NZ_JAAGMD010000770.1 GCF_010548465.1 Streptomyces sp. SID14436 | reverse complement strand
GTGCGGGCCGGCCGGCGTCTCCCCCGGTGTCCCGCGCCCCGGGCTCCCCCGGCCCGTCGGCCCGGGACCCGATGGCGGGGGGTGAGGTGCGGCGCCGGCTCGGCAGCGGGGTGGCGGGCTCCCGGTACGGCCGGTCGGCGCCCGGGGTCTGCGCCTGCCTGTCCTCCCGCCGTCGTTCCGTCAGGGAGGGCAGTCCGTCCCGCTCGGGGCGCGAGGACGGCAGGGCGCCGTTCTGCTCCGGCCGGTCGCGGCGGGAGCGCGGTTCCCCGACCGGGCGGCCGTGCGAACTGACCAGTTTCGGGCTCCTGCGGCGCAGCAGGGGGACGGGCGCGGCCACCTCGTCGTCCGTCGCGTCCTCCGGACCGCCGTCGGTTCCCGGGCGGCCGCGGTGCGGCTCTGGGCCCCTGGGGCGCTCGTCGTCGGTGCGGGCCGGGGAGCGGCGGCGGAACAGCCCGCCGTGCTCGCTGTCCTCGTCCTCCAGCGCGCCGGGGAAGCCGTCGAGGGCGCCCGGGTCGACGGAGGCGTCCAGTCCCACCGGGGCTTCCAGTTCGACGGGGCCGTCGAGCAGTCCGGCGGGCAGGCCGGGCAGGGCGACGGGCACCTGGGACAGGGCGGCGCGACGGCTCTCCTCGGACTCCTTGTCCCTGGCGTCCTTGCCGCGTTGCGGCCGGTCGAGCCGGAAGCCGACGCCGTTGGTGTCGGGCACGTCGTCCGTGAGCAGCGCGTCGGGGATGAACACGACGGCGGTGGTGCCGCCGTACGGGGAGGGCTGCAGGGAGACCCGGACGTTCTGCCGCTGGGCCAGCCGGCTGACCACGAACAGGCCGAGCCGGTCGGTGTCGGACAGCTCGAACTCCGGGGTCTCGGCGAGCCGCAGGTTGGCGTCCAGCAGCGCCTCGGCCGTCATACCGAGACCCCGGTCGTGGATCTCCAGGGTGAAACCGTTGGCGACGCGTTCGCCGAGGACCTGCACCGCGGTGTGCGGCGGCGAGAACACGGTGGCGTTCTCCAGGAGTTCGGCCACGAGATGGGTGAGGTCGGTGACGGCGGGACCGGTGACGGCGACGCGCGGCAGGCGCCGCACCTCGATGCGTTCGTAGTCCTCCACCTCGGCGACGGCGGCGCGCACGATGTCCATGAGCTGGACCGGCTTGCGCCACTGCCGGGACGGCGCGGCACCGGAGAGGATCACCAGGCCCTCGGCGTGCCGGCGCATACGCGTCGTGAGGTGGTCCAGCCGGAACAGGTCGGCCAGTTCCTCGGTGTCCTCGGTCCTGCGCTCCATGGTGTCCAGGAGGGTGAGCTGCTTGTGCAGCAGGACCTGGCTGCGCCGGGCGAGGTTGACGAACACCTCGGAGACGCCGGCGCGCAGTTCGGCCTGTTTGACGGCGGCCTCGACGGCGGCGCGGTGCAGGGTGTTGAGGGCCTGGCCGACCTCGCCGATCTCGTTCTTGTCGTACTCCAGGCGCGGCACCTCGGTCTCGACGTCGACCTGTTCGCCGGCGGAGAGTCGGCGCATCACGCCGGGCAGCCGCACCCCGGACGCCTCCAGGGCCTCCAGCCGCAGCTGTCGCAGGTCGCGGATGAGGCCGCGTCCCACGCGCACCGACAGGAACAGCGACAGCAGCAGGGCGATCAGGCCCAGCACTCCGGCAACGACGGCCTGGGTGATGACGCCCATGGCGACCGGCCGGACTCGGTCCTGGTAGCGGTCGACGGCCTGGTCGTTGAGGGAGCCGAGTTCCTCGAGCACGGTGCCGGCCGCGGTGTCCCAGCTCTTCGCGCTGATCCCGCGGGGCGGCCCGGTCCCGGAGGAGACGGCCGCCTCCTCACCGACGCGCAGCGGGGCGGACGAGGCGTTCTTCCAGAAGGTCACGTAGCGGTCGCGCTCGGCACCGGGGAGCTGTGGCAGGCTCGCGTCGTACAGCAGCGAACGCTGCGCCACGAGGTCGGAGACCTCCCGCACCTCGGCGCGGGACAGCCTGCCGACGATCAGGGCGGAGCCGAGCAAGGCGTCCTCGCGGGAGAGGAGTTCACGGGCCCGGGCGAGGTTGACCAGGGCCCGGTACTGCTTGTCCAGGCTGACGTCGTCGACGACGTGGAGGTTGGCCAGCAGGATGTAGCAGGGGTCGACGAGCTGGTTGTACAGGTCCAGCGCCTGGGCGCGGTCGACGGTGCCGTCCTCGACGCTGCGCCGCAGCGACTCGATCCCGTCGAAGGAGTCGAGGACCGCGCTCAGGTCCTCGGTGTCCTCGCCCATCGCCTCGCGGACGTCGGACTTCGCCACGTTCGCGCGGACGTTGCCGACCGCCTTGTCGGTGGCGGCGCGGCTGCGGCGGAGGGCGGCGAGCCCGTCGGAGGCGCGCGGGTCGGCGAGGTGGACCAGCGTCTGGCGCCGCTCCTGTTGCAGGACGCGAACGGTGTCCTCGATGGGGTAGCCGACTTCCTCCATGACCGAGGAGGCGTCGAACAGGTGGCTCGCCTCCCGACCCGTGAGCACCGTGGCGAAGGCCCAGATGGTCGTCAGGGACAGCAGCGGCACGAGAAGCAGCGCCACGATCTTCCGGCGGATGGACTTCCCGCGAAAGCGCATGGCCTCCCCCAGCTCGGCCCCCTTCCGGCCGGGGGCGCACATGTGCGTCAACAAACGGCGCGAGCCTACTACCGAGGCACAGTTAACTCGAAGACCCGTCCGGAAGCCGAACTTCCGGAGCGGCGGGCGGTGATGGCGACGTGTCCGGGCATTGCGGGAGATCGCCACCCGGCCGCCCGGGGTGGGCTCTGCCCGGCGTTCCGGGGGCCGGTGCACGTCAGTTGGCCTGAATTCCGCCCGGTCGGGAACCTTTTCGCGTTCTGTTCGTCCTTCTCTGTGGGAAATGGGGGCGGAATCGGCCACAGGAGCCGTGTCCCGCACCTGGGCGGCGTAAAACAGCGCAAGCCGGGCAGTCACGGAAAGTACGGGTCCGCGGATCCGGGCAGCGGACTGGCGGCGGTGGGGAGTGACACGGTGATGGGCACGGCGGAGCGGCGCGAGGCGCCGGAGGAGGGTGCGGCGGTCCAGGTGATGACGCGTGCGGACACGGACGCACCCGACCGGGGCACCCCCGGCGACGGACGGACGGCGGCCGGGACGACGGGGCGCCCGATACCCTCCCGGGACGGTGCGGGGAGGTCCGGTCCGGCAAGCGGCGCCCGCGGGGAACAGCCCCGTGAGCGGAGCGGCGACGCGGCGCGGACGGACACCCGGCGTCCCGTGACGGAGCCGGTGGCACAGCAGGTGACGGAGGATCGGGAAGCCTACCGGCCGCTGTGGGTCGAGGAGCCCGCCCGGCGGCGCCGGCTGCCCGACCCGGTCCGGACGGCGGCCGTCCGTGCGGTGCTCGTCATCGCGGTGACGCTGATTCAGGCCATGATCGCCTTCCTGTGCACCCTGGCCGGGTCCTGGCTGGCGTTCCCGATGGTGATCAGCAGCGTGGTCAGCACGATCCTGGCCACCTGGGGGGTCCTGGACGTCTGGGTCACCCGCCAGGTGTGGAACCAGCGTCATGGCGTGGTCTCCACGCCCCGCAGCACCGCCCGGACCCTGCGGCGCGAGCGGCGCCGGGCCCGTCGCGAGGCGCGCGCCGCGGAGCGGACGCAGGCACGCACACGCCGCCGCGGCGGAGCGGGGCAGCTGTCGCACCCCTGACGCGCCGTCGGGTGTGACCTGGTCCGGGAGGCGCCGTCGCAGCTGTGACTCCGTCACGGGTGCGACGGCCTGCGGACGGTGCCCCGAGGCCGGTGGACCGGCCTGCACGTGACCGGACGGGGGCCGGAAGGGGCCGGAAGGGACGGGAAGGGACCGGAAGAGGCTGGAACGGGCCGGACTGCCGGTCGCATCCGGCCACCACCCCTCCGATAATCTGCTCGTTCGCATCGCGTGCCGACATGCGCCGGTGCGAACGGCATCCCGGCGGAGCGGGAAGCACGGTCCCGCGGCACGCGGCCTACTCCCGCCGGGCCGGCAGGCAGGCAGTCGGCAGGAGTGGAGCCATGGTCCCGACGCGCGAGCAGTCCCGCCCCGAGGAGACGCGCGGGCGGGTGGAGCGCGGACCAAACGGCGTTACGGGCGGCTCCACGGGCGGCTCCCCCGGGTCGGTCCAGTCGGTGGACCGCGCGGTGAGCGTGCTCGAGATCCTCGCCCGGCTCGGCGAGGCGGGCGTGACCGAGATCGCCGGCGACCTGGGGGTGCACAAGTCCACGGCGTCCCGGCTGCTCGGGGTCCTGGAGAACCGCGGTCTGGTGACGCAGAGCCACGACCGGGGCAAGTACCGGCTGGGCGCCGGTGTCCTGCGCCTCGCCGGGGCGGCGGCCGTCCGGCTGGACATCTCCCAGGAGGGCGTTCCCGTCTGCCGGGAACTGGCCGACGAACTGTGCGAGACCGTCAACCTCGCGGTGCTGGACGACGACGCCGCAGTCAACATCATGCAGGCCCGCGGCACGGCCGCCGTCACCGCCCAGAACTGGCTCGGCCGGCGCACCCCGCTGCACGCCACCGCCAACGGCAAGGTGCTGCTGGCCCATCTTCCGCCCACCCTGCGGGACGGACTCCTGGCCCGCCCCCTCCAGCGCTTCACGGAGCACACCGTCACCGGTGCCGCCGCGTTGCGGGGCGAGCTGGAGACGGTCGTGGAGCGGGGGTACGCGTGCACCCTGGAGGAGCTGGAGCTCGGGCTCTCCGCGGTGGCGGCCCCGGTGCGGTCCCACGAGGGCAGGGTCGTCGCCGCGATCAGCGTCTCCGGTCCCGTGTACCGGCTCACCCCGCAGCGGCTGCCGGCGCTGGGAGAACGGGCGGCAGCGGCGGCGGCCGACCTGTCCCGGCGCATGGGCTACGGCTTCTGACGCACCGGGGCCCGCAGAGCCGACGCGCGTCCTCGGCCCAGTCACCGGCCGGCGCGGCTCCCGCCCCTGCCCCGGGTCAGCCGCCGGCCGGGACCGCCCCGGACGGCGCCGCCCCGTGGCCCCGGTCCCTGTCCGGCGCGTCCCGGTCCCCGCCCGGCGCTCCGCCCTGCGTTGCGCCCCGGTCGCGGTCCTCGTCTCGGCTCCCGCTCCCGCTCCCGCCCGGGCGCTTCTCCTGGTGCGGGAGCTGCTGACCGGCCCGGTCCGGCTGCCGGTCACGGGCGGCTGCCGGCGCGGGGCGCTTGAACATGCGGGTGGCCGTGATCTCGCTGTGCGCGGCCTCCTGGTCGGGGTCCTGCTGGGGCAGGCCGGGCCGCAGGTGTTCCTCCACGCTGATGTACTTGAGGCCGGCCCGCAGGTCGGCGTCGTTGCGCAGGCGGATGACCAGCGGGAACTCGGCGAGCGCCGTGGTGTCGAACAGGCCGGTGGTGTAGAGGAGCTGCACGCCCAGCGCGTCCGCGACGGCCCGCTGGAGTTCCAGCAGGTAGGTCGCGTTGGCACGGCCGATGGGGTTGTCGAGGAACAGGGTGCCCGCGTGGCGGTGCCGGTCGCGGCCCCGGTCGTTGGAGCGCAGGGCGGCCATCGTGCAGTACAGGGCGATGGCCGCGGTGAGCAGCTGGCCGCCGGAGAACACGTCGCCCATCTGTCCGACGGGCACGCGCTCGGCGCGCAGCACGGCGTCCGGCTTGAGGATCTCGACGGCGACGCCCTTGGGTCCGAGCGCGGCACCGACTCCGCGCAGCAGCAGGGACATGCCGTCGCGCCGCAGGTCGGATTTCTTCCGCACGGCGGCCCGGGTGGCCTCGTCGACGACCTCGCCGAGCCGTTCGGTGAGGGTGGCCTGGTCGGGCTCCTCGAAGCGGATGCGCAGGAACTCCTGCCCCGACCACTCGCCGAGCCCTTCGGGCAGCCGGGACAGCCGTTGGGCCGACCGCAGGGTGGCGAGTGCGGACTCGACGAGGCCCCGCAGCCGGTCGACGATCGAGTCGCGGTTGCGCTCGAGCTGTTCGAGCTCGTCGGTGAGGACCCGGAGGCGGGGGGCGAAGGCGTCCGCCCACTTCTGGGCGTGCTCGGGCAGTGCGGAGGCGGGCAGTTCGCGGATCTGCTGCCGCGCCGGGGTGCGGACCTGTTCGTAGCGGGTGGAGTTGGCGTGCCGGACGAGGATGTCGGCGGCCTCGCGCACGGCGGCCTCGGCGGCGCTCAGGTCGGCGGCGCAGCCGCGCAGTGAGCGGCGGGCCTCGGCGGCGGACTGCCGGGCGTCCTCGAGGCTGCCGGGGTAGGGCTCGGGCTGGTCCGGTTCCTCCTCGGGGGTGTGCTCGCGCAGCAGGTCGCGGAGGAGGGCGGCGATCTCGTCGAAGCCGCCGGCCGCGTCCTCGGCGGCGCGGTGCGCGTCGAGGAGTTCGGCGTGGGCCGCGCGGGCCCGGTCCAGCGCCTCCGTGCGCGAGGTGAGCTCGGCGGTGGCGGTGCGCAGCAGGGCCTGCGCCTGTTCGGCGTCGCCGGGCCGCATGTCGTCGGGGAGCTCGGTGTGTTCGTCGCCCTCCTCGGGGGCGAGGCGTTCGGCCTCGCCGCGCAGGCGGCCGAGCTGTTCGCTCGCGCCCGACATGCGGGTCTCCAGGAGCTGCACGAGCTCCTCGGCGCGGGCGGCGGCGGCCTGCCGGCTCGGGCCGTCGGAGCCGTCGGGCGACTGGAGCAGCTGTTCGGCGCGGTTGCGGACCTTGTTGCTGAGCCGGTCCAGCTCCGCGCGGGCGGCGCTCTCGTCGCTCTCCGCCCGGGCCTGTTCGGCGCGCAGGTCGGCGCCGACGCCGACCTTCTCGTACACCTGGGAGGCGGCCCGGTACGCCTCGCGCAGGGCCGGCAGGGATGCCTGCGGCGCCTCGTCCCGGCGGTCCCGGGCGTCGTCCGGGGAGCCGTCGGGCCCGGTGGCGTGGTCCGGGGCGTCCTCGGGCGCGTCGTCGGGGGCGC
>NZ_JAAGMD010000747.1 GCF_010548465.1 Streptomyces sp. SID14436 | reverse complement strand
CCCTGCCCGCGCCGCCCTTCGCGCTGCCGCCGCGGGATCTGCTGGGCGGCGTGGAGCGCTGGCTCCGGCTGGCGGGCGACGCGATCGACCCGGCGGACGCGGCGTATCTGCGCGAGCGGCGGGACGGCTTCGCCTCGGCCGCCGCGCGGCTGACGCCCCGTCTGCCGCGCGGCCCGATCCACGGGGACGCCCTGCCCCGCAACGTGCACGTCACGCCGGACGGACCGGTGCTGGTGGACCTGGAGACCTTCTCGGCCGATCTGCGCGAGCACGACCTGGTCGTCATGGCCCTCTCCCACGACCGCTACGCGCTGCCGGACGCGGCCTACCGGTCCTTCACCGGCACCTACGGCTGGGACGTGCGCGAGTGGGAGGGCTGCGCGGTGCTGCGGGGCGCCCGGGAGACGGCCAGTTGCGCCTGGGTCGCGCAGCACGCGCCGGGCAACCCGAAGGCGCTGGCGGAGTTCCGGCGCCGGGTGGCGTCGCTGCGGGACGGGGATCCGACGGTCCGCTGGTACCCCTTCTGACCCCGCCCCGGCCGGCTGCGCGCCCCGCGGCGCCTCAGACCGGCTCGCCGGCCGGCTCGCGCAGCGGCCAGGTGCCGTCCACGACGGCGCTCGCGTCGCCCTTGCCGCGCAGGAAGGTCTGGAAGTCCGCCGCCCAGGCGGCGTACCACTCGATCTGACGGCGGTGCAGTTCCGCCGGACCGAGGGCGGCCACCTTGGGGTGGCGGCCGGCTATCGCGCAGGCCAGCCGGGCCGCGGCGAGGGCGTCGGCGGTGGCGTCGTGGGCCGCGTCGAGGGCTATGCCGTACTCCGCGCAGACGGCTTCGAGGTTGCGCTTGCCCCGGCGGTAGCGGTCGACGGTGCGGTCGATCGTGTACGGGTCGATGACCGGGGCGGGGTCCCGCCCGCCGAGGCGGTCGCGCAGCGACGGCAGGCCGTACCGGCGCAGTTCGGCGGAGAGCAGGCTGAGGTCGAAGGCCGCGTTGTACGCCACGACCGGGACGCCCGTCCGCCAGTAGCCGGTGAGGACGTCGGCGACGGCGTCGGCGACCTGGTCGGCGGGGCGGCCCTCGGCGGCGGCCCGGGCGTCGCTGATGCCGTGCACCGCGACCGCGTCCGGCGGGATGGGGACGCCGGGGTCGGCCAGCCACTCACGGCGGCCCAGCGGCTCCCCGTCCCTGACCTCGATGACGGCGGCCGTGACGATGCGTGCCTCGCGCGGGTCGGTCCCCGTCGTCTCCAGGTCGAAGCCGGTCAGCAGCTCCCGGTGCCAGCCCATGGGCTGCCCCCCTTCCATGTGGTGCGTTCCCCCAGTGGTCATCACCTTCGCACGCACCACTGACAATCGGCGGGCCGCCCTCCGCCCGCCCCGGCGGCGACGGGAGCCGGGAGGGAGGGCGGTACGGCCCGGCGGACCGGGCGGGGCCGGGGGCGCGGCGGGTCAGGACACCGGCCGCGAGTCCGCCCACATCTGCTCGAACTCCTCGCGGTAGGTGGGGAACAGACCGCCCTCCTCCACCTGGCCCGGTTTGACCACCTTCGTGCCGTTGCGCAGGACCACCACGGGCGCCTCCATCCCGCGGGCCCGGCGCAGGTAGTTCTGCACCACGGCGATGCCGTCCGCGCCGTCACCGTCCACCAGGTAGGCGGTGCAGCGCGGGGTCTCGTCGTAGACGTGGATCTCGAAGGCGCCGGGGTCGCGCAGGCGGGACCGCACCCGGCGCATGTGGAGGATGTTCATCTCCACGGAGCGGCCCAGTTCGCCGCGTTTCAGGCCGAGTTCGCGCTCGCGGCGCTTGACGGCGCTGGAGGCCGGGTTGAGGAACAGCAGCCGTACCCGGCAGCCGGACTCGGCCAGCCGCACCAGGCGGCGGCCGGAGAAGTTCTGCACCAGCAGATTGAGCCCGATACCGAGGGCGTCGAGCCGGCGGGCGCCGCCGAAGATGTCCTCGGCCGGGAACTGGCGCAGCAGCCGCACCCGGTCGGGATGCACCGCGACCACGTCGGCGTAGCGGTCGCCGACCAGGTCCTCGACGGCGTCGACGGGCAGCCGGCGCGCCGAGGGGACGTCCCCGCCGGTGCCGAGCATCTCCAGCAGGCGCGCGGAGGCCCGTTCGGCCTGGTTCAGCACGGCCTCGGACAGGGCGCGGTTGCGGGAGACGACGTTGCGGGTGACCTCCAGCTCGTCGAGGGCCAGCTCGACGTCGCGCCGGTCGTCGAAGTACGGCTCGAAGCAGGGCCAGTGCTGCACCATCAGCTCGCGCAGCTGCGGCAGCGTGAGGAAGGACAGCACGTTGTCGTCCGCCGGGTCGAGCAGGTAGCCCTTGCGGCGGCTCACCTCGCGCACCGCCACCGCGCGCTGCACCCACTCCTGGCCGGCCGGTCCGGCGGCGGCGACCACCCACTCGTCGCCGTGGACGGGCTCGTAGACCGGCCGCAGGACGGCGGCGACGACCGCGCGCAGCCGCTGCTCGACGAGGTTCAGCCAGATGTAGGCGCGGCCCGCCCGCTGGGCGCGGGTGCGGACCTCGCGCCAGGCGTCGCCGTCCCAGTCCAGCTCCGGCCCGATCGAACCCGCGTCCATCGGCCGTGCCAGGGACACCGCGCCCGGCGGGGCGTCCGTGGAGGTCCCCTCGTGACCCTCGTCACCAGGGGGCAGCTCCAGCCCTCCCGAGCCCACCCGTGCACCGCCTTCCGCTCCCCCGGGACTCCCCGTCCCGACGATCAAGGAGACTACTCCGCAAGCGGCGCGCGGTGCAGCCCGATGGACCGGGTCGTTTCCCAACTTCCGCACTCCGCACGATCGTTCCGCGCGACGGGGCCGGCGGGGAGTGATCCGGCTCATAGTGGCACGCGCGCACCCGGCACGGCTGCCCCTTGCGTCACCCGGGCCGCGGGAGTACGCGTGTGCGGTGGGTGGTACCCGGCCGGCCGGCGCCGTCCGGGGGATGCACGGGCGGGCCCGGAGTGGGCATATGTCTGGGGGCCTGTCCGACAGGTCGCGGCGGTTCCCTCATTTTCGAAGGAGACTCGGGGAGACTCGGAGCCAGGCGCCGCCATCGGCGCCGTACACCTGAAAGAGTCGTATTCATGCAGGTCTGGCCTGGCGAAGCGTATCCACTCGGTGCCACCTACGACGGCGCCGGCACCAATTTCGCGGTCTTCACGGAGGCCGCGGACCGAGTAGAGCTGTGTCTGCTCCACGACGACGGCTCCGAGACGGCGATCGAGCTGCGGGAGAGCGACGCGTTCGTGCGGCACGCGTACCTGCCCGGGATCATGCCCGGGCAGCGCTACGGCTTCCGTGTGCACGGGCCGTACGCACCCGAGCGGGGGCTGCGCTGCAACTCCGCGAAACTCCTCCTCGACCCGTACGCCCGTGCGATCAGCGGGGCGATCCAATGGGGTGAGGAGGTCTACGGCTACCACTTCGACGACCCCGGACGGCGCAACGACCTGGACTCGGCGCCGCACACGATGACCTCCGTCGTGGTCAACCCGTACTTCGACTGGGGCGACGACCGGCGCCCCCGGACGGAGTACCACCACACGGTGATCTACGAGGCCCACGTCAAGGGCCTCACCATGCGCCACCCGGGGCTGCCGGAGGAGCTGCGCGGCACCTACGCCGCCCTGGCGCACCCCGCGGTGATCGAGCACCTGACCGAGCTGGGGGTGACGGCGCTGGAGCTGATGCCCGTGCACCAGTTCGTCAACGACCACCGGCTGGTCGACATGGGTCTGAACAATTACTGGGGCTACAACACCATCGGCTTCTTCGCCCCGCACAACGCCTACGCGTCCTGGGGCGACCGGGGACAGCAGGTGCTGGAGTTCAAGTCGGCGGTCAAGGCGCTGCACGAGGCGGGCATCGAGGTCATCCTCGACGTCGTCTACAACCACACCGCCGAGGGCAACCACCTCGGGCCGACCCTGTCCTTCAAGGGCATCGACAACCCGCGCTACTACCGGCTGACCGACGACCCCCGCTACTACATGGACACCACGGGCACCGGGAACTCGCTGCTCATGCGGTCCCCGCACGTGCTCCAGCTGATCATGGACTCGCTGCGCTACTGGGTCACCGACATGCACGTCGACGGCTTCCGGTTCGACCTCGCGGCGACGCTCGCGCGGCAGTTCCACGAGGTGGACCGGCTGTCGTCGTTCTTCGACCTGGTGCAGCAGGACCCGGTGGTCTCCCAGGTGAAGCTGATCGCCGAGCCCTGGGACCTGGGCGAGGGCGGCTACCAGGTGGGCAACTTCCCGCCGCTGTGGACGGAGTGGAACGGCAAGTACCGCGACACCGTGCGGGACCTGTGGCGGGGCGAGCCGCGCGCGCTGGCGGAGTTCGCGTCCCGGCTGACCGGCTCCTCGGACCTGTACCAGGACGACGGGCGCCGCCCGCTGGCCTCGATCAACTTCGTGACCTGCCACGACGGCTTCACGCTGCACGACCTGGTGTCGTACAACGACAAGCACAACGAGGCCAACGGCGAGGACAACCGGGACGGCGAGAGCCACAACCGGTCTTGGAACTGCGGGGCGGAGGGCGAGACCGACGACCCGGAGGTGCTGACGCTGCGGGCGCGGCAGATGCGCAACTTCATCGCCACGCTGATGCTGTCGCAGGGCGTGCCGATGCTCAGCCACGGCGACGAGGTGGCCCGCACCCAGCGCGGCAACAACAACGCCTACTGCCAGGACAACGAGCTGGCCTGGCTGGACTGGCCCGGGCCGGAGGGTGAGGACGGCGAGGACGGCGAGGAGGCCGGTGACGACCTGCGGCGGCAGATGCTGGCCTTCACCCGCGCCATGGTGTGGCTGCGCAAGGACCACCCGGTGTTCCGGCGGCGCCGCTTCTTCCACGGGCGTCCCGTGGAGGGCACCCACGACGACCTCTCTGACATCGCCTGGTTCACCCCGGAGGGCGCGGAGATGACCCAGCGGGACTGGGACTCGGCGAGCGCGTCGGCGCTGACCGTCTTCCTCAACGGCAACGCGATCTCCGAGCCCGGCCAGCGGGGCGAGCGCGTCACGGACGACTCGTTCCTGCTGATGTTCAACGCCTCGCCCGGGCCGCTGGACTTCGTGGTGCCGGTCGACCACGGCCGGCAGTGGGAGGTCGTCGTCGACACCGCGCGCGCGGACGGCGTCCCCCCGGGCACCGGTCCGAAGGTCGACGCGGGCGACCGGCTGACCCTGCCCGACCGGAGCCTGACCGTGCTGCAGCGGCCCGCGTAGCAGCGCCGGGGCCACCCGTACGGGGCTGCGGGTGGCCCGAGCGGCGGCGGGGATGACACGAAAGCCGCCGGGCCGGGTACGTAGCTGTGCATGACACCTGAGCGACCTGACCCGGCGGTGCCCACGGCGACCTACCGGCTGCAGCTGCAGCCCGGCTTCCCGTTCGCGGCCGCGGCGGCGGCCGTGCCGTACGTGGCCTCGCTGGGCGTCTCCCACCTGCACCTGTCCCCGGTCCTGGAGGCCGTGCCGGGCTCGGCGCACGGCTACGACGTCGTGGACCACGCGCGGGTGCGCGCCGAGCTGGGCGGCGAGGAGGGGCTGCGGGCCCTGTCCCGCACCGCCCGGGAGCACGGCCTGGGCCTGGTGGTGGACATCGTCCCCAACCACATGGCGATGGCGCCGCGCCACAACCACGCCCTGTGGGAGGTGCTGCGCGAGGGACCCACGTCCCGGTACGCGCGGTGGTTCGACATCGACTGGCAGGCCCAGGACGGCCGGGTGCTGCTGCCGGTGCTGGGCGGCCCGCTCGGCGCGGAGCTGGACCGCATCGAGGCCGACGGCGACGTGCTGCGCTACTACGACCACGTCTTCCCGCTGCGCGAGGGCACCGGGGACCTGCCGCTGCCGGAGCTGCTGGACGCGCAGTGGTACCGGCTCGCCTGGTGGCGGCTGGCCCGCACCGAGCTGAACTACCGGCGGTTCTTCAGCATCTCCGAGCTGATCGGGGTGCGGGTGGAGGACCCCGAGGTGTTCGAGGCCACGCACGCGACGGTCCTCGCACTGCTGCACGAGGGGGTGGTGGACGGGCTGCGCGTGGACCACCCCGACGGACTCGCCGACCCGGACGGCTATCTGCGGCGGCTGCACGAGGCGTCCGGGGGCCGATGGACGGTGGTGGAGAAGATCCTCGCCGACGGCGAGCGGCTGCCCGCCTCCTGGCAGGTCGCCGGCACCACCGGCTACGACGCCCTGCGCCACGTGGACGGCCTGTTCACCGACCCGGCCGGGTTCGGGGAGCTGCTCGGCCAGTACCGGCGGTTCGCGGCGCCCCAGACGGACCGGGGCGGCGACTGGGCGGCGACGGTGCGGCGGGCCGCGTACAAGGTGCTGACGCACGAGCTGGCCACCGAGGCCGACCGGCTGACCCGGGTCGCGGTCCGGCTGTGCGCGACGTCCCCGGAGCCCGCGCTGCGCGACCGGGCGCCCTGGGCGCTGCGCACCGCGCTGCGGGAGCTGCTGGTCCGCCTGGAGGTGTACCGGCCCTACGGGTCCGTGGACGCGGCCCGGGTGGTCACCGAGGAGGCGGCGGCCGAGGCCCGGCTCGCCTTCACCGTCCCCGAGGAGGCCGGGGCGGTGGACGTCGTACGGGACCTGGTGCTCGGGCGGTACGGGGACGGGCCCGCGCACGTGGAGTTCCGTACGCGGTTCGCGCAGACCGCGTCGGCGCTGCGGGCCAAGTCCGTGGAGGACACGGCGTTCTACCGCTACGTGCCGCTGCTGTCGGCGACCGAGGTGGGCGGCGAGCCGGGCGGTCCGGCGGTGTCCCCGGACGCCTTCCACGCGTACTGCGCGCGGGTGCAGCGCGACTGGCCGGTCACGGGCACCGTCGTGTCGACGCACGACACCAAGCGCAGCGCGGACGTGCGGGCCGCGCTGCACGTGCTCACCGAGTGCCCCGGGCGCTGGGCGGACGTCCTGGCGGAGGTGACCCGCACCGGGGACGGCGTGCCGGACGGGCAGCTGGCCTGGGCGGCCTGGCAGACGGTGTTCGGGCTGGGCGGCCCGGCGGACGCCGACCGGGTACGGGGGGCGCTCCTCAAGCACGTGCGCGAGGCGGGCATGTACACCAGCTGGACGGAGCAGGAGCCGCCCTACGAGGAGGCGGTCGAGCGGTTCGTGACGGCGGGGCCGTGCGGGGTGCCGGGCGAGCGCGTGACGGCCTTCCGGGACGCCCTGGAACCGCACATCACCGCCAACGTGCTGGGCACGGCCCTGGTCCATCTGACGATGCCGGGCGTGCCGGACGTCTATCAGGGCACGGAGCACGAGTACCGGGCTCTGGTGGACCCGGACAACCGGCGCGTCGTGGACTTCCCCGCCGGGCCGGCGGAGGGCAAGGGGGCGAAGGAGACGGTGACGCGGGCGGCGCTGGGGCTGCGGGCGCGGTTGCCGGAGGTGTTCGGTGACACGGCGTCGTACGAACCGCTGACCGCCGAGGGGCCGGCCGCGGCGCACTGCGTGGCCTTCGTGCGCTCCGGGCGGGTGCTCAGCGCCGTGACCCGGCTGTCGCTGCGGCTCGCGGAGGCGGGCGGCTGGCGGGAGACGCTGCTGCCGCTGCCGCCGGGCCGGTGGGCCGACGTGCTCACGCCGGGACGGGAGTTCACCGGTCAGGTGCGCGCGGCGGACCTGTTCGGGGCGTGGCCCGTGGCGCTGCTGGAGCGCACCGCCGACGCACCGTAGGCACGGGACGGCGGCGGCCGCGGGCCGGCCTCCCGGGAGTGCTCCGGGCGCCCCCGGAGCACTCCCCCGGCACACCCTTGACAGCGGTCCGTGACCGTGGGGTACTGCGGAAAGCGAGGTCGGGCGGATGCGACGGGGGGTGGGTCTGCTGGCGGAGCTGCGCTATCCCACGGTGGCCGAACTGGAGTCCGCCGCCCGGGCGCTGGCCGGTCTGCGGCCCGCGCTGTGCGTCCTGCGGCAGGTCGGCGTCTCCCGCGCGGGACGTCCGCTGTACCTGCTGTCCGTGGGCCGCGCCGAGCCCGCCGTCCTGGTCGTCGCCGGCGCGCACGCCAACGAACCGGCCGGGGGCGGCACCCTGCTCGCGCTGGCCCGGCGGGTCCTGGCGGAGGCGGAGCTGCGGGACGGGACGTCCTGGCACTTCCTGCTGTGCGCGGACCCCGACGGGGCGAGCCTCCACGTCACGTCGTCCCCGCGCAGCCTGTACGACTACCACCTCGGCTTCTTCCGTCCGGCCGGCCCCGAGCAGCCGGAGTGGGCCCCGTCGGTGCTGCCGCCCGACCGGCTGCCGCCGGAGACGCGCGCGCTGACCGGCGTCATCGACGAGCTGCGGCCCTACCTCCAGGTGTCCCTGCACGGCACCGAACTCGGCGGGAGCTGGGTGCAGTTGACGCGGGACCTGCCGGGGCTGCCGGAGCCGTTCGCCAAGTCGGCGGCGCAGCTGCACATCCCGGTGGAGACCGGGGCCTCGGACGCGGCGGGCTGGCCCGCGTCCGGCCCGGGCGTCCATGTGATGCCCGGGGCGGAGGCGGGCGCCGCGTATCCGAGCCTGCCGGACGACGCCCGGCACAGCACCTGGTACCACGCCCACCGGTACGGCGGTCTGACCGCCGTGGTGGAGGTGCCGATGTGGGCGAGCGACCTGGTGGACGACCCGGCGCCGCATCCGGCGCCGGCGGCGGCGATGCGGCACCTGTCGCACCGGCTGCTGCGGGACGCGGACGCCGTGCGGCGGATCCTGGAGCAGGCGCGGCCCCTCCCGGAGTCCGTCGCCGGGCCGCTGCTGCGGGCGGCCACCTGGGGCCTGGAGCTGGTGCCGGGGCTGGCCGCCGACCTGGTGCGCACGCCGCCCGT
>NZ_JAAGMD010000731.1 GCF_010548465.1 Streptomyces sp. SID14436 | reverse complement strand
GGGCGCTGCTGGAGGCGGCGGGGACGCTGCGCCGCCTGTGGGTGCCGCCGCCGGGGGACCACGTCTTCGAGACGGTGGCCGAGCGGACCGGCCGGCAGGCCGAGGCGATGCGGGCGGGTGCCGCGGCGGCCCCGGAGGCGGCCCCGCTGGTGCGGGCGGCGCTGGACGCGCGGGAGGAACTGCTGGCCGCACCGCCCGAACAGCGGCTGCTGCACGGCACGTTCCGGCAGAGCAAGGTACTGGCGGCGGAGCGGCTGCCGTGGCTGGCGGTGGGTCCGGACCCGGTGGTCGGCGAGTGCGCCTTCGACCTGGCCCGGCTGGTGCGCGACCGGGTGGAGGACCTGATCGCCCAGCCGTCGGGGGCCGCGACGACGCGCCGCCGGGTGAAGCGTCTCGCGGAGTCCCTGGAGGTGGACCAGGAGCGGCTGCGCGGCTGGACCCTGTTCCGCGCGGTGGAGTCGGGTGTGCGCGCCCGGCGCGTGGGCCGCGCGCAGGACGCGGAGCTGCTGCTGGAGTTCGCCACCTGGCTCTGACTCCTGGGGTTCTCGGGCGCGGTGGGCGCGCGGGCGGACGCGCCCCCCTGCCGGTTGTGGCGGCAGGGGGGCGCCGGTGGTCCGGCCGGCGTGCCTCCCGAGCTTGCCGACCGGAGTCCTCCCCCGGGTGTGGGCCGGCGACGGTTCACGGGCCGGGCGGGGGCCCCGGTGGCCGGCGTCCGGCCGCCGCGGCGAGACCGGCCGACAGAGTTCCCTCGCAGGCCAGCAGCTGCGTGTGGCGACGGATGACCGCGTCCTGGGCGGGGTCGTCGCCGTCGGACGCCGGGTGCGGGGCGGTTTCGGCACCGGGGGGCACGTGGGCGAAGAGGGCGAGGTCGCCCGGTGCTATCCGCCACGACAGGTGCCACCCGCCGGCGACCAGGCACAGGCGGTGGGCGCCGTCGTGCCCCTGCCCCGGGCCGGTGAGGGGGGTGAGGACCGCGCTGGCCGGATGCAGCGCGGCGAGCCAGGCCAGGAGGTGGGCCCGCTCCCGCTGGGCGCGGCCCAGGTGGCGTTCGTAGGAGTCGGCGTGCTGCTGCCAGCGCGCCAGCCGCTGTCTGCTGACGGCGAGTTCGTGCTGGAGGCGCAGCCGTTCCTCGGTCTCCCGGCGGCGGGCCCCGCGGTGCCGCAGCAGCCGCCGGATCAGGCCGTCGTGACGTCGTCCGGGCGCCCCCACGGCGGCCGGGGACCTCACCGGTCCCCCTCGGCCGCCGGCAGGGTCGCGCGGACGGGGGTGAGCGGGCCCGCGTACTCGGCCACGTTGGCGAGGGAGCAGCGTTCCGGGCGGCCGTCCACGGACAGCAGGGGCATCCCGTCGGGGGTGCGCAGACCCTGGAAGTACCAGGTCTCGCCGTGGGCGTCGCGGTGCGGGAGTCCCAGGTCGTACGTGACGTCGCCGTACCGGTAGGTCCGGTCGGCCGCCCCGTCCGTGTCCTGCCGGGGCGTGTCGTCCGGGCCGTGGACGAAGACGGTCACGCGGACTCCGTCGCGCAGGCCCTCGCCGGCCGGGCTGCCGGGGCCGGGCTGTCCGCCGGCCGCGGTGATCCCGAAGTAGGCGCACCACGCGTCCCAGCGGTCGAACGGGGGACCCAGGCCGAGGAGGACGCGCACGGTGTCGCCGTCGGCCCGGACGCCCCGCACGTCCGGATGGGTGCCGACCTCGTGCTCGACGGCCCGGGCCACGGCGCGTGCCCTGGCCTCGGCCGCGTCCCGGGCCGGGTCCGCGTCCGCCGGGCAGGCGGGCGCCGGTACGGCACGGAGGTGGCCGGCGGCCGGGAGCGGTGCGAGGGCCGCCGGGGGTTCCACGGGCCCGGCGGGGCGGGGCAGGAGGGCGGCCGGGAGGGCGACGGCGATGATCTGGCCGGGGCGGTGGGCCGCCACGGTCACCCGCACGACGGAGACGGTGTGGACGACGGGGTGGGCGTACCCCGGGGACTCGTCCGCCGTCAGGGGGTGGGCGTACGCCGCCGGCGGGTCCGCCGCCGCCCGGAGGTGCTGGTCCACGGCGTGGAGGGGGTGGTCGTTCATGACGGCACCGCCCCCGCCGCCCAGCGCAGTTTGTGCATGGCGCGATGGGTCAGCGCTTTGACGGCGCCGACGGTGCGGCCCATGGCGTGGGCGGTCTCCTCGGCGGACAGCCCGCCGAGGAAGCGCAGTTCCACGCAGTGCCGTTGGGGCGGCGCGAGGGTGCGCAGGGCGCGCCGCACGGTCTCGCCTGCCTCCACGGCGTCCAGTTCGCGCAGCACCAGCGATTCGGTGCCGGGGCCGGGCTGCTCCGGGTCGCGGAACTCGGGGACGAGGGTCTCCCACCGGGTCCGGCTGCGGCCCACCTCGTCGAGGTGGAGGTTGCGGGCGATGGTGGTGAGCCAGGCCACCGGGTCGGTGCCCCGCCAGGCGAAGCCGCCGATGCCGCGCAGGGCGCGCGCGAACACCTCCTGGGTGAGGTCCTCGGCCAGGTGCCGGTCCCTGGTGCGGCACAGCAGGTAGCGGTACACGAATGCGTAGTGCTCGCGGTAGAGGTGGGCGAACGCCTCCCTGTCCCCGGTGCGGGCACGAGCGAGCCACGCGGGCTCCGGGGTGGTCCCCCTGCCGGTCTGTAAGGACACGGTCGGTACTCCTTCGGCTTCGACGTCTGTTCGGTGGGACGGGTGCCCGGTGCGCCGGGGCCCGCGAGGGTGCGCAGAGCGGTACGCTGCCTGCGATCTTCATGTGGATGTGGATTTCTCGACCGGCCTCGAGCGAGGGCCCCACCACCCGAGAGGGCCCGTCCGACCGGGGCGGCCCGGCCGCCCGCGCCCGGCCGCCGCCGACGCGGCCGGACGTCCGGCTTCCCGAAACCGTCTACAGTCTCCGTGTGGATGTAGATCGTGTCAAGGTGCGGGAGACATACTCCGGACACGGAGTGAAGAAGCTGTGACGGAGTTGCGCGCGAGCGGCTGGAATGCGCGGGCGCACACCGCATGACCGGCCATCGATCTGCGATCTACTTGCGCTTGTAGATGGCCATGGCCGATCCTCTGACGTGTGACAAGCCGAGAGACACCCCCCTCCTCCCCCGACGCCGGTGACACCCCCGAGCGTCCGGGCGAGGATCTGGCGGCACTGCTCGAACGACTCCTCGCACAGTCCCCGGGCCGCAGCCAGAAGGACCTGGCCCGCGAGGCCGGCATCTCCTACCAGACGCTCAACGCCTGGATGAACCGCACCCGGGGCACCTCCCGCATCTCCCCGGAGCGCCTGCGGGCCATGGTCGAGGTGTTCCGCCGCTGGGGGGTGCGCACGACACCCAAGGAGTTCTTCGAGGCCGTCGGACGTCCGGTGCCCGGGCCCGGCCGCGACGAGCGCGAGGCCCGGCTGCTCAAGCTCTACCGCCAGCTGCCGGAGGCCCGCCAGCGCGCCCTGATCAAGGACGCCGAAGCCATGCTCCAGGTCAGCCGGATCTCCTGAGCCCCACCCGTGGCGCACCGCCGCACACGACCGACCAATGCACCGAAAACCCCACAGGTGCACCGGCGCATCGCTACCATCGGATGGCCGCTGGCCTCCCGAAGCGACACTTCATGCCGTTGTGCATCCCTGGGGAGACAGTCATGTGCATCCACGTGTTCGTGGCGGACGATCTGCCGGACATCGTCGTGTGGGATCCCGACGAAGTCAGCGTCCTGGTGGCGCGGGGTTCCCAGATGCTCGACGTCGTCCGGGAACTGCGGGCGCTGCTGACCATCGACCTCGGCGCTCCCGAGGGATCCGGCACCGCGCTGCTGTGCTTCTGCGGTGCCCGGCTGGAACTCCCCGCCGGCCTCGCCGGCCGGCCGGTCCCGGCCGGGGCCCGCTGACCGGGCCGGGCCGGGACCGCACGGCGCCCCCGGCCCGGAACGGGCGGCCGGAGGCGCCGGCGGAACGTCTCAGAGGGCGGTCAGGCGGGCGACGGCCTCCTCGACCGTCAGTTCCTCGCGCTCGCCGGTCCGGCGGTCCTTCAGCTCCACGACGCCCTCGGCGGCACGCCGCCCGGCGACCAGGATCTGCGGGACACCGATCAGCTCGGAGTCGGTGAACTTCACCCCCGGGGAGACCCCGGCCCGGTCGTCCACCAGGACCCGGACACCGGCCGCGGCCAGCTTCGCGGAGACGTCCAGGGCCAGCTCGGTCTGCAGGGCCTTGCCCGCGGCGACCACGTGCACGTCCGCGGGCGCGACCTCCTTGGACCAGATCAGGCCCTTGTCGTCGGCGTGCTGCTCGGCGAGGGCCGCGACCGCGCGGGACACGCCGATGCCGTAGGAACCCATGGTGACCCGGACCGGCTTGCCGTTCTGGCCGAGCACGTCCAGCTTCAGGGCGTCGGTGTACTTGCGGCCGAGCTGGAAGATGTGACCGATCTCGATGGCCCGGTCCAGCCGCAGCCCGGTGCCGCACTTCGGGCAGGGGTCGCCGTCCTGCGCGACGACGACGTCCACGTACGCGTCGACCTCGAAGTCCCTGCCGGCGACGACGTTCTTCGCGTGGGTGTCGGCCTTGTTGGCGCCCGTGATCCAGGAGGTGCCCGGCGCCACGCGCGGGTCGGCGAGGTAGCGGACCTTCTCCAGGCCCTGCGGGCCGACGTAGCCGCGGACCAGGTCGGGGCGGGCCGCGAAGTCCGCCTCCGTGACCAGCTCCACCTCGGCGGGCGCGAAGTGCGCCTCCAGCTTGCCCATGTCGACCTCGCGGTCACCGGGCACGCCCACGGCGACGATCTCCCCGTCCACCTTCACCAGCAGGTTCTTCAGGGTGGCGGAGGCCGGCACCCCCAGGGAGGCGGCGAGGGTCTCGATGGTGGGGGTCTCCGGGGTCGGGATGTCCTGCGCCGCGGGCACGCCCGAACCGTCGACCGGCCGCACCTCGTACGTGATCGCCTCGGTGTTCGCGGCGAAGTCGCAGTTCGGGCAGTCGGCGAACACGTCCTCGCCGGCCTCCGCCGGGACGAGGAACTCCTCGGACTTCGAGCCGCCCATCGCGCCGGCCGTGGCCGCGCAGATGCGGTAGTCCAGGCCCAGCCGCTCGAAGATGCGCTGGTACGCCTGACGGTGCAGGACGTAGGACTCGCCGAGCCCCTCGTCGGTGACGTCGAACGAGTAGGAGTCCTTCATCAGGAACTCGCGGCCGCGCAGGATGCCCGCCCGGGGACGTGCCTCGTCACGGTACTTGGTCTGGATCTGGTAGAGGATCACCGGCAGGTCCTTGTAGGAGGACGCCTGGTCCTTCACCAGCAGGGTGAAGATCTCCTCGTGCGTCGGGCCGAGGAGGTAGTCGCCGCCCTTGCGGTCCTTCAGGCGGAACAGCTCGCCGCCGTACTCGTCCCAGCGGCCGGTCGCCTCGTAGGGCTCGCGCGGCAGCAGGGCGGGCAGCAGCACCTCCTGGGCGCCGATGGCGTCCATCTCCTCGCGGACGATCCGCTCGACGTTCGCGAGCACCTTCTTCCCCAGCGGCAGCCAGCTCCAGATGCCGGCGGCGGTACGGCGCACGTAGCCCGCGCGGACGAGCAGCTTGTGGCTGAGGACCTCGGCGTCCGCCGGGTCGTCGCGCAGCGTCTTCGCCATCAACTGGGACATGCGCTGGACCGGTGCGTTCGCCATGGCTCTCGTACTCCTGCTGCTGTGGGTCCCCCGGGCCCGGACGCAGCCGGGAGGGGGGCTGGGTGATGACGAGAGGTTAGCCGGGCGGGACGGGACGGCGGAAATCGGTTATGACCCGGGCCGCGGGGTGCGCAGCAGCGGCAGGGGCGCGCCCATCACGGCGTAGGGCTTGGTGGCGCTCGGGAAGTGGACCTGGCGGGCCAGGTCGCGGTAGCCGAGGGAGCGGTAGAGGCGGCGGGCGGGGCTCTCCACGTCGATCGCCGAGAGGATCGAGCGGGGCTCGTCGGCGCCGTCGGTGATCGTGGTGATCAGGGCGCGGCCGATGCCGTGCTGCTGGTGCCGCGGGTGGACGTGCAGTTCGGTGATGACGAAGGAGTCGTCGAGCCAGTCGGCGTGGCCGAGGGAGCGCAGATAGGGCTCCACCACGGTGGACCACCAGTGGCCGCGGTCGTTGGGCATGCCGTAGACGAATCCGACGAGCCGTCCGGAGGCGGTGGTCGCGCCGAACGCGCGGGCCCCGGGGAGGGTCATGTGGCGCAGCACGATCTGCCGGCGTACGGCCACCTCGTCCGGGCCGAGGCCGAACGCCATCGCCTGGACCGCCAGCGCCGCGTCGACGTGGGCGGTGAGGTCGAGGGGGCCGATCACGATGTCGTCGGCGTGGGGGCGGCCGTGACCGGGAAAGCGCAGCATGCGGGGAGACTACAGGGCGTCCGGGCCGGTCAGAACGGCTCGGCGGGCCGGGCTCAGAACAGCACGCTCATGAACGCGCCGACCTCCCGGAAACCCACCCGGCGGTAGGTGCGGCGGGCGGGGGTGTTGAAGTCGTTGACGTAGAGGCTGACGACGGGGGCGATGTCGGCGAGGGCGTAGCGCAGGACGGCGGCCATGCCGGGGGCGGCCACCCCGGTGCCCCGGTGCTCGGGGGCGACCCAGACGCCCTGGATCTGGCAGGCGCGGTCGGTCGCGGCACCGATCTCGGCTTTGAAGACCACTTTGCCGTCGGCGTCGAACCGGGCGAAGGAACGTCCCGCCCCGACGAGTTCGGCGACCCGGGCCTGGTAGAGCAGGCCGCCGTCGCCGGCCAGCGGGGAGATGCCGACCTCCTCGGTGAACATGGCGACGCAGGCCGGCATGATCGCTTCCATCTCGTCCTTGCGGACGCGCCGGACGTAGGGGTCCGGGGCGACGTGCTCGGCCGCGCGGTCGGTGACCATGAGCGGCTGGTGGGCGCGGACCTCCCGGGCCGGGCCCCACTGGGGTTCCAGCAGCCGCCACAGCTCGGCGGTGGGGCCGGCCGGGCCGACGATGGAGGAGCAGCGGCGGCCGGCCCGCCGGGCCCGGTCGGCGAAGGCGCGCACGGCCCGGGGGGTGGCGCAGATGGGGACCAGGTTGGCGCCCGCGTAGCACAGGGAGGTCAGCATGCCGCCCTCGTACCAGCCCCACATCTCGCCGCCGAGCCGCCAGGGATCCAGGCCCGCGACCTGCACCCGGGACGTGACGAAGGCGTTCGCGACCGGCTCGCGGTCGAGGACCGCGAGGGCGGCGTCCAGGTCGCTCGGTTCGAGGACCCGGGAGGTGGTCTGCGTCAACACGCGCGGGGGCCTCACACACTGGGGTCTGCTGGTTTCCGCACTGTACCTGCGGAGCCGCATGTGCGCCGCATCGTGCCGGTGCCTGCCGGATTGTCTTCGGCGCCCCCGGCGGCTCGCGGGCCGGCGGGCCCGGCCCGGCCGGGGCGGGCCCGGCCGGGTTCTCGCAGGAAGGGGGCGGGGTCAGCCGGCGACGGAGATCTCGGGTTCGCCCGAGGGGATGCCGTCCTTCTGCATCTGTTCGGCGATCCGCATCGCCTCTTCGATCAGGGTCTCCACGATCTTCGACTCCGGCACCGTCTTGATGACCTCGCCCTTGACGAAGATCTGCCCCTTGCCGTTGCCCGACGCCACGCCCAGATCGGCCTCACGGGCCTCACCCGGACCGTTGACGACACAGCCCATCACCGCCACCCGCAACGGCACGTCCATCCCCGTCAGACCCGCCGTGACCTCCTCGGCCAGCTTGTACACATCCACCTGCGCCCGCCCGCACGACGGACACGACACGATCTCCAGACCCCGCTGCCGCAGCCCCAGCGACTCCAGGATCTGATTGCCGACCTTGATCTCCTCCACCGGCGGCGCCGACAACGACACCCGGATCGTGTCCCCGATCCCCTGCGACAGCAACGCACCGAACGCCACCGCCGACTTCACCGTCCCCTGGAACGCCGGACCCGCCTCCGTCACCCCCAGATGCAACGGATAGTCGCACTGCTCCGCCAGCTGCCGGTACGCCTCGATCATCACCACCGGGTCGTTGTGCTTCACCGAGATCTTGATGTCCCGGAACCCGTGCTCCTCGAACAGCGACGCCTCCCACAGCGCCGACTCCACCAGCGCCTCCGGCGTCGCCTTGCCGTACTTCTGCAGCAGCCGCCGGTCCAGCGACCCCGCGTTCACCCCGATCCGGATCGGCGTGCCCCGCTCCCCCGCCGCCCGCGCGATCTCCTTGACCTGATCGTCGAACTTCTTGATGTTGCCCGGATTCACCCGCACCGCCGCGCACCCGGCCTCGATCGCCGCGAACACGTACTTCGGCTGGA
>NZ_JAAGMD010000705.1 GCF_010548465.1 Streptomyces sp. SID14436 | reverse complement strand
CGCCGCCTCCGGCGGTACGAGGATGTCCTGCGGGACGAGCATCAGCACACCGGTGCCACCGCGGGCCGAGGGGCGGTACGAGACCCGCAGGCCGTACCGCCGGGCCAGCCGGCCCACCACGGCGAGCCCCAGCCGGGTGCCGGTCAGGCCGCCGAGGCCGGCCGACTCGCCGGAGACCGCGCGTTCGGCGCGGCGCAGCTGCGCCTCGCCCATGACGAGGCCGCTGTCCTCGACGGAGACGATGGCCCCGGCCGGCACCTCCTCCACGTAGACGTGGACCTCGGCGGTCGGCGGCGAGAAGTTGGCGGCGTTGTCCAGGAGTTCGGCGAGGGCGTGCATGACGCCCTCGGCGGCGTGCCCGGCGACGGCGGTGTCGCTGGTGGAGTGGACGCGGATCCGCTGGTAGCCGCTGATGCGGCCCATGGCGCCGCGCAGGATCGACTCCATGCCGATGGGCCGGGCCCAGCGGCGGCCGGAGCGGGCGCCGGTCAGGACGGCGACGGAGTCGGCGAGGCGGCCCGCCTGGGCGGTGCGGTGGTCGAGGTGCAGCAGGTCGGCGAGCACCTCCTCGTCCTGGTGCTTCTCCTCCATGGCACGCAGGTCCGCGAGCATGCCGGTGGCCAACGCCTGCATCCGGCCTGCCGTGTTGGCGGTGGCGGACACGGCGGCGGCCCGGGCGCTGTTGGCGTCGCGCAGCTTCTTCGCGAGCCGGGTGTTCTCCTCGCGGAGCCGGCCGGCCTCCTCCTCGGCGCGGGTCCGCAGCTCGGCCAGCCGGGTCCGTTCCTCGTCGTGGTCGCGGGTCAACCGGGCGGTGTGGGCGGCGTGTTCCTCGGTGATGAGGCGCAGCTTCTCCGCGTGCTCACCGGTGAGCCGTTCGAGCTCGGCGGTGTGGGCCTCGGTGAGGTGCGCCTTGTCCTCGGCGTGCTGGAGGGCCGACTGGGCGGTCTGGGCGGTGTGCTGTTCGGCGAGGCGTTCGCGTTCGGCGGTCAGGGCCTCGGCGAGGTGGGCGCGCTCCTGGTCGAGTTCGGCCGTCAACCGGGCGCGCTCGCGGTTGAGTTCGCCGGTGAGCCGTTCGTGCTGGCGGCGGGCGTCCTCGGCGATCCGGGCGCGCTCCTGGAGCAGCCGGCCGACGTCCTGGGTGACGGCCTCCAGGCGTCCGCGGGCCGCGCGTGCCGTCAGGACGGCGTGGGTGGCCACCGTCACGGCCGCGCACAGCAGCAGCGCGGCGACGATCGCGGTCCATCCGACGGCGCCCCGGGCCGGCTCCGGTCCCAGCATGACGGCCGCGACGGTCCCCACGGCGCCGAGCGCCAGCGTGAGCAGGGGGACGGGCAGCAGAGCACGCAGGGTGGGGCGGTCGCCGGGGAGCAGGTGGGAGGTCATCAATCGGGTCCTCGGTCGGGTCCTCGGGCTGGTCCGCTGGTGCGTGTGCCGGGGCCACCGTGTCTGCCGTGACCCGTGTGGCCACCGCTGTCGTTTTGGGGTCGCGTTTCGTACGAGAGCGGTGGGGCGCACGCAACTCGCGGTCACTATATGGGAGTTCGTGATCGCTTTGGGAAGTATCCCTTCCAGTTCTCGGGATGTGACCGGACTCCCACGCGATCCGGGCCGGGGCCGGGCGGCTCCGGGCACGTCCGGTGCCCGCGTCGGCCGCGCCCCGCCGCACCGGAGGCCCTCCCGGGTCGGGGTCAGGGTCCCGGTTCCGGTCCGGGTCCGGTCCGGGTTCGGCCCGGTTCCGGTCCGGGTTCGGCCCGGTCCCGGTCCAGGTCCGGCCCGGCCTCGGGTCCCGGTTCCCGTCCGGGTTCGGGGTTCGGGGTTCGGGGGCCGGGGGCCGGGGGTCGTGGGCCGCGGCGCCCGGCCGGGGCATGCTGAGAGCATGACGGGCACGACGGACGGGATCGGCGGAACGGACGGCACGAGCGGAACGGGCGCGGCCGGCGGGGCGGGCGCGGCGCCCCGGCGGGCGTCGGCGCCCCGGAAGGACCGGGAGCAGAGGGGCCGGGAGACCGGCCGGGAGGCCCGGGAGGAGCTGCGGGCCGCGCTGCGGTCGGCGGTGGCCGGCGAGGTGGACTTCGGCACGACCGCGCGGGCGCTGACGACCATGGACGCCTCCAACTACCGCCGGGTGCCGCTGGGTGTGGTCGCGCCCCGGGACACCGACGACGTGGCGGCTGCCCTGCGGGTCTGCCGGGAGCACGGCGTCCCGGTGGTGGCGCGCGGCGGCGGCACGTCGATCGCGGGGCAGGCGACCGGTACCGGCGTGGTCCTGGACTTCACCCGGCACATGAACCGGCTGCTCGCCCTCGACCTGCGCGCCCGCACGGCCGTCGTCCAGCCCGGGCTCGTCCTGGACCGGCTCCAGGAGGCCACCGCCCCGCACGGCCTGCGTTTCGGCCCGGACCCGTCCACCCACGGCCGCTGCACGCTCGGCGGCATGATCGGCAACAACTCCTGCGGCTCCCACTCGGTGGCCTGGGGCACCACCGCCGACAACGTCCGCGAGCTGTCGGTCGTCACCGCGCGCGGGGACCGGCTGGACCCGGGCCGGGACTGGGCGGGCGCCCCGGCGGGCCTGCGGGAGCTGGTCCAGGCCGAACTGGCCCGGCTGCGCACCGGTTTCCCCGATCTGCCCCGCCGTATCTCCGGTTACGCCCTGGACGCCCTGCTGCCCGAGAACGGCGCCCACGTCGCCCGCTCGTTCTGCGGTTCCGAGGGCACGCTGGGCATCCTCACGGAGGCGGTGGTGGACCTCGTCCCGTCGCCCCGCGCCCGCGCCCTCGCCGTCCTCGGGTACGCCGACGAGAGCGCTGCCGCCGAGGCCGCGGCGGGACTGCTGCCGTGCGGTCCGCTGACCGTGGAGGGCATGGCGGCGGACCTGGTGCCGTCGGCCGTGGACCTGCCGCGCGGCGGAGCCTGGCTGTTCGTGGAGACCGGCGGGGACACCGGCGCGGAGGCCAGCGCGCGGGCCGAGTCGGTGGTCCGCGCGGCCGACGCCGTCGACGCGGTCGTCGTCACCGACCCGGCCCGGCAGCGCACCCTGTGGCGGATCCGCGAGGACGCCAGCGGCACCGCGACCCGGATGCCGGACGGCACGGAGGCGTGGCCCGGCTGGGAGGACTGCGCGGTGCCGCCCGCCCGCCTCGGCGCCTACCTGCGGGACTTCCGGGGGCTGCTCACCGCCCACGGCCTGCGCGGCGCCCCCTACGGGCACTTCGGGGACGGCTGCATCCACGTCCGTATCGACTTCGACCTGCTGACCGGGCCCGGGGTCGCCCGCTTCCGCCGCTTCTCCGAGGAGCTGGCCGACCTGGTCGTCGCGCACGGCGGCTCGCTGTCGGGGGAGCACGGGGACGGGCAGGCGCGGGCCGAGCTGCTGCCGCGGATGTACGGCGCGGAGACGGTCGCCCTCTTCGAGCGGGTCAAGGGCCTCTGGGACCCCGACGGGCTCCTCAACCCGGGCATGCTGGTGCGCCCCGCGCCCCTGGACGCGGACCTGCGGTTCGCCGTCCTGCCGCGCGAGCCGGTGGACGTGGCCTTCGGCTATCCCGCCGACGGCGGCGACTTCTCCGCGGCGGTCCGCCGCTGCGTGGGGGTCGCCAAGTGCCGTACGACGACGGCTTCCGGGCCGGCGGTGATGTGCCCGTCCTTCCGGGCGACCGGCGAGGAGGAGCACTCCACGCGCGGCCGCGCCCGGCTGCTGCACGAGATGCTCGCCGGTGAGCTGGTGACCGACGGGTGGCGGTCGACGGAGGTGCGGGACGCCCTCGACCTGTGCCTGTCCTGCAAGGGCTGCCGCTCGGACTGCCCGGTGGGCGTCGACATGGCCACCTACAAGGCGGAGTTCCTCCACCACCACTACGCCGGCCGGCGCCGCCCTGCCGCCCACTACGCCCTGGGCCGGCTGCCGGAGTGGCTCGGCTGGGTGGCGCGGACGAGGTCGGCGGCCCTGGTCAACGCCCTCGCCTCGGTGGGCCCGCTCGCGCGGCCGGCGAAACGGCTCGGCGGGATCGCCGGGGAGCGGGACATCCCCCGGGTCGCGGACCGGACGTTCACCCGCTGGTGGCGCGAGCGGCGGACGCCCGAACCGGCCGGGACGACGGTGGTCCTGTGGCCGGACACGTTCACGGAGCACCTGTCGCCGTCGGTGGGCCGCGCCGCCGTGCGGGTGCTGGAGGCGGCGGGCCTGCGCGTGATCCTGCCCCCGACCCTGCGCCCGGGCCGCCGCCCGGTGGGGGACGCCCGCTCACGCTCCGCCCTGTCCCTGCTGGCGGCCCGCCGCGGGCGGGTCTGCTGCGGCCTGACCTACATCTCCACCGGCCAGCTCGACCGCGCCCGCGCGGTGCTGCGCCGCACCCTGGACCTGCTGGAACCGGTCCTCGCCACCGACGCCCCGCTGGCCGTCCTGGAGCCGAGCTGCGCGGCGGCCCTGCGGACGGACGCCCCCGAACTCCTCCACGACGACCCGCGGGCCGCCCGGCTCGCCGCCCGGGTCCGCACCTTCGCGGAGACGCTGGCGGAGTACGCCCCGGGCTGGGCCCCGCCGGCCCTGAAGCGCCCGGTCACCGGCCAGACCCACTGCCACCAGCACGCCGTCCTCGGCGACGCCCCCGACCGCCGCCTGCGGGACGCGGCCGGCCTCACCGGCGAACTGTCCGGCGGCTGCTGCGGTCTGGCCGGCAACTTCGGCTTCGAGAAGGGCCACTACGAGGTCTCCACGGCCTGCGCGGAGGAACAGCTGCTCCCCGCCGTCCGGGACGCCCCCGACGACGCGGTGGTCCTGGCCGACGGCTACTCCTGCCGCACCCAGCTCGCCCAGCTCGCGGGCGTCCGGGGCCGCCACCTGGCGGAGGTGCTGGCGGAGGCACTGGGCGACGAGGTGTGAGCACTCTCCGTCCCGGTGTCGGAAGGGCGCTCAGGTGAGCCGTCTCAACCGTCGCCCCCGGCTCTCCGCCACCCGCAGCGCGTCCGCGAGGGCCACGGTCAGGCACTCGGCGAGGTGCCGCAGTTCGCCGGGCAGCGCGTCGGGGATCAGCTCGCGTGCGTGGGCGAGGACGTCGGCCCCCATGCCGAGCTGGACCGACTCCGTGGTGTCCGCGAGCCGGGTGACCGGCCCGTCGGCGTCGTCCGTGATCAGGTAGCACGGCTTGTCGCCCACTCCGGACCAGGGGAGCAGTCGGGGTTCACGCCCGGGGAGGGGATCGGTCATGGCGGCGGCTCCGGTTCCATGCGCTGCGGTCTACCGCAGTGTACTGCGGTCGCGCGGTCTACCGCAGAGTTCTAGCGTCCACCGCATGAGCATCGAACTCGACCGCACCCGTCCGGTATGGCGGCAGGTCGCCGAGGTCGTCGTGGCGCGCATCGCGGACGGGACCTACCCCGTGGGTGCTCGGGTGCCCTCCGTGGTCGAGCTGTCGGCCGAGTTCGGCATCGCGGCGTCGACCGCGCAGAAGGTGCTCGCACATCTCAAGGCGGAAGGGCTGATCCGTGCCGAGGTCGGCCTCGGGTCCTTCGTCGCCGAGCGGCCGGAGCCGGGAGGCGGCTCCGCGTCCACCGCCTGACCGTCCCGTACGCCTACGGCGTCGTCTCGCCCCGGACCAGGGGGTGGCACACCGGCTGGACCTCCTCCGGGAGGTCGTCGGGGCGGCACCAGCGGGCCTCCAGGATCTCGAACGGGTCGAGGCGCAGCTCGCCGCCGATCAGGCGGGCCTCGTAGGCCACCTCCAGGCGGGTGCGCAGGCCGCTGTTCAGCATGACGAGGCGGCCCGCCTCGACGTCGAGGCCGGTCTCCTCCTTGACCTCGCGGACGACGGTCCGGCGGAAGTCCTCGCCCTTGCGGGCGAAGCCGCTCGGCAGCCCCCACTGGCGGCCCGGCGGCCACATCCGGTGCCGGAGCAGCAGCACCCGCCCCTCGTCGTCGCGCACCACGCCGGTCACGCCCACGACGAACTTGGCGTGCAGGAGCCACATGATGCGGCTCTGGAAGGGGCGCAGGAGTCGCCAGACACGGGTGAGAAGTCGTCGCACGGGACCTCGGGGGGTGCGGTGGGGGAGCGGACGGGGGATCGCCGCTGGGAACCGTACCCGCCCGGCCGGGCCGGTATGGCCACGGGCCGGGGCGTGCCGTGCGGTCCGTATGGCGGACGGAGTTGACCGGGTCGGCCGCCGAGCCTCATCGTCAGGTACGTACTGGCTCCACGGTCCTGTCCGCAGGACATTACCCTGGACTGGTCGATGCATTCGGATGCACGATGCCCCCAGGAGTTCCGCTCCCCGCACCACGTCCCCAGGAAGGTCTCGTGACCACGCCCAGCCCCGCCACCCCGTCCACTCCGGTCGCCGTCCCCGTGCCGGGCGCCGGCCCGTCCGCCCCGGCGGGCGCGCCGCGCGGGCGGGGTTCGCTGGGGCCGGTGGGTCTGGTCCTCGCCGGGGGGATCTCCGTGCAGTTCGGCGGCGCCCTCGCGGTGACGCTGATGCCGCGCGCCGGAGCGCTCGGCGTGGTGTCGCTGCGGCTGCTGGTGGCCGCGGTCGTCCTGCTCGTGGTGTGCCGGCCGCGGCTGCGCGGGCACTCCCGCGCCGACTGGACCACGGTGATCGTCTTCGGCATCGCCATGGCGGCGATGAACGGCCTCTTCTACCAGTCCGTGGCCCGCATCCCGCTGGGTACGGCGGTCACCCTGGAGGTCCTCGGCCCGCTGGCCCTGTCCGTGCTGGCGTCCCGGCGCGCGATCAACTTCCTCTGGGCCGGCCTCGCCCTCGCGGGGGTCTTCCTGCTGGGCGGCGGGGGCTTCGACCACCTCGATCCGCTGGGCGTGGCGTTCGCGCTGGCGGCGGGCGTGATGTGGGCCGCGTACATCGTCTTCAGCGCCCGTACGGGCCGCCGCTTCCCGCAGGCGGACGGGCTCGCCCTCGCCATGGGCGTGGCGGCGCTGCTGTTCCTGCCGCTGGGCATCGCCGAGTCCGGGGCCAAGCTGCTCGAGCCGACGACGTTCGCGCTGGGCGCGGCGGTCGCCGTGCTGTCCTCGGTGCTGCCGTACACGCTGGAACTCCTCGCCCTGCGCAGGCTGCCCGCCTCCACGTTCGCCATCCTGATGAGCCTGGAACCCGCGATCGCGGCCATGGCGGGCTTCCTCGTCCTCAGCCAGGCCCTCAGCGTGACCGAGGCCGCCGCCATCGCACTGGTCATCGCGGCGAGCATGGGCGCGGTGCGTACGCAGGTGGGGCCGCGGCGCCGGAGCAGGGCCCGCGTGGACGTCACCAAGGACTGACAGCCGCCCGCCCACGTCGGATCGCGGAAGATTCCGATTCCCGGTCGGGTTCACCGGGAGTCGGCCCTGAGGGACCTGAGGGAGGTACCTCGCTCACCCCGAGTCCGCGATCCGTATTCCGCTTGGTGCGGGGGCCGTAGTACCTCCGGCGGGAGGCAAGCGGAAAAGGGTCGCCGTATTGCCCCGTTTCCTCTCCTCCGCATCCTCGGAACGCTCTCCGCGCGCGTCACCTTTCCGGTTCACTGCCGCAGCAGCGAAACCGTTTGCCAGACCAGCGCGGCGTGCACGAGGAGGCACGTGCCCATGCGCCGCGCCGTTGCGATCCGTGGCGGAAGACGGTCGTCCACCGGCTGCGAGGAGCAGGACGGCCAGGGTGATGAGGAACCACCCCAGGACCGGCCAGGGTGCTGCGGAAGGATCCGCGAACATCCTGATCACCGTCAGCGGTATCAGCACCAGCAGCGGCAGGGCCCACGTGGCTTCGGAGGCCGCGCGAGGAGACTGGGTTTCGGTCATGCGGAAAACTCCCCCGTGCGGGGTTCGCTGTGGCGGGGGACGGATACGGCGGAGCCCGGCGTCTCGAGAGCGGTCACGGAACGCGCGTGCACGCTACCCGCGCATCGACTACCTCACCATTGAGGTTTCCGGCCATGAGGCGGGAATTCCCGTGCGATGACCGGGAGAATCCGTGACAGTGATGGCATGAAGCGCTTTCTCCGCCCGCCGAATTTCAGCGCGAACACGACCTTCTCGACGTTCGCCCGTCGCTTCGGTGAGGGAGGCGTCGCCCGTCGGAGCAGCCGATCCGGTGAGCGAGGCTAGAAACCGGTGCGATCCGCTGATCGGCGTGGAGTTTTGTCTGCAGCCCGAGAACGGCAAATCAGTCTCTCCGTACGTGTGCATACGTCAATAGCGGTGCTGTGACTGACGCAAGGCGCGACCTCCAGCCGCCCAAGGCCACCCCGTCTGCGGCCAAAAAGTCGCGCTAACCAGACGATCCGTAATGCAGTTTCTATTCCGTAACCATACAAACCGGACGGATGCCTGTGATGAACCGTGATCATTTGCTATGCTCCGCCGCCTCCTTTTTGATCTTCCCCCTGAAAGGAAATCGCATGAACTTTGGTCGTCGCATCCTAGTTCTCTTGGCCCGCTCTAACAAGCCTCATAGGTGCCAACGTAATTCTATCAGCCCCCGCTCATGCCGCCACCTCCTGCTCCGGTGCCGTTACGTACAGAAAAGCCGTCTCGTACCCCGGAGACGGTGTGGTTGGTGAATTGGTGATCTATTACAATAGCACCAATGGGGGTACCAACAGTGCTTGCTTCTACCACCGAGGCGTCTCCTCTGGTGTTTCTGCTGAGACTTACGTGTACATCATGCGATGCTCACAGAAGTCAGGAGAGGGCCAGAGATGCAAAATCGCCGCCCCTGGCGGTAGTGACTGGGGGAAATTCGCCCACTATGCTGGTCCCGTTGGTGTGACTGGCACAGCGAAATATTGCGTGGCGGCGATTGGTTGGATCGTATGGCGTGGCGTCGAAATTGGTGACCAGGCCGCCACCACGCAGGGCTGCTGAATGTTTGGCTCATGGCGGGAATTGGGACAGGTGGCATACGTATCTAGTCGCGTGACAATACTGGCGGACAACGGCGGACGGGGAGTGCGCTTCGGAGATTGTTAGCCTCGATCTTTCGTGATGGGCCGCCGACGTAGTCGGGGGCCCATTTCGTTGTCCGTGGCTGAGGCCGGGCAGGTTGAGGGCCCGGTTGTCGTTCCGGGTGGACGCCGGGTTCCACTACTCCGGACTGGCACGTTCTCTTGTAGGGACAGGTGAGTCCGCTGGCTAGCCGGGATTTGGCAGGGGTGCGAGCCGTTCAAGAGCGTCTGTGATCTCGAGGGGCCATGGTCAATGGCGGGCGAGGCGGAGGATGCGGCGCCGGCCGGTGGTGACGAGCTGGCCGGCCAGCGGAGAGCGGGCGGAACCGCAGGCGGCGCGGTTCCCAGAGCTTTGCCTGGCCGGTCAGGGCGAGCACCGGCATCCAGGCCAGCAGGTCGAGAGCGGTCTGGACGATCTCCAGCCAGACCTTGTTCTGGGCGGTGTCGTGCAGGGGAAGGTTGCGCAAGCCGGTCGAACGCGCGGCCCGGATGCGGTCCTCCGCGCGGGCGCGCAGCCGGTGGCGGAGTTCGAGTCCGGCGATTGGCCGGCCGGTGGTGTTGGTGGCGAAGCAGGTGATCCGCATGCTGTCCGCGTCCGTGATCCTCAACTGGGCTCCGGGATCGGGCCGTTCCTTGCGTCCAATCAACCGCATACCCTGAGGCCAGCCGTCGAGCAGGTCGCCGGTGAGTTCGGCGACCCAGGCCCCGTCTCGGACCTGGTGAGCGTGCTGTACCGGATCGTGCACTCCGCCCCCGACCTGCCCGAACTGCCCGACCGGCTGCGCGCGCTGCTCGCCCGGTGCCTGGTCGAGACCCCGGAGGAGAGACCCACCCCTCGGCTGCTCCAGGACCGGCTGCGAACTGGACAGCGACACCGTGGTGTTCACCCAGGTGTTCGGCGATCCGGGCGACGGCACCTACGACACGTGCGACCTGCTGACCGCGGGGCAGAAGCCCGGCGACCACCCGCTGGCCGCCTCGGCGACGGGCTCCGAGATCTGCATCCGGGACGGCGACGGCAACGTGGGACTCCTCGTCGTCCAGGTGAAGTCGACCACCCTGCCGGAAGCAGGCTTCGTCACGGTGAACATGACGGTCTGGCGGAACGGCTGACGGGCCGCTGATCCCCTGCCCGGAGCGCACACCCGGGGCGCACATCGGGGGCACACGCCGGGCGCACACACCGGGAGTGCTGCGCGCCGAGGCGGCGAAAAAAAGCATGCAAGCATGCTTGCTTGTTTCCCACCCCCCTGCCATGCTCACCGCGTCCGCACCGCCTGCCGTGACCCGCGGACCACGCACCGCATCACCGCCGTGTCCGCACCGCCGTGCCCGTGCCCCGAGGGGAGCGCCCCGTGTCCGATCCGACGCCGGTGATCGACGATCTGCGGGACGAGAGCGAGGAGCTCGACCGGCTCGTGGCCGGTCTCGAGCCCGGGCAGTGGGACCTCGCGACGCCCGCCGTCGGCTGGACCGTCGCCCACCAGATCGCGCACCTGGCCTGGACGGACCACTCCGCGCTGGTCGCCGTCACCGACGCGGACGGGTTCCGGAAGCTGGTCGAGGCGGCCCTCGCCGCGCCGCACACCTTCGTGGACGAGGGCGCGGAGGAGGGCGTGCGGCTGCCGCGGGCGGAGCTGCTGCGGCGGTGGCGGGAGGGGCGCCGGGCGCTGGACGAGGCCCTGCGCGCCGTGCCGTCCGGGGTGCGTGTCCCCTGGTACGGGCCGCCGATGTCGGCGGCGTCCATGGCCACCGCCCGCCTCATGGAGACCTGGGCGCACGGCCTGGACGTGGCGGACGCGCTGGGCGTGGAGCGTGCTCCCACCGCGCGGCTGCGGCACATCGCCCGACTCGGCGTCCGCACCCGGGACTTCGCGTACGCGGTGCACGGGCTGACCCCGCCCGCCGAGCCGTTCCGGGTCGAACTCACCGCGCCCGGCGGGGAGCTGTGGACCTACGGCCCCGAGGACGCGGCGCAGCGGGTCACCGGACCCGGGCTGGACTTCTGCCTGTTGGTCACCCAGCGCGCCCACCGCGCCGACCTCGCCCTGACCGCCGTGGGTCCGGACGCCGACCGCTGGCTGGACATCGCGCAGGCGTTCGCCGGGCCGCCCGGCGGCGGGCGGGCGCCGAAGGGGGACGCCTCGTGACGGCCGCCCCCTTGCGCATCGGGAACTTCTCCGGGTTCTACGGGGACCGCGCCGAGGCCCTGCGCGAGATGCTGACCGGCGGGGAGCTGGACGTCCTCACCGGCGACTACCTCGCCGAGCTGACCATGCTCATCCTGGCCCGCGACCGGATGAAGGACCCCGCCGCCGGGTACGCGCGCACGTTCCTGCGGCAGCTGGAGGACACCCTCGGCCTCGCCCACGAGCGGGGCGTCCGGATCGTCACCAACGCGGGCGGGCTCAACCCGGCCGGGCTCGCCGACGCCGTGCGGGCCCTGGCCGGCCGGCTCGGCATCCCCGTACGGGTCGCCCACGTGGAGGGCGACGACCTCACCTCCCGGCACCCCGGCAGCCTCGCCGCGCACGCCTACCTCGGCGGTTCCGGCATCGCCGCCTGCCTGCGCGAGGGCGCCGATCTCGTCGTCACCGGGCGGGTCACCGACGCGGCCCTGGTCACCGGGCCGGCCGCCGCGCACTTCGGCTGGGCGCCGACGGACCACGACCGGCTCGCGGGGGCGGTGGCCGCCGGGCACGTGCTGGAGTGCGGGACGCAGGCGACCGGCGGCAACTACGCCTTCTTCGACGGGGCGAGGACCGTCCGGCCCGGCTTCCCCGTCGCCGAGCTGCACGAGGACGGCAGCAGCGTCATCACCAAGCACCCCGGCACCGGCGGCCTCGTCGACGTGGGCACGGTGACCGCGCAGCTGCTGTACGAGACGGGCGGCGCCCGGTACGCGGGCCCCGACACCACCACCCGGCTGGACACCGTGCGGCTCACCGCCGAGGGCCCGGACCGGGTGCGGATCGACGGTGTGCGCGGTGAGGCCCCGCCGCCCCGCCTCAAGGTCGGCGTCAACCGGCTCGGCGGCTTCCGCAACGAGGTCGTGTTCGTGCTCACCGGGCTCGACATCGAGGCCAAGGCGGACCTGGTGCGCGCCCAGATGACCGAGGCGCTCGCCAAGTCGCCGCCCGCCGAGGTGCGGTGGGAGCTGGTCCGCACCGACCGGCCCGACGCGCCCACGCAGGAGACGGCCAGTGCCCTGCTGCGGCTCGTCGTCCGCGACCCGCGTCAGGAGGCGGTCGGCAGGGCGCTCAGCGGGGCCGCGATCGAGCTGGCGCTGGCCAGTTACCCCGGTTTCCACGTGCTCGCACCCCCGGGGAAGGGCTCCCCGTACGGGGTGTTCGAGGGGGTGTACGTCCCGCAGGAGGACGTGGCCCAGGTGGCCGTGCTCCACGACGGGCGCCGCGTGCCGGTCGGCCCGCCGGGGGAGTACGCCGAGTTGCGGGACGTGCCGGAGCCCGCGCTGCCCGAGCCGCTGCCGCCCGGCCCGGTGACCCGGGCGCCGCTCGGGCGGGTCGCCGGGGCCCGCAGCGGCGACAAGGGCGGCGACGCCAACGTCGGGGTGTGGGTGCGCTCCGACGACGCCTGGCGGTGGCTCGCGCACGAGCTGACCGTCGAGCGGTTCCGGGAACTGATCCCCGAGGCCGCCGGCCTGACCGTCACCCGGCACGTGCTGCCCCGCCTGCGCGCCCTGAACTTCGTCGTCGCCGGGATCCTCGGCGAGGGCGTCGCCGCGCAGGCCCGTTTCGACCCGCAGGCCAAGGCGCTCGGCGAATGGCTGCGCTCCCGTCATGTCGACATCCCGGAGGTGCTGCTGTGACGGTCCTCGGCTCGGCCCTGGACACCGGGGACCCGGAGTACCGGGCGAACCGCGAGGCCATGCTCGCCAAGCTGGCCGACCTCGACACCGAACACGCCAAGGCCCTCGCTGGCGGCGGCGAGAAGTACGTCGAGCGGCACCGCGGGCGCGGCAAACTCCTCGCCCGCGAACGCGTCGAGCTGCTCCTCGACCCCGACACGCCGTTCCTGGAGCTGTCCCCGCTGGCGGCCTGGGGTAGCGACTACACCGTCGGCGCGTCCCTGGTCACCGGGATCGGGGTCGTCGAGGGCGTGGAGTGCCTGATCACCGCCAACGACCCGACCGTGCGCGGCGGCGCGAGCAACCCGTGGTCGCTGAAGAAGGCCCTGCGCGCCAACGACATCGCGCTCGCCAACCGGCTGCCCGTGATCAGCCTGGTGGAGTCCGGCGGGGCCGACCTGCCGTCGCAGAAGGAGATCTTCATCCCGGGCGGCGCGATCTTCCGCGACCTGACCCGGCTGTCCGCGGCCGGCATCCCGACCGTCGCCGTCGTCTTCGGCAACTCCACCGCCGGGGGCGCCTACGTGCCCGGCATGTCCGACCACGTGATCATGGTCGAGGAGCGGGCGAAGGTGTTCCTCGGCGGGCCGCCGCTGGTGAAGATGGCCACCGGCGAGGAGAGCGACGACGAGTCCCTGGGCGGCGCCGGTATGCACGCGCGCGTGTCGGGCCTCGCCGACCACTTCGCCGTCGACGAACCCGACGCGCTGCGCCAGGCCCGCCGTGTCGTGGCCCGCCTCAACCACCGCAAGGCGTACCCCGATCCGGGGCCGGCCGAGCCGCCCAAGCACGACCCGGAGGAGCTGCTGGGCATCGTCCCCGGCGACCTCAAGATCCCCTTCGACCCGCGCGAGGTCATCGCGCGGATCGTCGACTCCTCCGACTTCGACGAGTTCAAGCCGCTGTACGGCACCAGCCTCACCACCGGCTGGGCCGCCCTGCACGGCTACCCGGTCGGCATCCTCGCCAACGCGCAGGGCGTGCTGTTCAGCGAGGAGTCGCAGAAGGCCGCCCAGTTCATCCAGCTGGCCAACCAGCGCGACATCCCGCTGCTGTTCCTGCACAACACCACCGGCTACATGGTCGGCAAGGAGTACGAGCAGGGCGGCATCATCAAGCACGGCGCGATGATGATCAACGCGGTCTCCAACTCCCGCGTCCCGCACCTGTCCGTGCTGATGGGCGCCTCCTACGGCGCCGGGCACTACGGCATGTGCGGGCGGGCGTACGACCCGCGCTTCCTGTTCGCCTGGCCGAGCGCCAAGTCCGCCGTCATGGGGCCGCAGCAGCTCGCCGGGGTGCTGTCCATCGTCGCCCGGCAGTCGGCGGCGGCGAAGGGACGGCCCTACGACGACGAGGCGGACGCGGCGCTGCGCGCCATGGTGGAGCAGCAGATCGAGTCCGAGTCCCTGCCGATGTTCCTGTCCGGGCGGCTGTACGACGACGGCGTCATCGACCCGCGCGACACCCGCACCGTCCTCGGCCTGTGCCTGTCCGCGATCCACACCGCCCCCTACGAGGGCGTACGCGGCGGCTTCGGCGTCTTCCGGATGTGAGGCCCATGATCACCACCCTTCTTGTGGCGAACCGCGGCGAGATCGCCTGCCGCGTGATGCGCACCTGCCGCGCGATGGGCATCCGGACCGTCGCCGTCCACTCGGACGCGGACGCCGACGCCCTCCACACCCGCGAGGCCGACGCCGCCGTACGCCTGCCGGGGACGACGCCCGCCGACACCTACCTGCGCGGCGACCTCGTCGTGAAGGCCGCCCTCGCGGCCGGCGCCGACGCCGTGCACCCCGGCTACGGCTTCCTCTCCGAGAACCCCGGCTTCGCACGCGCCGTCCGGGACGCGGGCCTGACGTGGATCGGGCCGCCGCCGGAGGCCATCGAGGCGATGGCGTCCAAGACCCGGGCCAAGGAACTGATGGGCGTCGAGCCGCTGAAGGAGGTCACCGAGGCCGACCTGCCGGTGCTGGTCAAGGCGGCGGCCGGCGGCGGCGGACGCGGCATGCGCGTCGTGCGGCGCCTGGCGGACCTGGACGCCGAACTGGCCGCCGCCCGCGCGGAGGCGGCGAGCGCCTTCGGCGACGGCGAGGTGTTCACCGAGCCGTACGTGGAGGGCGGGCGGCACGTCGAGGTGCAGGTCCTCGCCGACACCCACGGCACGGTGTGGGCGCTCGGCACCCGTGACTGCTCCCTCCAGCGCCGCCACCAGAAGGTGATCGAGGAGGCCCCCGCGCCCGGCCTGCCCCCGCGGCTCACCGAGGAGTTGCACGTCCTCGCCGTGCGCGCCGCGCGGGCCGTCTCCTACGTGGGCGCCGGCACGGTCGAGTTCCTGGTCGCCGACGGCCGGGCGCACTTCCTGGAGATGAACACCCGGCTCCAGGTGGAACACCCGGTGACGGAGGCCGTGTTCGGCATCGACCTGGTCGCCGAGCAGATCCGGATCGCCGAGGGCCGGCCCCTCGACGGCGAGCCGCCCCGCCCGCACGGGCACGCCGTCGAGGCCCGCCTCTACGCCGAGGACCCCGCCCGGCAGTGGGCCCCGCAGACCGGCCGCCTGCACCGCCTCGCCGTCCCCGGCGGGGTGCGCCTGGACACCGGGTACACCGACGGCGACGGCGTCGGCGTGCACTACGACCCCCTGCTCGCCAAGGCCGTCGCCCACGCCCCCACCCGCGCCGAGGCCGTCCGCGTCCTCGCGTCGGCCCTGGAACGGGCGGTGATCCACGGCCCCGTCACCAACCGGGACCTCCTCGTGCGCTCCCTGCGGCACGAGGAGTTCGTCCGGGGCCGCATGGACACCGGCTTCTACGACCGTCACCTGGACGCGCTGACCGGGCCGGCCACCGACCCGTACGCGCCGCTGGCCGCCGCCCTCGCCGACGCGCACGGCCGTTCCCGTTTCGGCGGCTGGCGCAACCTGCCCGCACAGCCCCAGGTCAAGCGGTACGCCATGGCGGGCGAGGAGCACGAGGTCCGCTACCGGCACACCCGGGACGGCCTGGTCGCCGACGGGGTGCGGGTGGTGCGCGCCGAGCCGGACCTCGTGGTCCTGGAGACCGACGGCGTCCGGCGCCGCTACACCGTCGGCCGCTACGGCGACCGGGTGTACGTCGACCACATCGCCCTGACCGCCCTGCCCCGCTTCCCCGACCCCGCCGCGCAGCTCGCCCCCGGCTCCCTGCTCGCCCCCATGCCGGGCACCGTCGCGCGGATCGCCGACGGCGTCGCCGAGGGGGCCGCCGTCGAGGCCGGACAGCCCCTGCTGTGGCTGGAGGCCATGAAGATGCAGCACAGGATCACCGCCCCGGCCGGCGGAGTCGTCACCGCCCTGCACGCGGTGACCGGCCGGCAGGTGGAGCCCGGCACGCTGCTGGCCGTGGTGCAGCCGGCCGGCACCCCTTCCTCCGAGGAGTCCGCATGAGCGTGATCGAGTCCGAAGAGCACCAGGCCCTGCGCGCCGCCGTCGCCGCCCTGGGCGCCAAGTACGGCCGCGACTATCTCACCAACGCCGTCGCCTCCGGCCGCCACCCGGCGGAACTGTGGTCCGAGGCCGCGAAGTTGGGCTACCTCGGCGTCAACCTGCCCGAGGAGTACGGCGGCGGGGGCGGCGGCATCGCGGAACTGTCCATCGTGCTGGAGGAGTTGGGGGCCGCGGGCTGCCCGCTGCTGATGATGGTCGTGTCGCCCGCGATCTGCGGCACCGTCATCGCCCGCTTCGGCACCGAGGAGCAGAAGCGCGCCTGGCTGCCCGCGCTCGCCGACGGCACCCGCACCATGGCGTTCGGCATCACCGAACCCGACGCCGGCTCCAACTCCCACCGCATCACCACCACCGCCCGCCGCGACCCGGACACCGGGGACTGGCTGCTCACCGGCCGCAAGGTGTTCGTCTCCGGCGTGGACACCGCCGACGCCACGCTCATCGTCGGCCGCACCGAAGACGCGCGCACCGGCAGCCTCAAGCCCTGCCTGTTCATCGTCCCGCGCGACGCCGAGGGCTTTCAGCGCCGCGCCATCGACATGGAACTCAACGCCTCCGAGAAGCAGTTCGAACTCGTCCTGGACGACGTGCGGCTGCCCCGCGGGGCGCTGGTCGGTGACGAGGACGCGGGCCTGCTCCAGCTCTTCGCCGGCCTCAACCCCGAGCGCATCATGGGCGCCGCGTTCGCCATCGGCATGGGCCGCTACGCCCTCGCCCGCGCCGTCGAGTACGCCCGCGAACGCACCGTGTGGAAGGTCCCCATCGGCGCCCACCAGGCCATCGCCCACCCCCTCGCCCAGGCCCACATCGACCTGGAGCTGGCCCGGCTGATGATGCAGAAGGCCGCCCACCTGTGCGACGCCGGGGACGACGTGGGCGCCGGGGAGGCCGCCAACATGGCCAAGTACGCGGCGGGCGAGGCGTGTGTGAAGGCCGTCGACCAGGCCGTGCACACCCTCGGCGGCAACGGCCTCACCCGCGAGTACGGGCTCGCCTCGCTGATAACGGCGGCGCGCGTGTCTCGTATCGCCCCGGTGAGCAGGGAGATGATTCTCAACTACGTCTCCCACCAGACCCTGGGTCTGCCCAAGTCGTACTGAGACCCGCCGGACCGCGTCCGGCGCGGGAGGAGGAACCATGTTCCGCAGCACGTACGCAGACGTCGCGCCGGTCGAACTGCCCATCCACGACGCGGTGCTCGCGCGGGCCGCCGAGTTCGGCAGCGCCCCGGCGCTCATCGACGGCACGGACGGCACCACCCTCACCTACGAGCAGGTGGACCGGTTCCACCGGCGGGTGGCCGCCGGCCTCGCCGAGGCCGGGGTGCGCAAGGGCGACGTGCTCGCCCTGCACAGCCCCAACACCATCGCGTTCCCCACCGCCTTCTACGCCGCCACCCGCGCGGGCGCCGCCGTCACCACCGTCCACCCGCTCGCCACCGCCGAGGAGTTCGCCAAGCAGCTCACCGACTCGGCGGCCCGCTGGATCGTCACCGTCTCCCCGCTGCTGGCGACCGCCCGCCGGGCCGCGGAGATCGCCGGCGGCGTCGAGGAGATCTTCGTCTGCGACAGCGCGCCCGGACACCGGTCCCTCATCGACATGCTGGCCTCCACCGCCCCCGAACCGCAGGTCGCCGTCGACCCGGCCGAGGACGTGGCCGCGCTGCCCTACTCCTCGGGCACCACCGGCGTGCCCAAGGGCGTGATGCTCACCCACCGGCAGATCGCCACCAATCTCGCCCAGCTCGAACCGGCCATCACCGCCGGCCCCGGCGACCGGATCCTCGCCGTGCTGCCGTTCTTCCACATCTACGGCCTGACCGCCCTGATGAACGCCCCGCTGCGGCAGGGCGCCACCGTCGTCGTGCTGCCCCGCTTCGACCTGGAACAGTTCCTCGCCGCGATCCAGAACCACCGCATCACCGCCCTGTACGTGGCCCCGCCCATCGTCCTCGCGCTCGCCAAGCACCCGATGGTCGCCGAGTACGACCTGTCCTCCCTGCAGTACGTCATCAGCGCCGCCGCCCCGTTGGACGCGGGCCTCGCCGCCGCCTGCTCGAAGCGGCTCGGCCTGCCGCCCGTCGGGCAGGCGTACGGCATGACGGAGCTGTCACCGGGCACCCACGTCGTCCCCCTGGACGCCATGCACGAGGCGCCGCCCGGCACCGTCGGCAGGCTGATCGCGGGGACGGAGATGCGCATCGTGTCCCTGGACGACCCCGGAAAGGACCTCGGGCCCGGCGAGTCCGGCGAGATCCTCATCCGGGGCCCCCAGGTGATGAAGGGCTACCTCGGCCGGCCCGACGCCACCGCCGCCATGATCGACGAGGACAGCTGGCTGCACACCGGGGACGTGGGACACGTCGACGAGGCCGGCTGGCTGTTCGTCGTCGACCGGGTCAAGGAGCTGATCAAGTACAAGGGCTTCCAGGTGGCCCCCGCCGAACTGGAGGCGCTGCTGCTGACCCACCCCGGTATCGCCGACGCCGCCGTGACCGGCGTCTACAACGAGGACGGCAACGAGGTCCCGCACGCCCACGTGGTGCGCCAGCCGTCCGCCCCCGGCCTGTCCGAGGGGGAGGTCATGATGTACGTCGCCGAGCGCGTCGCCCCCTACAAGCGGGTCCGGCAGGTCACCTTCCTCGACGCCGTCCCCCGGGCCGCCTCCGGCAAGATCCTGCGCCGCGAACTCCGGGCGGCGCGCAAGGAGCCCTCGTGACCCTGATCGCCCGCACCCGTGACCGGGGCGTCGAGACCCTCACGCTCGACGCCCCGGAGCGCCGCAACGCCCTGTCCGCGGCCCTCGTCGGCGAGCTCGCCGGCGCGCTGGCCGCGGCCGGGCGGGACCCCGGCGTCCGCGCCGTCGTCCTCACCCACACCGGCACCACCTTCAGCGCCGGGGCCGACCTGCGCGACCCGCCCGCCCCGGACGCGCTGGTGGGCCTGCTGCGGCAGCTCGTCGAGCTGCCCCGGCCCGTCGTCGCCCGGGTCACCGGGCACGTCCGCGCCGGCGGGCTCGGCCTGCTCGCCGCCTGCGACATCACCGCCGCCTCCCACGACGCCACGTTCGCCTTCACCGAGGTCCGCATCGGCGTCGCCCCGGCCGTCATCTCCCTGCCGCTGCTGCCCCGCACCGACCCGCGCGCCCTGGCCCGCTACTACCTCACCGGGGAGCGCTTCGACGCCGCCGAGGCCGCCCGCATCGGCCTGCTCACCGCGTCCGGCGCCGACGTCGACGAGGTCCTCGCCCCGGTCCTCGACGGGCTGCGCCGGTCCTCCCCCGAGGCCCTGGCCGCGACGAAGCGGCTGCTCACGGCTAGGGTGCTGGAAAACTTCGACCGGGACGCGGCGGACCTGACCGCGCTCTCGGCCGGGCTGTTCGCCTCCGACCACGCGCGCGAGGGAATGACGGCCTTCCTCGAACGACGGGATCCGACATGGGTGGTGTGAGCACGGCGGACCGTGCCGAACGAGTCCCCAAACAGGACCGCAGCCGGGCCACCCGGCAGCGCCTGCTGGAGGCCGCGGTGGCCTGCCTCGCCGAACACGGCTGGGCGGGCTCGACGGTCTCCGTGGTGGCCGAACGGGCCGGGGTGTCGCGGGGCGCCGCCCAGCACCACTTCCCGACCCGCGAGGACCTGTTCACCGCGGCCGTCGAGTACGTCGCCGAGGAACGCTCCACCGCCCTGCGCGCCCTCTTCCCCGACGGCGCCGGGCCCGGGGAGCGGCGCGCGGTGGTGGCCGGCCTGGTGGACCTGTTCACGGGGCCGCTGTTCCGGGCCGCCCTGCACCTGTGGGTCGCCGCCTCCAACGAGGAGCAGCTGCGCGCGCGGGTGACCGAACTGGAGTCCCGCGTGGGCCGTGAGACGCACCGCATCGCCGTGGACCTCCTCGGCGCCGACGAGAGCCGCCCCGGTGTCCGCGAGAGCGTGCAGGGCCTGCTCGACATGGCGCGCGGCCTGGGCCTGGCCAACCTCCTCACCGACGACACCGCCCGCCGCGAACGCGTGGTCGCGCAGTGGGCGGCACTGCTGGACGAGGCGCTGGGCTGACGCGTGGGGGCGCCCCCTGCCGGGGGAGCCCAGGAGGTGCCCGCGCTCGGACACGCGGGCGCTCACGGCGCGAGCCGCTCCACCCGCCAGCCGCCGCCGTCCTGTGCCACGTACCGCAGCCGGTCGTGCAGGCGGTTCTCCCGGCCCTGCCAGAACTCCACGGCCAGCGGTGTCACCCGGAAACCGCCCCAGTGCGGCGGCACGGGCACCTGCTCGCCCTCCGGGTAGCGGGCCGCGAGCTCGGCGTAGGCGGCGTCCAGGTCCGCGCGGGAGGCGATCACCGAGGACTGGCCGCTGGCCCAGGCGCCGAGCTGGGAGCCGTGCGGGCGGGTGCGGAAGTAGCGGGCCGTCTCGTCGCGGCCGGTGCGCCGGGCGACGCCGGTGACGATGACCTGGCGTGCCATCGGGTGCCACGGGAACAGCAGGGAGACGTGCGGGTTCGCGGTGAGCTCGCGGCCCTTGCGGGATTCGTAGTTGGTGTAGAAGACGAACCCGTCGTCGTCGAAGTGCTTCAGCAGCACCGTGCGCGCGCTGGGCCGTCCCTCGGGATCCGCGGTGGAGACGATCATCGCGTTCGGCTCGAACAGCCCGCCGTCCGTCGCGGCCTGCTTGAACCAGCGCGCGAACTGCTCGACGGGGGAGGCGGCCAGGCCGGCCTCACTGAGCCCGTCCGCCCGGTACTGCTTGCGCATCGCGGCGAGGTCGAAGGGCACGGCGTCTGGGTCGGTCACGTCGTCATCCTGCCGCATGCGCGGAGCCGGGCAACAGACGTGACCCCGGTCACGGAGCGCGCCCCAGGTGGCACTGAGTGCCGCGAAGGCTCCCCAAAACTGGCACTCAGGGATATCGTGCTGGCACCGACCCGGTTGGCGGGCCGCCTGCCGGGCATCACAGGGGTGACGTCCCGGACCGCGAGCCCTCCTCCCGCGAGGACCGTGGATCCACCGGACGCCCCCCCGAGCCGCCGAGAGCCGACCCCCGGTCGTCCAGCCCCCACCCACCCCACCTTCCCCACCAGGACTTCCAGCCCCGTCAGTCCCAGCGACCCTTCTCCCCCCACCACACACACGCAGCACGCCCATCCGTCACCCACATCACGAGGAGCCGCCTGATGTCCGACTTCGTACCCGGGCTCGAAGGAGTCGTCGCGTTCGAAACGGAGATCGCCGAACCGGACAAGGAGGGCGGCGCTCTCCGGTACCGGGGCGTCGACATCGAGGATCTGGTGGGCAAGGTCTCCTTCGGCAACGTCTGGGGCCTGCTCGTCGACGGCGCCTTCAATCCCGGCCTGCCGCCCGCCGAGCCGTTCCCCATCCCCGTGCACTCCGGTGACATACGGGTCGACGTGCAGTCCGCGCTCGCCATGCTGGCACCCGTGTGGGGCCTGAAACCGCTCCTCGACATCGATGCCGCGCAGGCCCGCGACGACCTCGCCCGCGCCGCCGTCATGGCGCTGTCGTACGTGGCGCAGTCCGCGCGCGGACAGGGCCGGCCGATGGTGCCGCAGCGCGAGATCGACAAGGCCGACTCCATCGTCGAACGCTTCATGATCCGCTGGCGGGGCGAGCCCGACCCGCGGCACGTGGCGGCGGTGGACGCCTACTGGACGTCCGCGGCCGAGCACGGCATGAACGCGTCCACGTTCACCGCCCGGGTCATCGCCTCCACCGGCGCGGACGTGGCGGCGGCCCTCTCCGGCGCCGTCGGCGCCATGTCGGGCCCGCTGCACGGCGGCGCCCCCTCCCGGGTGCTGCACATGATCGAGGAGATCGAGCGCACCGGGGACGCCGAGGCGTACGTCCGCAGCACCCTCGACAAGGGCGAGCGCCTGATGGGCTTCGGCCACCGCGTGTACCGCGCGGAGGACCCCCGCGCCCGCGTGCTGCGCCGCACCGCCCGCGAGCTGGGCGCCCCGCGCTACGAGGTCGCCGAGGCCCTGGAGAAGGCGGCCCTGGCGGAGCTGCACGCCCGCCGCCCCGACCGGGTGCTGGCCACCAACGTCGAGTTCTGGGCGGCCATCGTCCTGGACTTCGCCGAGGTCCCGGCCCACATGTTCACGTCGATGTTCACCTGCGCCCGCACCGCGGGCTGGTCGGCGCACATCCTGGAGCAGAAGCGCACCGGCCGCCTCGTCCGCCCCTCCGCCCGCTACGTGGGCCCCAGCTCCCGGGACCCGCGCGAGATCGAGGGCTACGGCGACATCGCGCGCTGACCCCGGCGCGCGAGGGGCGGGGGCAGCGCGGAACGCAGACGACCCGCGAGTCGGGTTCCTCCAAGGAGGAGCCGGCCGGACGTACCGGCGACTCGCGGGTCGGGTGACTGCTCGGGACTGGGCCGGCTGCGCGCGTGGATCACGCGCTGGTCCGGCACCGCACTGAGTGGGTGACGGGCCGCTAGCCCGCAGTCACCTCACGCGTCCGGTATGCATACATCTGCCGAACCACCTCCCTTCTCGTGTACGGGAACCCTAAAAAGCCCCCCGTGCCGGAGGCAAGCGGTTTTTTCCGCGGCCCGCGGAACCGGGGCGACGGGACCGGGGCGACGGCGCCGTCGCGGGCCGTCCGGCGGGGGCGGGACAATGAAGGTGGCGCAGTGCAACGATTCCCTCAATCTTGCGGGAACCCGATGTGCGCTGAGTCACGTTCAAGTTGAATAGTTGCAGTTGAGCGAACCGAACGTGCCGTACGTGCGGACGCAGCCGGCAGGGGGTCCAGGTGAGTGCTTCCCGGCGTAGTGGGACCACCGACGAGCTCGGGCCCGACGAGCCCGGGCGGGAGGGTCGGGACGGTGCGGACGGGGCCGATCTGCTCGCCGCACTGCTCGACGGCATGGACGCGGCGCTGTGCGCCTTCGACGCGGACGGTGTGGTGACGCACTGGAACCGCGAGGCGGAACGCATCCTCGGGTGGACCGCGGCCGAGGCGGTCGGGCGGCAGGGATTCGCCGGCTGGGCGGTGCGCCCCGCCGACGCCGAGGAGGTCGAGGCGCGGCTGCTGTCCGCCATGGACGCCCCGGGGCGCCAGGTGCACGAGTTCGCGCTGCTGACCAAGGACGGCGGCCGGGTGCTGGTGCGCACCCAGTCCGCCGCCGTGCGCGGGCCCGAGGGGAAGCCGGCCGGGGTGTACTGCGCGTTCAGCGAGGTGCACGCCCAGATCGACCTGGAACGCTCCATCGCGCTCAGCGAGGCCCTGCTGGAGGAGGCGAGCTGGGGCGTCGTCCTGGTCGACGCCGACCTGCGGCCGGCCGTGGTCAACGCCCACGCGGCGAAGGCCCTGGGCGCCGGGCGCACCTCCGTCCTCGGCAGGCCGCTCGGAGAACTGCTGACGCAGGGCGTGGAGGAGCTGGAGAGCGCCCTGACCCACGTGCTGGCGGAGGGTGCCCCGCCCGCGCCCGCCGAGGTCTGGGTGAGCGTGCGCACCCCGGAGGGGGAGCGGCGGCGGTGCTGGCGCAGCGGGTTCGTCCGGCTGTCCTCGCCGCTCGCGGAGGAGCCGGTGCCGCTCGGGGTGGGCTGGCTGTTCCAGGACGTCACCGAGTCCCGGCAGAGCGAGCAGGAGGCGTCCCTGCTGCGGTTCCGTTCGCAGCAGCTGCACCGGGCCGCTCGGGCGGCCGCGGAGTGCGAGGACCCGGCGGAGGCGGTGACCGTCCACCTGGACTTCGCGCTCGCCGGCTTCGCCGACCACGCGCTCATCGACCGGATCGCCGAGGGTCCCGTCCCCGGCGTGGACCCGGCCGCTCCGGTCCGGCTGGTGCGGATCGCCGCCACCCCGTCCGGGGCGCCCGGCCCGAGCAGGCTGGCCGGGCGGGCGGGCCTGCCGGTGCGCTACGGGGAGAAGCACCCGGCGCTGCAGTGCGTGCAGCGGGCCGGGTCGGTACGGGCCGCCGCGGGCGCGGCCGACGAGGC
>NZ_JAAGMD010000679.1 GCF_010548465.1 Streptomyces sp. SID14436 | reverse complement strand
CGCGCTCAGAGCCGGGGCTGGGCCGCCGGGGAGAGCGAGCCGCACAGGGCCGGGGCGCCGCCGTCGGCGTAGGGGTCGGTGCCGGCGGGGCCGGCCTGGTCGGCGCTCTGGCCGGCGAGCAGCGGGCGCAGGTGGCCGGCGGAGTCCTCCGCGCAGGACAGGGGGCCCGCCTGGACGTGGGAGAGGACGACCTGGACCTGGTGCAGCCGCAGGTCGTCGCGGTCGAAGCGGAAGCGCAGCTCGCGCCGGACGGTGAACAGCGACGCGGCGGCGCCCTCCCCGGCGCCCGCCGGCCGCAGCGCGTACACGTAGGTGTGGTCGGCACTGACCTCGAGGGTGCCCGCGCCGGTCTCGGTGGCCTGGAGCGTGCCGCGGACCCGGATGCCGTCGTCGGCGAGCTCCGTGCGGGCGGGGTCGAAGCGGACGAGCCATCCGGTGGGCGCGTGCCGTCCGTCCGCGGCGGGCCGGGCGAAGCTGCGGTCGAACTGGCTCATCTGGCCCGGGTCGAGCAGCACCCGCACCGAGCGGGTGTCCCCGCCGGTCAGCACGTGGGGGTCGAGGGCGGAGCGGACGAGGTAGTCCTTCGCGGTGCTGAGCGCGGTCACGACCTGGCCCTCGGAGAAGTGGGCGGTGCCCCGGGAGGCGGGGAGCGGTATGCCCTCGGCGCCGGCGGCGAAGGACGCCGCCGGGCTGTGCGCGTAGAGCCGCTCGGGGTCCGCGGCGCCGGGCACCTTCTCCCGGGGGGCGAGCGGGACGACGGTCATGCGCAGCGGTTCGGCGGGTTCCTCGGCGGCGGGTGTCCGGTAGGGGTGGCGTACCCCCATGTAGATCGCCGTGCCGAAGGCGACGGCGATCAGCAGGACGAGGACGAGGGCCTGCCGGGAGAGGCCGCCCGCCCGCTGCGGCGGCGGTGTGGGGCGGTCGCGCACGGCGGGCGCGTGGTCGGTGATGCGTTCCTGGGCGGAGAACTCCTGGAGGCGGGCAGCACGGACGAAGGACTCGTCGAAGACGACGGACCGGTACTCGTCCTCGCCACCCCCGGGGGCGCCCTCGGGGGTCCCCTCGGGTGGGTCCGCAGGCCCTGCCATACCTTCAGGGTAGGTCTCGGCGCGCTCGGGTAAACGCCCGGCCGCGCCGCAACTTCTGACGCGCCCTCACCCCTGCCGCGCCGGGTGTCAGGGGCTGCGCGGGATCACCGGGACGGCGGGCTGGGAGTAGTCGGCGGAGGCCGAGGGGACGGCGGCGGCGCCGCCCAGCTCCGGGCCGGTCGAGGTGGGCGCCGGCACGGGCTCCTCACGGTGGGAGGAGGCGCCCCGGTAGACGGCGGAGAAGGCCAGCGCGACCATGCCGATGCCCATCACGAGGGCGAGCATCCAGGCGACGGGGCGGTGCCAGCGGACCTGACCGCCGTACCGCTGGCCGTGGGCGTCCTCCAGGGCGTCCAGGTCGTCGTCGGGGTCGTCGTCCGGGCCCAGGGCGCCGTGGCGGCCGTACCGGTCGTCGGAGCGCTCCCCGCGGGCACGGGCGCGGGCGGCCTCCGCCTCGGCGGCCTCGGCTCTGGCCCGGGCGGCGGACAGGAGGCGTTCGACGGCGGTCGGCTCGTGGACCCGGGCCGCGCGTACGAAGTCCTCGTCGAAGACCACGGAGGCGAACTCTTCGTCCGTCACCCCGCGGTCGTGGTCGTCGTCGGGCTCCCAGCCGTCAGGGAACGGCGTGCCCCCCACGTCCTCCGGCACGGATCCAGAGTAGACCTGGGGGGTCAATTTGGGCAGACGGTACGGAAATTCGCCGGCGCCCGTCCGGTGCCCCGCCGTGGCCGGTTCAGCGCCGTACGTGTCCGTCGCCGGTGACGATGTACTTGGTGCTGGTCAGCTCGGGAAGGCCCATGGGGCCCCGGGCGTGCAGCTTCTGGGTGGAGATGCCGATCTCCGCGCCGAAGCCGAACTGGCCGCCGTCGGTGAAGCGGGTGGAGGCGTTCACGGCGACGGTGGTGGAATCCACCAACTGGGTGAACCGCCGGGCGGACTGCTGGGAGGCGGTGACGATGGCCTCGGTGTGCCCGGACGACCACAGCCGGATGTGCTCGACGGCCCGGTCGAGGGAGTCGACGACGGCGGCGGCGATGTCGTGGGAGAGGTACTCGGTCTCCCAGTCCTCGGTGGTCGCCTCCACGACGGTGGCCCGGGAGTCCTTGGCGTACGCCATGACGCGCTCGTCGGCGTGCACGGTGACCCCGGCGTCGGCCATGGCCTCCAGGGCGCGCGGCAGGAAGTCGGCGGCGATGTCCTGGTGCACCAGGAGGGTCTCGGCGGCGTTGCAGACGCCGACCCGCTGGGTCTTGGAGTTGACCAGGATCTCGACGGCCATGTCGAGGTCGGCCTGCGCGTCGACGTAGACGTGGCAGTTGCCGGTGCCGGTCTCGATGACCGGGACGATCGACTCCTGCACCACGGTGTTGATCAGGGAGGCGCCGCCGCGCGGGATGAGCACGTCGACGAGGCCGCGGGCGCGCATCAGCTCGCGCACGCTGTCGCGGCTCTCGCCCGGGACCATCTGGACGGCGTCGGCGGGCAGCCCGGCGCCGTGCACGGCGTCGCGCAGGACCCGCACGAGGGCGGTGTTCGAGCGGTAGGCGGAGGACGAGCCGCGCAGCAGTACGGCGTTGCCGGACTTCAGGCACAGGGCGGCGGCGTCGACCGTGACGTTGGGCCGCCCCTCGTAGATGATGCCGACGACGCCGAGGGGCACCCGGACCTGGCGCAGGTCGATGCCGTTGGGCAGGGCGGAGCCGCGGACGACCTCCCCGACGGGGTCGGGCAGCGCGGCGACGTCACGCACGTCGGAGGCGATGGCGCGGACCCGCTCCGGGGTCAGGGTGAGCCGGTCGATCATGCCGTCGCTCAGCCCCGCCTCGCGGGCCTTGGCCACGTCCTGGGCGTTGGCCTCGACGATCTCGGCGACGCGGACCTCGAGGGCGTCCGCGATGGCGAGCAGTGCGTCGTCCTTCTCGGCGCGCGGGAGCGGCGCGAGGGTGGCGGCGGCGCCCTTGGCCCGGTAGGCGGCCTGGTTGACCGGGGACATCGAGTCGAGAGGCGAGAGCGTGGTCATGAGGGAAGGGTAGTGCGGCCGGGGGGCGGAACCCGTGCCCATCCCACACCCCGAGACGGAGGTCTCCGTCCCCGGGACGGCCCCGGCGGGGTCCCCCGGCCGGGGCGTGCTCAGAAGGGGTGGACCCCGACGGGGTGCGCGCGGACCGGGCCGTGGCCCTCGGCGACGCGGTGGTGGTAGGTGGCCCGGTCGATGACCTCCAGGCCGACGATCTCCCAGGGCGGCAGTCCGGCGGTCCGCCGGTGCTCCCCCCACAGGCGCAGCGCCACGGCCGCGGCGTCGTGCAGGTCGCGGGCCTCCTCCCAGTAGCGGATCTCCGCGTGGTCGTCGGCGTAGCGGCTGGTGAGCAGGAAGGGGTGGTCGTGGGCGAGCTGTTCCAGGGCGCGGCGGACGTCCTCGATGGGGGCCCGTTCGCCGGAGACGCTGAGGGTGACGTGCCACAGGCGGGGCAGGTCGCGGGGTTCACCGCCGTCGAAGCGGTCCCCGGCCGCGACGCTGGTGAGGGTGCGTTCCTCGCCGGCCGCCCGGGAGCCGGCACCACCGCGGGACGCCGTCGTCCCAGGGCGTACTCGTCTCACGACGGCCTCCTTCGCGCACGGACCGGCCCGCGGGTCGGGCGGATGTGTCCCTGGGACAAAGTTGAGCAGGCCGCCGGGGCTCGCGGGGCGGTTTTGCGGAACGTCCACCACCGAGGGCGGATGTTTCGGCCGATTACGGATGCAGAAGCACCAGATCGTCCCTGTGTACGACTTCCCGTTCGTACGCGGGGCCGAGGTCCCGGGCGAGCTCGTGGGTGGAGCGGCCGATCAGCCGGGGGATCTCCTTGGCGTCGAAGTTGACGAGCCCGCGCGCGACCGCACGGCCCGTGGTGTCCCGCAGCTCGACCGGGTCCCCGGCGCTGAAGTCGCCGTCGACGCCGGCGATGCCGGCGGGCAGCAGGGACATGCGGCGCTCGACGACCGCGCGCACCGCGCCGTCGTCGAGGGTGAGGGAGCCCTGCGGGGTGGAGGCGTGCTTCAGCCACAGCAGCCGGTCGGCGAAGCGCCGGCCGGTGGGGTGGAAGAAGGTGCCGGTGTCGTGGCCGGCGAGCGCGTCGGCGGCGTGGACGGCGCTGGTCAGGACGACGGGGATGCCCGCGGCGGCGGCGATCCGGGCGGCCTCGACCTTGGTGACCATGCCGCCGGTGCCGACGCCCGCCTTCCCGGCGCTGCCGATCTCGACGTGGGCGAGGTCCTCGGGGCCGCGCACCTGGGCTATCCGGGACGTGCCGGGCTTGGCGGGGTCGCCGTCGTAGACGCCGTCCACGTCGGAGAGCAGCACCAGCAGGTCGGCGTGGACCAGGTGGGCGACGAGGGCGGCGAGGCGGTCGTTGTCGCCGAAGCGGATCTCGTCGGTGGCGACCGTGTCGTTCTCGTTCACGATCGGGAAGGCGCCCATGGCGAGCAGCTTGTCGAGGGTGCGGGAGGCGTTGCGGTGGTGGGCGCGGCGGCTCATGTCGTCGGAGGTGAGCAGCACCTGGCCGACGCGGACGCCGTAGCGGGCGAAGGAGGCGGTGTAGCGGGCGACGAGCAGGCCCTGGCCGACGCTGGCGGCGGCCTGCTGGCGGGCGAGGTCGCGGGGGCGGCGGGCCAGCCCGAGGGGGGCCAGTCCGGCGGCGATGGCACCGGACGAGACCAGGACGATCTCCCTCTCGCCCCCGCTGCGCACCTTGGCGAGCACGTCGACGAGCGCGTCGACCCGGTCGGCGTCCAGTCCGCCCGAGGCGGTGGTCAGCGACGACGACCCGACCTTGACGACGGTTCTGCGGGCCCCGCTCACGGCTTGTCTTGCCCCTGCCACGCTGTTCCACTGCCCCTCATGTGCGTACGGCCACCGGTCGGCAATCTACGCGAAGGGGACCCCTCGTCGCGCGCCGGTCCATCCCCCGGGACGGGTGGCCGGGCGGCCCGGACGGTTGGCCGACGGTAACCGGAACCTCACGTACCGCACATGTGAAAAAGGTTGCATTGGTTGCCTCTAGAAATTAAAGAACTGACAAACATATTGTGAGCATCTGTGTCATCTCAAGATCGTGAAGGGCCCTCTGTGAGACGCATCCTGCTCCGTTCGGGCAAGAGTCCGTTCGACGTAGTACCCGTGGAGGACGCCCTCCACCGGGATGTCATCGCCACCAACTCGGGCAACCTGATCTTCAGTGATGCCGCACACAAAATCCTCACGACGCCGGACACGGAGGTCGTCTCCAACGGCATGCGCGCCGACCCGGCGGCGGCCGGGCGCATCAACGAGGAGTACGACGTGTTCGTCGTGCCGCTCGCCAACGCCTTCCGCCCGTCGTTCGAGGCGGCCCTCCAGCGCCTGACCCGGCTGATCTCCAAGCTCCGGATCCCGGTCGTCGTCCTCGGCGTCGGGGCGCAGAGCGGCGTGAACTACGACGCGGCCCGGCTGAAGGCCATGGAACCGACCGTGCGCGCCTTCTGCTCGGCGGTCCTGGACCACAGCGCCTCGATCGGCGTGCGCGGCGAGTTCACCGAGCAGTACCTCAACGAGATGGGCTTCCGCGACGTGGAGGTCATCGGCTGCCCGTCGATGTTCCTGCACGGCGACAAGCTCACCGTGGAGAAGAAGGCGTCGGCGCTCACCCCCGACTCGCGGATCGCGGTCAACGGCTCGCACACGGCGATGCGCAGCGGCGGGCTGCACCGGATCGTCGGCCTGGCCCACGAGCGCTACCCCCACCTGCGCTACATAGGCCAGAACCTCACCGACGCCAAGCAGCTGCACTGGCGGGACGTCAACTCCCCGGCGGGCCGCATCAAGTTGATGCCCACCCACCCGGAGCACCCGATGTACCGCGAGGACAAGGTCCGCGTGTACATCGACCCGCAGACCTGGTTCGACGACCTGCGGGACTTCGACTACTCCTTCGGCTCGCGCATCCACGGCAACATCGCCGCGCTGCTCGCCGGCACGCCCGCGACCGTGCTGGCCTTCGACTCGCGCACGCTGGAGCTGTGCCGGTACTTCGAGATACCGCACCAGCAGCTCGACCAGACCGCCCCGGACACCGACCCGGCGGAGCTGTACGAGAAGGCCGACTTCGGCCCGCTGACCCGCAACCACCGCGAGCGCTTCGACCGGTTCACCGCGTTCCTCGACAAGAACGGGCTGCAGAACACCTTCACCCACGGCGACGGCGGGGCCGCCTTCGACGAGAAGCTGCGGTCGCTGACCTTCCCCGCGGGCATCCGCCCCTGGATCCGCAACGACATGGACGAACTCACCGAGCGGTTCGCCTGGATGTACGGGCGGGTCTCCGAACTGTCCGCGGACAACGCCAAGCTGAAGCGCGAACTGGCCCGCGCCAAGTCCGCGAAGGCCTCGGCCAAGGCGGCGAGCGCCGCGGCCGGCATCGCCTCCCGGGCGTCCGTCTACCGCCGGGCCCGCCGGGCGGTCGGCGGCCCGCTGCGCCGGGCGCTCCAGCCGGGCCGGCAGCCCTCGCCGAAGGGCACCGGAGCCGCATAGCACGGACCGGTCACTCCAGGGTTCCGGACACCCGCGTGTCGTCCGGAGGGCGGCGCGCGTTAACCCGGGCGCCCGTTCTGCGACAACCCTGGAGTGACCGCAGTGCCCGAACCCTCGTCCCCACGGCGGCGCATTGCCGCCAAGCTCCTCGTCCTCGCCGTCCCGGCGGCCGCCTTCGTCGCACAGGCCGCCGGCGCGCTGCTGCCCAACGCGCCGCTGCTGCTGGCCGCGACCGCCGCGTCCCTGGCGGTGGAGGGCCTGCTGTACCGGTGGCAGCCCGGCATGCTGACGCTGTTCGCCAAGTCCCACGCGGACATCACCGTCCGGCACGTGCTGCGCGACCTGCTGCTGGTGGTGGGCCTGCTCCGACTGGGTGAACAGCACCGCGAGAACCAGTACGCCCCGCTGATCGCGGGCCTGCTCGTCTTCTACGCCCTGCACTGCGCCATCCAGGCCGTGTCGATCCTGGTCCGGCGCACCCGCACGCTGCCCGTGGTGACCCGCAACATCGACGCCTCGGCGCTCCGGCTGTCCCGCGCCCCCGCCACCCTGCTGCGCCGCCCCGGGCACCGGCTGATGCTCGTCGGCCTGCCCGCGACGGCCGGCCTCACGGCCACGGCGGTCGGCGACGACCCCCGGTGGGCGGCGGCCGGTGTGGCCCTGTCCCTGCTGCTCGCCCTGACCGGCCTGGGCGCGCTCCTGCTGCGGCTGCTGCCCGGCCGGCGCCCCGCGGACGAACAGGAGGTGCTCGACTGGTTCGACGCCTGGCTGGCCGACTACCGGCCGACCGTCGGCCTGTACTTCTCCGGCGGCCCCTCCTCCGCCTACCAGGCGAACATGTGGCTGGAACCGCTCGCCAAGCTGGACGCCCGTCCGGTGATCATCCTCCGTGAGCGGTTCATGGTGCCGAAGCTGGCGCCCACCGACATCCCCGTCGTGTGCCTGCCCAAGGTCTCCACGCTGATGCGGCTGGAGCAGTCCACGCTCCAGGTCCTCATCCACCCGTCCAACTCCGGCAAGACCTCGCAGGTGCTGCGCATCCCCACCATCAAGCACACCTTCGTCAACCACGGCGAGAGCGACAAGCTGTCCTCCTGCAACCCCTACGCGAAGGCGTACGACGAGGTGTGGGTGGCCGGCCCGGCGGCGCGCGAACGGTACGCGCTGGCCGAGGTCGGCGTGGAGGACAAGGACGTGGTGGAGATCGGCCGCCCGCAACTGGACGCCGTACGGCCCTACGCGGGACCGCCGGCCGGCCCGTACACCACGGTGCTCTACGCGCCCACCTGGGAGGGCTGGGACGGCAACCCGGGCAACACCTCGGTGGTCGCGGCCGGCGAGAACCTCGTTCGGGCGCTGCTCGCCGACCCGGGGGTGCGGCTGCTGTACAAGCCGCACCCGCTGACCGGCTCGGTGGACCCGCGGGCGGGCGCCGCCGACCTGCGCATCCGGGAGCTGATCCGCGCGGCGAACCGCCGCCGTTCCGGGCCGCGGCCCGCGCCGTCGGGCGAACTGGCCCGCCTGACCGCGGAGCTGGACCGGCTGACCGCGGCCACCTACCGGTCCGCCGCCGACCAGGTGGAGCGGATGCGGGCGCAGTCCGCGCCCGAGCCCGGCCGGGCCGAGGCGGTGGCGCGGACCACGGCCGCCTGGGAGGAGGCGTACTGGGCGTCGCTCCCGGAGTGGGAGCACCAGGTGGTCACGGACGTCCGTCCGGCGCTGTACTCCTGCTTCGACGTGGCCGACCTGCTGATCAGCGACGTGTCCAGCGTGATCAGCGACTTCCTGGCCAGCGAGAAGCCCTACGCGGTGGCCAACACCAGCGGGCTGCCCGAGGAGGCGTTCCGGCAGGCGTTCCCGACGGTGGAGGCGGCGACGGTGCTCGCGCCGGACGCGTGCGGGGTCGCGGACCTGCTGCAGTCGGTCCGCGATCCGCAGCTCGACAAGCTGGCCGCGGCCCGCGCCGAGCTGAAGCAGCGCCTCCTGGGCCCGGCCGAGCCGACGTCCCAGGAACGCTTCGATGCGGCCGTCCGGTCCCTGTGCGCCGCCGCGGCGGCCCACCGCTCCCGCACCGCACCCCGCCTCGCGGCGGAACTCCCCGGCCAGCGCGGCCAGTCGCCCACCCAGTCGGAGACCCGGGCCTGAATCCCGGCAACCTGCCGGGACGCGCCGGGGGCGGGTGCGATACGGCCCTCACGCGCCGGGGGTCGACCCCCGGCGCGTGAGGGCCTGAGGCCGCCACAGGGTGGTCCTGCTGGGCCCATGGCCCAGCCAGTGTCAGGGCTGGGCCATGGGGTCCCACTGGGACCCGAGGGTCCAGCCGGGGACCCGCGCAGGCCCAGCCGAGGACCCGCGCAGGCCCAGCCGGGGCCACAGACCCAGCCGGGGCCACAGGCCTAGCCGGGGCCGCACGCCCACCCCGGGCCGCACGCCCACCCCGGGCCGCACGCCCACCCCGGGCCGCACGCCCACCCCGGGCCGCACGCCCACCCCGGGCCGCACGCCCACCCCGGGCCGCACGCCCACCCCGGGCCGCACGCCCACCCCGGGCCGCACGCCCACCCCGGGCCGCACGCCCACCCCGGGCCGCACGCCCACCCCGGGCCGCACGCCCACCCCGGGCCGCACGCCCACCCCGGGCCGCACGCCCACCCCGGGCCGCACGCCCACCCCGGGCCGCACGCCCACCCCGGGCCGCACGCCCACCCCGGGCCGC
>NZ_JAAGMD010000659.1 GCF_010548465.1 Streptomyces sp. SID14436 | reverse complement strand
CGGGCCGGGGCCCGTGGGTTCACCGCCGGAGCGCCCCTGTGCCGGTAAGGCGGCCGCCGTGTCCGGCACCCGGGCCGGTTCCGGGGCGCGCGCCGGCGCCCCGCGGCCCTCCGCGGGGGCGACGCCCGGCTGCAGGCGCTCGAAGGAGGTCGGCTGCTCCGTCACGCGTGTCGAGTCCATCCGTCCGGCGCTGGGCGCCATGCGTGCAGTTCGTCCTGCCGAGATGCCGATACCCGGAATGCCTGTCCCGGGAACGGGATCCCCCCGCGGTCGGCGGTCGCCGTCGTGCCGCCGGCCGACCGTCCCCGGCGCCCACGGGTGTTGCCGTACCCCTCGCTCACGTCCTGCCGCCCCTCGGTGACGATCGGTCAAGCCCAGCGCATGTTCCGGCGATTGCGGCCCGGGCCCGTGCGGAGGACGATCCTACGTTTCCTGCCCGGGGGCCCATCAAGGGTCTCACGGGGACACCTGCGCGGGCGTACGGTCCCAGTTCCGTGGCAGTGACGGTACCGTCCAGGACGGATCAGGGCGCCAGTTCGGCCAGCCGTCCGAGAACGGCGGGCCCCAGGCGGTGATCACCGACACCGCGTCGCGGCCGGCCGCCCGCACCCGCCCGGCCAGCGCGTCGTCCACCAGTCCGTCCCGCCGGGCCTGCGCGAACTCGTCCTCGTCGCGCCAGTGCCAGCTGCGGTCCGGGTGCACGGAGATGTCCAGGAAGTGATCCTCGGAGTCCACTCCGCCCGACCACCGGGCGAGCGGCTCCTCCAGGTTCACGTACCAGTTCTTGAACCGCCAGCCCGGGTCCCAGAACAGCCACACCGACCACGGGTCGCCGGGGCGCGCCAGCTTCAGCACCCCGGTGCCCGACCAGCGGGCCCGGCACACGGTGCGGGGCCTGGTGTAGCGGGTGCCCAGCGGCTCCTGGTGCACGGGCGTACCGTCGGCGAGCACCGGTTTCACGCACTCCGTACCGGGCGCCATCCACACGGCGAGCAGCTCCGAGTCGTCGCGTACGACCGTGACGGGGCGCGCGATGTGGAAACGCGCGCCGCCGTTCTCCCGGTAGCGCCACAGGATGTGCGTCCCCGGCCGCCAGAAACCGGTCGAGCCGCCCGCTTCCGTGTGTTCCGTCGTTCCGCCCTCTGTCATGGGCAGATATTAGGTGCCCGGGCCACGTGGTGTGCGGGTCCCCCCGCACGGTTCACTCCGGCGCGGCACACTCCGCCGACGGGGCCGTGGCGGCTCACGGGCGGGTCATGCGCAGCACGTCCAGCGCCTCGTCCAGCTGCTCCAGGGTCAGATCGCCCCGCTCGACGTAGCCGTTCTCCATGACCACCTCGCGGATGGTCCGCCGCTCCGCCAGCGCCTTCTTGGCGACCTTGGCGGCCTCCTCGTAGCCGATGTACTTGTTCAGCGGGGTGACGACGGACGGGGAGGACTCGGCGTACTCCCGGGCCCGTTCCCGGTCGGCGACGATCCCGTCGACCGTGCGGTCGGCGAGCAGCCGGGAGGCGTTCGCCAGCAGCCGGACCGACTCCAGCACGTTCTTGGCCATGAGCGGCAGCATCACGTTGAGCTCGAAGTTCCCGGAGGCGCCCGCGGTGGTCACCGTCACGTCGTTGCCGATGACCTGGGCGCACACCATCAGCACAGCCTCGGGGACCACCGGGTTGACCTTGCCCGGCATGATCGAGGAACCCGGCTGGAGGTCGGGCAGGGTGATCTCGGCGAGGCCGGTGCGCGGGCCGGAGGCCATCCACCGCAGATCGTTGGTGATCTTCGTCAGGCCGACCGCGACGGTGCGCAGCTGCCCGCTGGTCTCCACGACGCCGTCCCGCGCGCCCTGCGCCTCGAAGTGGTCGCGCGCCTCGGTCAGCGGCAGGCCGGTGGCCCGGGCGACCTCCTCGATGACGGCGGCGGAGAAGCCGGGCGGGGTGTTGATGCCGGTGCCCACGGCCGTGCCGCCCAGGGGCAGTTCGGCGAGGCGGGGCAGGGAGGCGTCGAGCCGCTCGATGCCGTACCGCACCTGGGCCGCGTACCCGCCGAACTCCTGGCCCAGGGTCACGGGCGTGGCGTCCATCAGGTGCGTCCGCCCGGCCTTCACCACGTCCGCGAACTCGGCGGCCTTGCGCTCCAGCGAGGCGGCGAGGTGCTCCAGGGCGGGGATCAGGTCGCGGGTGACGGCGGCGGTGGCGGCGATGTGCAGCGACGACGGGAAGACGTCGTTGGACGACTGCGAGGCGTTCACGTGGTCGTTGGGGTGCACCGGCCGCCCGAGCCGCTCGGTGGCGAGGGTGGCGATGACCTCGTTGGTGTTCATGTTGGACGACGTCCCCGAGCCGGTCTGGAAGACGTCGACCGGGAAGTGCTCGTCCCACCTGCCCTCGGCGACCTCCAGGGCCGCCTCCTGGATGGCGTCGGCGATGTCCTGGTCGAGCACCTTCAGGCCCGCGTTCACCTTGGCCGCGGCGCCCTTGATCCGGGCCAGGGCCTCGATGTGGGCGCGTTCGAGCCGCTGCCCGGAGACGGGGAAGTTCTCGACGGCGCGCTGTGTCTGCGCCCGCCACTTCGCCCAGGAGGGGACGCGTACCTCGCCCATGGAATCGTGCTCGATGCGGAAGTCGTCGCTCATACCCGGTACAGCGCACGCCGGGCCGCCCTTGTTCCGGGGCGCGGGCGCATTGCCCCGTTCGCCCCGTACGGTGTGCGTCGCGGTGCGGGCCTGGGACGGCACCCGGCCCGCACCGCACCGCAGCTTCCGGCCGGCTACGCCAGCCCGGGACCGCGCACCGGGATCGTCGTGAACGTCGGGGCGGGCGCCGGGTCCTGGAAGAAGTCGTTGCCCTTGTCGTCGACCACGATGAACGCCGGGAAGTCCTCCACCTCGATCTTCCAGACGGCCTCCATGCCCAGCTCCTCGTACTCCAGGACCTCGACCTTCTTGATGCAGTCCTGGGCCAGCCGCGCCGCCGGGCCGCCGATCGAGCCGAGGTAGAAGCCGCCGTGCGTGCCGCACGCGTCGGTGACCTGCTTGCTGCGGTTGCCCTTGGCCAGCATCACCTTGGAGCCGCCCGCCGCCTGGAACTGCTCCACGTAGGAGTCCATCCGGCCGGCCGTGGTCGGGCCGAAGGAACCCGACGCGTAGCCCTCGGGCGTCTTCGCCGGACCGGCGTAGTACACCGGGTGGTCCTTGAGGTACTGCGGCATCTCCTCGCCCGCGTCCAGCCGCTCCTTGATCTTGGCGTGGGCGATGTCGCGCGCCACGACCAGCGGGCCGGTGAGGGACAGCCGGGTCTTGACCGGGTGCTTGGTGAGCTCGGCGAGGATGGCGTCCATCGGCTGGTTGAGGTCGATCCGCACGACCTCGCCCTCGTCGGCCAGCTGCTCGTCCGTCGTCTCCGGCAGGAAGCGCGCCGGGTCCTTCTCCAGCTGCTCCAGGAACACGCCCTCGGCGGTGATCTTCGCGACGGCCTGACGGTCCGCGGAGCAGGAGACGGCCAGCGCGACCGGCAGGGACGCGCCGTGCCGCGGCAGGCGGATCACGCGCACGTCGTGGCAGAAGTACTTGCCGCCGAACTGCGCGCCGATGCCGATCTTCTGCGTCAGCTCGAAGACCTTCTCCTCCAGCTCCTTGTCCCGGAAGCCGCTGCCCAGCGGGGAACCCTCGGTGGGCATGTTGTCCAGGTAGTGCGCGGAGGCGTACTTGGCGGTCTTCAGCGCGTACTCGGCCGAGGTGCCGCCGACGACGATCGCCAGGTGGTACGGCGGGCAGGCGGCCGTGCCGAGCGAACGGATCTTCTCCTCCAGGAACTTCATCATGGAGGTCTCGTTCAGGACCGCCTTGGTCTCCTGGTAGAGGAAGCTCTTGTTGGCCGAGCCGCCGCCCTTGGCCATGAACAGGAACTTGTAGGCGTCGCCGTCCGTCGCGTACAGCTCGATCTGGGCCGGCAGGTTGGACCCCGTGTTCTTCTCCTCCCACATGGTCAGCGGGGCCATCTGGGAGTAGCGCAGGTTCAGGTTGCGGTAGGCGTCGTAGATGCCCCTGGACAGGGCCTCCTCGTCGCGGCCCGCGGTCAGCACGTTCTGGCCGCGCTTGCCCATGACGATCGCCGTGCCGGTGTCCTGGCACATGGGCAGCACCCCGGCCGCCGCGATGTTGGCGTTCTTCAGCAGGTCCAGCGCCACGAACTTGTCGTTGGAGCTGGCCTCCGGGTCGTCGATGATGCGGCGCAGCTGGGAGAGGTGGTCGGGCCGCAGGAAGTGCTGGATGTCCTGGACGGCCTCCTCGGCCAGCCTGCGCAGCGCCTCCGGCTCCACCTTGAGGAAGGTCCGCCCGTCGGCCTCGAAGGTGGAGACACCCTCGGAGGTCACCAGCCGGTAGGGGGTGGTGTCCTCTCCCGTGGGGAGCAGATCGGCGTACTCGAACTCAGGCATCTCGCCCATTCCTCACTCGACAGACGGCCGCCCGCCTCCTTTGGCGGGCGCCACCAGCGTAGGACGTGCCGTCGGGGGTCGTGCCTGTGAGGTTGTCCTCACTTGTCCCGGCATGGCCGGGCGGCCCCTCCCGCCCCGCGCGGGGGACGGACGCGGGGCGGGGCGTTTCCCCTCGGGGACTAGTCGCGATCTATCGCGTTTGGGTACGCTGCCATGGTGGACCTTCACAAGCACCCCCAGCAGCAGGACCGCACTCCGCAGGCCGCCGAGCTGCGCGCGTCGGACGCCGACCGCGACCGTATCGCCGACCTCCTGCGCGACGCCCTCGCGGAGGGACGGCTGACCGCCGACGAGCATGCCGAGCGCGTCGAGGGCGTGCTGGCCGCGAAGACCGTCGGGGAGCTGGAGGTGTTCGTCCGCGACCTCCCCGCCGGCCGGCAGCCGCGCCCGCACGCACCCGCGCCGAGCAGGCCCATGCCGGGCCCGTTCCCGCCCGACCCCGATGACAACGTCGTCGCGGTGTTCAGCGCCGCCGTCCGCAAGGGCCGCTGGCGCGTCGGCCGCCGCATCCACGTCTACGCGGTCTTCGGCAACGTCGAGATCGACCTCAGCGAGGCCCTCTTCAACCACCAGCAGGTCGTCATCAAGGCGTACTCGGTCTTCGGCAACGTCGAGGTCCGCGTCCCGGAGAACGTCTCGCTGCGCGGCACCGGCGGCGGCGTCCTCGGCAACTTCGAGGTGGCCTCGCTGGACGCGGAGGACCCGCAGGCCCCGGCGGTCTACGTGGACGGCTGGGCGGTGCTGGGCAACATCGAGGCGCGGCCCAAGCGCGGCAAGCTGGTGGCGGACATCCTGGACCGCGTGCAGCGCACGGTGGACAAGAGTCTGCGCGGGCGCACGGACCGTTGACGGCCGCGAACCCGCGGCGAGCGGACCCGCCGGGTCCGCCGGAAGCGGGGGTGCCGAACGGTGAATTCCCTTTCCGCTGACGGCGGTTCGGAACTCAGTGCATAGGCGCGCGTACATCGGGTAAGCCTTGCTGCATCGTGTCTCGCTCGCGAAGCCGTCGTCAGGAGTAGACCGTGCTGCAACCGCCGCATTCGTCCCTGCAGGTAGCCGCCGTTCCGGCCCAGCGGGGGACCGCGCGAGACAGGGACCAGGACGCGCCCTGGCACACCGAGGCGGTGTGCCGCCGCGACGAGGCGGGGCTGTTCTTCGCCCCCTCCAAAGAGCCCACCGCCGCCCGGCTCTCCCGCGAGGACGCGGCCAAGCGCGTCTGCGCCCGCTGCCCGGTCATGGTCGAGTGTCGCGAACACGCCCTGCTCCAGCCCGAGCCCTACGGCGTCTGGGGCGGCCTCACCGCCGCCGAACGCCGCGTCGTCCTGGCCCGCCGCCGACGCCGCGACATGGAACTCCAGGCCACCCACCAGCCCGGCCGCATAGCCGGCTGACCCCCGCCCACAAGGGGCGCGGGGAACCGCGCACGGCACGGCAACGAACCTGCGCCCCTGCACGCCGGCTGCTGAGGCCGACCTCCTGGGGGCGCGGGGAACCGCGCACGGCACCGCAACGAACCCGCACCCCTGCACACCCGGCTGTCGAGGCCGACCTCCTGGGGGCGCGGGGAACCGCGCACAGCACCGCTACTAGCCCGCACCCCTGCACACCCGGCTGTCGAGGCCGACGTCCTGGGGGCGCGGGGAACCGCGCACGGCACCGCTACTAGCCCGCACCTCTGCACACCCGGCTGTCGAGGCCGACCTCCTGGGGGCGCGGGGAACCGCGCACGGCACCCCTACGAACCCGCACCCCTGCACACCCGGCCGGCGAGGCCGGCCTCAAAGGGGGCGCGGGGAACTGCGCACACCCACCACAACACCCCCGCACCCTCCCCCGACCGAACGACCGAACGACCGACGGAGTCAGCCCCTCACTTCGCCCGGTCGAAATCCACCGCACTGTAGGCCCGCAGCTTGCTCAACCGATGCTCGGAGTCGATCCTCCGCACCGTCCCCGACTTGGACCGCATCACGATCGAGTCGGTGGTCGCCGTCTCCGACCGGTAGCGAACCCCCCGCAGCAGCTCCCCGTCGGTGATGCCGGTCGCCACGAAGAAGACGTTCTCCCCGGAGACCAGGTCGTCCGTGGTCAGCACCCGGTCCAGGTCGTGCCCGGCGTCGACCGCGCGCTGCCGCTCCTCGTCGTCCTTGGGCCACAGCTTGCCCTGCAGGGTGCCGCCGAGGCACTTGACCGCGCAGGCGGAGATGATGCCCTCGGGGGTGCCGCCGATGCCCAGCAGCAGGTCGATGCCGGTGCCCTCGCGCAGCGCGAGGATCGAGCCGGCGACGTCGCCGTCCGAGATCAGCTTGATCCGCGCCCCGGTCTCCCGGATCTCCTTGATGATGCCTTCGTGCCGCGGCCGGTCCAGGATGACGACCGTGACGTCCTCGGGCGTGACCCGCTTCGCCTTGGCCACCCGCCGGATGTTCACGTTCACCGGCGCGTTGATGTCGACGAAGTCGGCCGCCTCCGGCCCGGTGACCAGCTTGTCCATGTAGAACACGGCCGACGGGTCGAACATCGTGCCGCGCTCGGCGGCCGCGAGCACCGCGATGGCGTTGGTCATGCCCTTGGCGGTGAGCGTGGTGCCGTCGATCGGGTCGACGGCGATGTCGCACTCGGGACCGGTCCCGTCGCCCACGCGCTCCCCGTTGAACAGCATCGGGGCTTCGTCCTTCTCGCCCTCGCCGATGACGACGACGCCGTTCATCGACACGGTGGAGACGAGGGTCCGCATGGCGCGCACGGCGGCGCCGTCGGCCCCGTTCTTGTCACCGCGCCCGACCCAGCGGCCGGCGGCCATCGCCGCGGCTTCGGTGACCCGTACGAGCTCCAGGGCGAGGTTGCGGTCGGGTGCCTCGGAGGGCACATCGAGCTCGGACGGCAAGTGATGATGCTCGGTCATCGGAGCGCACCTTTCTGTACGACGACGGCCGGATGAGGGTTCCGGGGCACTCTATCGCCGGGCGGACAGAATGAGCAGGGGCCCCCACGGATGAGCGCGACCGGGACCTGCGACGATGGGGGCGTGTCAGCAGGAAAGAGCAGCATGCAGAAGTCGGCCCGGGACATGATCCTGTCCCTGGGCCTCATCGGGCTGGTGGCCGGGTTCGTCTGGCTGTTCATCCCGCACGACGACAGCGCGCCCGACTTCAAGCGCGTGGACTACCGGGTCGACCTGCTCACGGCCCGCCGTGCCGCCGCCTACCCGGTGGCCGCGCCCGTGGGGCTGCCGGACACCTGGAAGGCCACCTCGGTCCGGTTCCGCGGCGACCAGGGCGATGCCTGGCACCTGGGCTACCGCGCCCCCGACGGCCAGTACGTGGCGGTCGAGCAGTCCACCCAGAAGCGCACGCTGTTCATCGAGGACAAGACGCAGAAGGCCGAGCGGACCGACGTCACGCAGGAGATCAACGGCGAGACCTGGATCCGCTACGAGGGCGGTCACTACGACGCCCTGGTCCGCGAGGACGACGACGGCTCGACCACGGTGGTCACCGGGTCGGGGACGTTCAAGCAGCTGACGACGATGGCGAAGGCCCTGCGCGCCGAGTGAGCGCGGGCCGGCGGACCACCGGCACACGACGGCAGGGCCCCGGCGCGGATCGCGCCGGGGCCCTGCCGTCGTGTGCGGTGCCGGGCCGGGGTGCCCGGGGCCCGGTGGCTCAGACCGTCGTGACGACCTGCTCGTAGGACAGGCGCGGGCTGCGCGGGAACCACGCGTCGGGGCCGGGGCGGCCGATGTTGACGACCATCAGCGGGGTGTGGTCGCCGTCCAGGAACTCCTTGCGGATGCCCTCGAAGTCGGCGCCGGTCATCGGGCCGGCGGCCAGTCCGGCGGCGCGCACGCCGATGATGAAGTACGCGGCCTGGAGCGCGGCGTTGAGGGCGGCGGAGCCCTCCCGCACCGGACGCTCGGCGAAGAGGTCCTTGGCCTGCGGGAAGTGCGGGAAGAGCTGGGGGAGCTCCTCGTGGAACTCGTTGTCCGCGGCGAGGATCGCGACCAGCGGGGCCGTGACGGTCTTGGCCCGGTTGCCCTCGGCCAGGTGCGGCGCCAGGCGCTCACGGGCCTCCGGGGAGCGGACCAGGACAACGCGCAGCGGCGACTGGTTCATGGAGGTCGGGCCGTACTTGACCAGGTCGTAGATCGCCTGGACCTGCTCGTCGGTCACCGGTTCGTCGGTGAACGTGTTCGCGGTGCGGGCCTCGCGGAACAGCAGGTCCTGGGCGGCCGGGTCGAGAACGAGAGACATGCGTGAACCTTTGCGGGAGTACGTGCAGGAGGGTGCGCCGGGTCCGTGTGCACTACACGGACATGCCGACGCACCCGACGGTACGCCCAAGAAGTTCAAACTTCAATCAATTCCGGAGTCCGGTGATCCACTTCACAGGGTCAACGGCCCGCCCCGGCTCAGCCGGCCTCTCTGATTCAGCCGGCCTCCCCGGTCTCCTCCGCGCCCGCCGCCTTCTCCTCCTCCGCCAGGGCCGCGTCCAGCCGGGCGCGCGCCCCCTCCAGCCAGCGCCGGCACACCCTGGCCAGCTCCTCGCCCCGCTCCCACAGTGCGAGGGACTCCTCCAGCGTCGTGCCGCCCGTCTCCAGCCGCCGCACGACCTCGATCAGCTCGTCCCGGGCCTGCTCGTACCCGAGTGCCTCGGCCACCGCCGCCGTCTGCTCCGTCTTGCCGGTCATCCGCCCACCCTACGTATCGACTCGAACCGTGAACTCGCCCTCCGACACCCGCGCCCGCAGCTCGTCGCCCGGCGCCACCTCGTCCGGAGCGCGCACCGCGTGCCCGTCCGAGCGCTGGAGCACGGCGTACCCCCGCCGCAGGGTCGCGGCGGGGGACAGGGCCACCACCCGCGCGTGCGTGTGCGTCAGCTCGGAGTCCGCCCGGTCCAGCTGGTGCCGCAGCGAGCGCCGGGCCCGGTCCAGCAGCGCCGACACCTCGTCCTCCCGCGCGTCCACCATGCGGTGCGGATCCTGTATCGACGGCCGGGCCAGCGCGTGCGCCAGCCCCCGCTCCTCCCGCTCCAGCAGCGCGTGCACGCACCGCCGCGCCCGGTCCCGCAGCTGCCGCACCCGCTCGTACTCCTCACCGACGTCCGGCACGACCTTCTTCGCCGCGTCGGTCGGCGTGGACGCCCGCAGGTCCGCGACATGGTCCAGGAGCGGGTTGTCCGGCTCGTGGCCGATCGCCGACACCACCGGCGTACGGCAGGCCGCCACCGCGCGCACCAGCTGCTCGTCGGAGAACGGCAGCAGGTCCTCCACGCTGCCCCCGCCCCGCGCCACGATGATCACGTCGACGTCCTCGGCCGCGTCGAGCTCCTTCACGGCCTGCACGACGTGCGGCACCGCATGCACCCCCTGCACGGGCACATTGCGCACCTCGAAGCGCACGGCCGGCCAGCGGTGCCGGGCGTTCTCCAGCACGTCCCGCTCGGCCGCCGACGCCCGCCCGCACACCAGCCCGATCAGCTGCGGCAGGAACGGCAACGGCTTCTTCCGCTCCGGCGCGAACAGGCCCTCGCGCGCCAGCGACTTCTTCAGCTGCTCCAGCCGCGCCAGCAGCTCCCCGACCCCCACCGGCCGGATCTCGGCGGCGCGCAGCGACAGCTGGCCGCGCGGGGCGTACCACTCCGGCTTGCAGTGCACCACCACCCGCGCACCCTCGCTCACCACGTCGGCGACCGCGTCGAACACCTGCCGGTAGCAGGTCACCCCCACCGAGATGTCGTACGACGGATCCCGCAGCGTCAGGAAGACCACCCCCGCGCCGGGCCGCCGCGACAGCTGGGTGATCTGCCCCTCCACCCACACCGCGCCCAGCCGGTCGATCCACCCGCCGATGAGCCGCGACACCTCCCCGACCGGGATGGGAGCTTCCGCAGACGTGTTGACAGCCATGCCCGCGAGAGTAGTGCGCGCCACCGACAACGCACCGTGACCATGGGGCCTTGAGCCGGGCCCTTACGATGGGACACATGACCGCTTCGCCTGGCCGCCGTGTCCTGCTCGCCGCCCCCCGTGGTTACTGCGCGGGTGTGGACCGCGCCGTGATCGCCGTCGAGAAGGCCCTCGAGCAGTACGGGGCCCCCGTCTACGTCCGGCACGAGATCGTGCACAACAAGTACGTCGTGCAGACCCTGGAGAAGAAGGGCGCCGTCTTCGTCGAACAGACGGAGGAGGTCCCGCCGGGCAACATCGTGATGTTCTCCGCCCACGGTGTGGCGCCCGTCGTCCACGAGGAGGCCGAGCGCGGCCGCCTCGCCACCATCGACGCCACCTGCCCGCTGGTCACCAAGGTCCACAAGGAAGCGGTCCGCTTCGCCCAGGAGGACTACGACATCCTCCTGATCGGGCACGAGGGCCACGAGGAGGTCATCGGCACCTCCGGCGAGGCCCCCGACCACATCCAGCTGGTCGACGGCCCCGAGGACGTCGCCAAGGTCGAGGTCCGCGACCCCTCCAAGGTCGTCTGGCTCTCCCAGACCACGCTCTCCGTCGACGAGACGATGGAGACCGTCGACGCCCTCAAGGACAAGTTCCCCCAGCTCATCTCCCCGCCCAGCGACGACATCTGCTACGCCACGCAGAACCGCCAGCTCGCGGTCAAGCAGATGGGCGCGGACGCCGACCTGGTGATCGTCGTCGGCTCCCGCAACTCCTCCAACTCCAAGCGCCTCGTCGAGGTCGCCCTCCAGGCGGGTGCCCGCGACGCCCACCTGGTGGACTTCGCCGCCGAGATCGACGAGAGCTGGCTGGAGGGCGTCACCACCGTCGGCCTCACCTCGGGCGCCTCCGTCCCGGAGGTGCTGGTCGAGGAGGTCCTGGAGTGGCTGGCGCAGCGCGGCTTCGAGGACGTCGAGATCGTCCGGGCCGCCGAGGAGTCCATCGTCTTCTCCCTGCCCAAGGAACTGCGCCGCGACCTGCGCGAGGAGGCCGCCGCACTGGTGGCCGAGCGCCGCGGCACCGGCGCCGCCCCCGACGCGGCCGGGTGACGGGTCCGCCACCGGCCGCGACGAGTGAGCAGGGCACCACGGGCCACGATGAGTACCGTGGTGCCATGGAGATCTTCGGCGTGGACATCGGCGGATCCGGGATCAAGGGCGCCCCGGTCGACCTCGGCAAGGGGGACCTCGCGCAGGAGCGCCACAAGGTCCTGACCCCGCACCCGGCCACCCCGGACGCGGTGGCCGACGGCGTCAAACAGGTCGTCGACCACTTCGGCTGGACCGGCCCGGTCGGGATCACCTTCCCCGGCGTGGTGGAGGGCGGCACCACGGTGCGCTCGGCGGCCAACGTCGACAAGGGCTGGATCGACACCGACGCCCGGGTGCTGCTCGGCAACCGCCTCGGCGGTCTGCCGGTGACCCTGGTCAACGACGCGGACGCGGCCGGGCTCGCCGAGATGCACTTCGGCGCCGGCCGCCACCGCCGGGGCACCGTCATCCTGCTGACCCTCGGCACCGGCATCGGCAGCGCCGTGTTCGTGGACGGCGTCCTGGTGCCCAACACCGAGCTGGGCCACCTGGAGCTGAACGGCCACGAGGCCGAGAAGCGGGCCTCCAGCAAGGCCAAGGAGGACCACGACCTGTCGTGGGAGAAGTGGGCGCACCGGGTGCAGAAGTACCTGGCCCACGTGGAGATGCTGTTCTCCCCGGAGCTGTTCGTCATCGGCGGCGGCGTCAGCCGCAAGGCGGACAAGTTCCTGCACCACATCAAGGGCATCAAGGCCGACGTCGTCCCGGCGGCCCTGCAGAACAACGCGGGCATCGTGGGCGCGGCCCTGCGGGCGGCCACGGGCACCTGAGCCGCGCGGCCCCGCCTCCGCGCCGGTGCGCGACCCCGACCCTGCTCCGGTGCGCGGGCCCGCCTCCGCTCCGGTGCGCGGGGCCGTTCAGCCCTGGGGGCGGTTGCGCGCGTTCCGCCGCCGGATCATCCGGACCCGGCGGACGAGCACGATCACCCCGGCGATCAGGGTC
>NZ_JAAGMD010000631.1 GCF_010548465.1 Streptomyces sp. SID14436 | reverse complement strand
TCCTGCGCAGCACGCCGTCCGCGAACTGCACGGCGTCGAGCTGGACGGTCACCTCGTGGGGGTCGTGGGTGTGGTCCCCGTCCCCGGTGTCCCCGGCGTCGTCCTCCTGCCAGGGGTCGCGCACCGGCCGGCCGGCGCCGGCCGGCTGTGCGGGGGCCGCCTCGTCGGGGCCGGGTGAGGCCGGCGCGGGCTTCAGCAGCGACGTCGTCGGGGACGCCGGCCGGGGCGGGCGCGCGGACGGCACGCGCAGGGCCGTGGTCCGCTCGGCTTCGGGGATCTCCGGGCCGGGGGCTCCGGGGCCGGGGATGCCGGTGATGGCGTCGCGGCCGGTCCTCAGCACCTTCTCGGCAGCCGACGCGCCTTCGGGACGCTCCGGTTGGGCGTCTTCTCGCCAGTCTTTCACGCGCACGCACTTCCCCCCAGGGACAGATCCGGGTGCGCGTTCGACCCGAGCACTCGTCGGCGGACCGGGCCCCCAACCCGCTCCGAGCGCCCCGTTTATCACACTGTGCTCGGGAGTTGAATGTAGCGCACGCGGAGGTCCCGTGCCGACCGGGTGGCGATTCGTATCGATCGTGAGACATCTCGGGGACGGCACCACGACAAAAGGGCTGGCTGGATCCTTTCGGTCCACATTTCGCCATCAGCCACCCCATACCGGGCGAAGTCATGGTTAGGGAAGCGGAAAGCCGGACGGGCCGGTGGCGTGCGCATCCGGGGGCGGCGGACACCGGTCCGCCCCCTCCCGCGCGGGCACCCTTCCGGCCGCTGGGATCCGGCCATGATCCGCCGGATCGCGCCACGCCCGCCGAGTCCCCGCGACACGCCGGGCCGCGCCCGGGTACGGGAACGACAGAGGCCCCGCCGCTTTCGCGACGGGGCCTCTGCCCACATGGGGCAAGTGGAGATGGCGGGAATCGAACCCGCGTCCAACGGTGCGGAACCAGGGCTTCTCCGTGTGCAGTCGGCTGTGCTTTTCTCGGCCCCGGAGATCACGCCGACAAGTCTCCGACGGGCCCAGTCACTGTGAGATTTCCCTTTTCACCCCGTGACCGGGATCAAGGTTTAGTTCCCTAGCTGATGCCAGGATCCGGGTCGGGAACACCCCCGGGCTGACACTCCCTTGAGTAGGGGAGCCGCTGCTCGCTACCTGAAGATCAGGCAGCGAGGGCGAGCTCGCCCTGGGAGATGGATCGCTTGGAATTGGCGATTATTTTTTTCGGCCTGTGGTTTACGAGATCATGGCCGCTTCCTCGACACGCTTCCCCTGCTTCGACAGCCGCTGTCGAAACCGATCATCCCCATGTTGTTTTTTCAAGACCCCGCCCGGAGGAGGGGCCACACGCACCCGCTATGGGGTGCTGGTGCCATCGTACGTGACCAACGCCGGTCCGTGCCAGCCTATTCCCGCGCAGGCCACCGGGCCTATGGGGGTGTCTGACGAATGAGCGCGGGAGAAGGAGCGGCGTCCGGTGCGTGCGATCGCAAGGCGCCGGAGCGTCCTCGTGGCGGAGCCACGTGGGCGGTTCGGCAACGCGGCGAGCGTGCGTGCCGGGCGTCGCGACGCCGCGGGCATTCGCCAGACACCCCCTATGCGCGCTGCTTGCGGCGCACCGCGGAGATCGCCCGCTCGGCCTCGCGCCGGTCCTGCTTCTCCCGCAGGGTCTGCCGTTTGTCGTACTCCTTCTTGCCCTTCGCCAGGGCGATCTCGATCTTCGCCCGGCCGTCCTTGAAGTAGAGGGCCAGCGGCACGATGGTGTGGCCCGTCTCCTGGGACTTGGACTCCAGCTTGTCGATCTCCTCGCGGTGCAGCAGCAGCTTCCGCTTGCGCCGCGCGCTGTGGTTGGTCCAGGTGCCCTGGCTGTACTCCGGTACGTGGACGTTGTGCAGCCACGCCTCGTGGTCGGTCAGCTGGACGAAGCCGTCCACCAGCGACGCCCTGCCCTGACGCAGCGACTTCACCTCGGTACCCGTGAGGACCAGGCCGGCCTCGTAGGTGTCGATGATGTGGTAGTCGTGCCGCGCCTTCTTGTTCTGCGCGATCAGCTTGCGCCCTTTTTCCTTAGCCATAGTGCAGCCATCTTCGCACTGAGCGGGGGATCGGGGGGAAGCCGTTTACGGGCGGGGCGCGTCCTGCTGCCCCAGGCCGCGCAGCACCGTCGTGGCCCGCTCCAGGGCCGCGTCGTCGGTCTCGACGTCGGGAGTGATGCCGCGGCCGTCGACGCCCCGCCCGGAGGGGGTGCGGTAGTGGCCGACGGTCAGCTCGGCGACCGAGCCGCCCGGCAGCCGGCTCGGCATCTGCACGGAGCCCTTGCCGAAGGTGCGGGAGCCCACCACGACCGCCCGTCCGCGGTCCTGCAGGGCGCCGGTGAGCAGCTCGGCCGCGCTCATCGTCCCGCCGTCGACGAGCGCGACCAGCGGTCTCGCCGTGTCGCCCCCGGGGTCGGCGTGCAGGGCGCGCTGCTCGCCGTCGACGTCGTAGGTGGCGACGAGGCCGCCGTCGAGGAAGGCGGAGGCGGCGGTGACGGCCTCGGTGACCAGCCCGCCGGAGTTGCCGCGCAGGTCCAGGACGATCCCGGCCCCGGCCGGGACCCGCCGCACGGCCTTGCGGACCTGCTCGCCGGAGCCCTTGGTGAAGGCCCCGACGGTGACGACGGTGACCTGTGCGGCCAGCTCGCGGACGGCGACGGACTCGCGGGACAGGCGGGCCCGGCGCACGGTCTCGGTCCAGGTGCGGGAGCCGCGTTCCAGTCCGAGGCGGACCCGTGTGCCGGCGGGGGCGTCCGTGCTGTCGCCCCGCAGGAGGGCGACGACCTCGGTGACGGGCCGTCCGTCGACGTCGGCGCCGTCGACGCTGCGCAGCCGGTCGCCGACCCGGATGCCGGCGCGGTCGGCGGGGCTGCCGCCGCCCACCCGGGTCACCTCGATCCGGCCGTCCCGGGCGCGGGCCCACAGGCCGACGCCGGTGTACTGGCCGTCCAGGGCCTCCTCGAACTCCTCGTACTCGCCCGGGGAGTAGACGGCGGCCCAGCGGTCCCCGCTGCGGCTGACGGCCCGTTGTGCGGCCTCCACGGGGGAGGTGCCCTCGGCCATGGCCTCCCGGGCCGCCTCGCTCACCTCGGTGTGGTGCCCGGCGGGGGCCGACCGGGCGCCGTCCGCGGTGGCCTTCGGACCGGCACCGGGCAGGCTGCCGGTGGCGGCACCGGCGACCAGCACGCTCGCGAACACCAAGGTCAGGGCGGCCCCGCGGCGGAGGCGGCGGGGCTGACAGAACAGGTCACGACCTGACATGCCGGTGAGTCTAGGACAAGGGGAAGGGGCGCACGGCCTGTTGGCCGCGCGCCCCTTTTTGGCAAGAGTCACACCTTCAGGTACTTGCGCAGCGCGAAGAACGCCGCCACCGCCGGCATCAGGAGACTCGTCGCGAGGATGAGCGGCAGCTTCGTCAGGACCGCGTCCCAGCCGATGAAGTTGATCAGGTTCAGCTTCTCGGACAGGGCGAGGCCGTTGTCGATGATGAAGTACCGGCCGACCACCAGGAATCCGCACGCGAGCGTGCCGCCGATGAGTCCGGCGACCGCGGCCTCCATGATGAACGGCGCCTGGATGTAGAAGCCCGAGGCGCCGACCAGGCGCATGATGCCGGTCTCGCGCCGCCGGCTGAACGCCGAGACGCGCACCGTGTTGACGATCAGCATCAGCGCGACGACGAGCATCAGCGCCATCACCGCGCGGGCGGCCCAGTTCATGCCGTTCAGCAGCCCGAAGAGGTTGTCCAGGATGCCCTTCTGGTCCTGCACGGACTGCACGCCGTCCCGGCCGTCGAAGGCGGTCGCGATGACCTGGTACTTCTCCGGGTCGGTCAGCTTGATGCGGTACGACTCCTGCATCTGGTCCGGGGTCAGCGAGCTGGCCAGCGGGGAGTCGCCGAACTGCTCCTTGTAGTGCTTGTAGGCGTCGTCCTGCGTCTCGTGGGCGACCGTGTCGACGACCGACATCTTCTCCAGGTCGGTCTTGATCTGCTTCTTCTGGTCCTCCGTCACCGCGCCCTTGGCGCAGTTGGGGTCGGTCTCCGCGTCGCTCTTGTTGCACAGGAAGATCGAGACGTTGACCTTGTCGTACCAGTAGCCCTTCATCGTGGTGACCTGGTCGCTCATCAGGAGCGAGCCGCCGAAGAGGGCGAGCGACAGGGCGACGGAGACGACGACCGCGAAGGTCATCGTCAGATTGCGGCGGAGACCGACGCCGATCTCCGACAGTACGAACTGGGCACGCATGGCGGGTCCTTCAGGCCTTATGAGTGGACGCGTTCGAGGGTGATCAGTGCTGGTAGCCGTAGACGCCGCGGGCCTGGTCGCGGACGAGGCGGCCCTTCTCCAGCTCGATCACGCGCTTGCGCATCTGGTCCACGATGTTCTGGTCGTGCGTCGCCATCACCACGGTGGTGCCCGTCCGGTTGATGCGGTCGAGCAGCTTCATGATGCCGACGGACGTCTGGGGGTCGAGGTTGCCGGTGGGCTCGTCGCAGATGAGCAGCTTGGGCCGGTTGACGAAGGCCCGGGCGATGGCCACCCGCTGCTGCTCACCGCCGGACAGCTCCCCCGGCATCCGGTCCTCCTTGCCGCCGAGCCCGACCAGGTCGAGGACCTGCGGCACGGACTTGCGGATCTCCCCGCGCGACTTGCCGATGACCTCCTGGGCGAACGCCACGTTCTCGCCGACCGTCTTGTTCGGCAGCAGGCGGAAGTCCTGGAACACCGTGCCCAGCTGGCGCCGGATCTGCGGCACCTTCCAGTTGGAGACACGGGCGAGATCCTTGCCCAGGACGTGCACCTGGCCGTGGCTGGCCCGCTCCTCGCGGAGGATCAGCCGCAGGAAGGTGGACTTTCCGGAGCCGGAGGACCCCACGAGGAACACGAACTCACCCTTCTCGACCTCCAGGGAGACGTCACGGAGGGCTGGACGGTTCTGTTTGGGGTAGACCTTGGAGACGTTGTCGAATCGGATCACGGATGCACCACGGGTCGCCGGGGGTAGATGAGCGTGACCTTACGCGAAGCGGAAGGCCGCCCGCAGTCACCGCCCGGGGTTACGCCGCAGTTGCGCCCTATGTGAGGCATGTACGGCCCGGCTGCCGGGGGAATGCGGCCGTGGGGGCGGGCCGCGCCGATTTCCGGCGGAGCTGGCACAGTGGAGGGGGGAACGTTCACGGCGCCGCGGACGTTCCATGAGTGAGGACCGGTGCGAGGAGGCGAGCGCATGACGTACGACCGGCTGGTGTGCGCGAACTGCGCTGCGCCCGTGAACGAGGGCCGGTGCCCGGTGTGCCGCGCGAACCGTGAGCGGCTGCAGCAGGAGAACTTCTTCGCGGGCCTGAACCCCATGATGCTGATCGCGCTGCTCGCGGTGCTGGTCGCGGCGGTGGCCCTGCTCGCCCACCAGACCGCCTGACCCGCCCTCCCCGCACTCCCCGCAGGAGACCGAAGACGGACGCAGAGGGGCCCGGAGCGCTGTGCGCTCCGGGCCCCTTCGTCACGTCACGCCCCGCGTACGGTGCGTGCGGGTGCCGTCACCGTCAGGCGGCGGCACCGCCGCGGCCGGTCATGAGACGCGGCAGCACGCGGAAGCCGATGCCGCCGGCGATCATCGTGGCGGCGCCGATCACCAGGAAGGTGGTCTCGGCGGCACCGGTCTCGGCGAGCTCGTCACCGCTGCCCTGGGCGGAGGTGGCGGGCGCGTCACCGGTGTCGGTCAGGGCCGAGGAGCCCTGCTCCTGGGCGGCGGGGCCGTTGCCGCCGGCCGGGGTGGTACCGGCGTCGTCGTCGCCGCCCTTGTCGCCACCCGGGGTGGTCGGCTTCTCGGTGGGCTCCTCGACGGGGTCCTCGCCGCCGTTGCCCGGCTCGTCCGGCTTCTCGCCGCCGTTGCCCGGCTCTTCGTCACCGCCGCCGGGGTTGCCCGGCTCCTCGTCACCGCCGCCCGGGTTGCCCGGCTCCTCGTCACCGCCGCCCGGGTTGCCCGGCTCCTCGTCACCGCCGCCGGGGTTGCCGGGGTTGTCGCCGCCGTCGTCCTCGCAGTCCGGGTCGGTGCCGATGATGCCGCAGCTCGGGTCCGGCAGGATCGGGTCGGCCTGGGCGACACCCGCCACCATCAGCGACGCACCCGCGGCGACGACTGCGCCGGCAGCGATGCGTGCGACGCGGACCCGCGTCTTCTTCGTCATATGCGTGCTACCCCCAGTAGCTGAATCGTCAATGAGGCCACGCCCGGGGCCGTGATCGACGGGGGTGCAACTGTGGTGACGCGCCCCCCGGTTCACATGCGCCCCGGAGATGCGCATGCCACCCCGCACCCTTCCGATTTTCCAAAAGAACGTCAAGGCCGTTGCGTACGCGATGTCCCCGTACGCACGCTTTGCCGAATGAGGGAGGCGCAAGTGTGACGTAAAAGGCGTGCCGACCGCGCCCTGGAACGACAAATGCCGCCCTGGGGGCGGCAGTTGTCATGTCGACAAAGCGCTCGGGCGCGCGGCGGGCTACTTCTCCCGCTGCTTGCGCCAGCGAATACCGGCCTCCAGGAAGCCGTCGATCTCACCGTTGAACACCGACTCGGGGTTGCCGACCTCGTGCTCGGTGCGCAGGTCCTTGACCATCTGGTAGGGGTGCAGCACGTACGAACGCATCTGATTGCCCCAGGAGTTGCCGCCGTCGCCCTTGAGGGCGTCCATCTTGGCCTGCTCCTCCTGGCGGCGCCGCTCCAGCAGCTTGGCCTGGAGGACGTTCATGGCGGTGGCCCGGTTCTGGATCTGGGACCGCTCGTTCTGGCAGGAGACGACGATGCCGGTGGGGATGTGCGTGATGCGCACCGCGGAGTCGGTGGTGTTCACGCCCTGCCCGCCGGGGCCGGACGACCGGTAGACGTCGACGCGCAGATCGGACTCGTCGATGTCGACGTGGTCGGACTGCTCGACGACCGGCAGCACCTCGACCCCGGCGAAGGAGGTCTGGCGGCGGCCCTGGTTGTCGAAGGGCGAGATGCGCACCAGGCGGTGCGTGCCCTGCTCGACGGAGAGGGTGCCGTAGGCGTAGGGCGCCTGCACGGCGAAGGTGGTCGACTTGATGCCGGCCTCTTCGGCGTACGACGTCTCGTAGATCTCCGTCTTGTAGCCGTGCTGCTCGGCCCAGCGCAGATACATCCGCTGGAGCTTCTCGGCGAAGTCGGCGGCGTCGACGCCGCCGGCCTCGGCGCGGATGTTGACCAGGGCCTCACGGGCGTCGTACTCGCCGGACAGGAGGGTGCGGACCTCCATCTCGTCCAGCGCCTTGCGGACCGACTCGAGCTCCGACTCGGCCTCCGCCCGGGTGTCCGGGTCGTTCTCCTCCTCGGCCATCTCGAACAGCACGGCGAGATCGTCGATCCGGCCGCGCAGCGTCTCGGCCTTCCTGACCTCCGCCTGGAGGTGGGAGAGCTTGCTGGTGATCTTCTGCGCCTCGTCCGGGTTGTCCCACAGGGACGGCGCGGCCGCCTGCTCCTCGAGCACGGCGATATCTGCCCTGATCCTGTCGAGGTCCAGGACGGCCTCGATCGACTCCATGGTCGAGGAGAGGGACTTGAGCTCTTCGGATACATCGACGACTGCCACGCCCTCCAGCGTAACGGTTCCGCCGCCCGGCCCACGCCGGGTGCGGCACTCCTGGGGACCGGGCGGGCCGGGCGGAACCCCGTCCGGGGCGGCTCCGCGGGCCGGGGCGGGCCCGGCTGGCGGGGCGGGCCGG
>NZ_JAAGMD010000603.1 GCF_010548465.1 Streptomyces sp. SID14436 | reverse complement strand
ACGCCAGGCGTGGCGCTCGTCCGCCGCACCGGGGTCGTCGGCCGTGCCGGTGTCGGCGCCGGTGACCCAGTCGAGCCGGGCCGACCCGCCCGGGCCGGCCACGCCGACCAGCGCGGCGTCCATGGCCGTCGGGTAGCGCAGCCGGGCGGCGACGGTCACCGCCTGCCGGGCCTGCACCTCGCACAGGGCGGCGGACAGCGCACCGCCGGAGGCGGGGAAGGAGCGGGTCAGCCACTGCGCGGTCGCCGCGACGACGGGAGAGAGATCTGCGTGCACTGCGGGCCGTCCGAACGGTTGGGTAAGGTGAGCCTTCCTTCGCACCGTAGCCCTCCTCGCGAGCGGCCCGGAGTGATGTAAACCTCCTCGGCGGCGTGGTATCGGCCACACCGGCGCACGGGCCCGGCGATCACCCGGCGGGCGGAGTGTCCCGGCAGGCCGCCTGGGCACCCGCCGACCATGGACGTACTCAGCCGCCCCCTGGGCGACCGCACGCTGCCGCTGCTCGTGGAGGGCTACGGCTGGCTGCCCAACCGCATGCGCGACAGCGCCGGCCCGGTCGTGCGGACCCGGCTCCTGGGACGGCCCGCCTTGGCCCTGCGCGGGCCCGACGCCGTGCGGTTCTTCTACGACGAACGCAACGTGCAGCGGCACCGCGCCATCCCCGAACCGGTGCTCGGCACCCTGTTCGGCCACGGCGCCGTGCACACGCTCGACGGGCCCGCCCACCGCGCCCGCAAGGGGCTGTTCCTGCCGCTGATGGAGCCGGACCGGATCGCCCGGCTCGTCGACCACGTCACCGCGGCCTGGGACGAGGCGGTCCTGGCCTGGAGCGGGCGGGACTCCGTGGTCCTCTTCGACGAGGCGAGCACCGTGCTCACCCGCGGTGTCCACCAATGGGCCGGCGTCCCGCCGGCCGACGCCGGGGCGGAGTCGACCGCCCGGGACATGATCGCCATGGTCGACGGTTTCGCCACCGCCGGGCCCCGCCATCTGCGGGCCCGCAGGGCCCGCGCCCGGCAGGAGGAGCGGCTGGCGGCCCTCGTGACCGGGGTCCGCTCGGGCCGTGTCCCGGCCCCGGCCGGATCGGTGCTGGAGCTGGTGTGCCGGCACCGGGACGCGGACGGCGGCGCGCTGGACGCGGACACGGCCGCGGTCGAACTCCTCAACGTCCTGCGCCCGACGGTCGCCGTCAGCTGGTTCGTCGCCTTCGCCGCCCACGCCCTGCACCGCCGGCCCGGACACCGGGCGGCGCTGCGCGCGGGCGATCCCGCGTTCACCGCGGCCTTCACCCACGAGGTGCGCCGCTTCTACCCCTTCGTCCCCTTCCTCGGCGGCCTGGCCGTCCGCGACCTGGAGTGGCGGGGCGAGGCGCTCCCGGCGGGCGGCCTCGTGGTGCTCGACGTGTACGGGCAGAACCACGACGAGGAGCTGTGGGGCGACCCGTACGTCTTCCGCCCGGAGCGGTTCCGGGACCACGCGCCCGGCGGCGACACGCTGATCCCGCAGGGCGGGGGCGACCCCCGCACCGGACACCGCTGTCCCGGCGAGGGCGTCACCGTCGGGGTGCTGGAGGCGCTCACGCAGCGGCTGGCCCGCCTGGAGTACACCGTGCCCGAGCAGAATCTGACGATCGCCCTGCACCGCGTGCCCACCCGCCCGCGCAGCGGCGTCGTCGTCACCGGGGTCCGCCCGCCGCGGGAGGAGCCCCGCTAGCCGCCGGACGGCACAGGCCGGGCGAGGTGCTCCGCGCAGTCGGGAGCACCTCGCCCTTTCGCATGTCCGCGTGCTGCCCGGCCGGGTGAGAGACGGTCAGGTGTCCTGCGCGGTCCGGGTGTCGCGGCCGCCGGCGCCGGCTCCCGGGCGCCGCGGGGGTGCCCGGCGGCGCTTCGCGCACCGCATGTCACAGACGTTGAAAATGTGACAGAAGTTATTTCTGAGTAAGTTGGCATGCTTCATCCGAAATGGGTGAGTCGAAGGGTGAAGGTAACCGCTACGTCTCAGGGAGATGGTGTTATGCCTTCCGAAGAAAAGGTCATCGAAGAGCTCACCGGTATCCGGAGCGCCGACATCGAGGCGGCACTCGACCCGGCGGAGATCGACGGTGTGTACCGCGACAGCCGGCAGTGCGGGGCGCTGGCCCTGTCCTCCGGGACGACCCAGCTGCTGCTGTCGCCCCCGACCCCGCGGCCGAAGAAGGGCTGACCGGCTCGACGGGAGTGAATGAGATGGAGCAGTCAGGCACTTCGACCCTCTTGCAGGGCGCGGTGCAGGACCTCGCCTCCGGTGTGGTCTCCGCCCTTCGGGGCGGAGACCACGCGCGCACGGCGCCCGACGGGGCCGGCGCGGAAGCGGGGAGCCTCACGCTGGCGGCGGTCCGCGTGGTGGGAGCCGACACGCTGCTGCCGGAGATCCTGCTGGACGCCCCGCCCGACCCGGTGCGCCTCGCGGTGTTCCGCAAGGCGGTGGAAGCCTTCCCGCCCGGCGCCGACGCCGCCCCCACCGTCCGGTGGAGTCACTGGGCCATGGCGCGCACGCTGCACGCGCTGGACCCCTCCGTGCCCGGGGAACCCGCCGCGCCCCCCGGCGCCGACTGGCTCGACCGGGCCGACTGGCGCCTGCTCACCCACCAACTCGCCGTCCTGGCCCCGCTGGCGCTCCCCGGTGAGGACTGCGCCGTGGCCCGGGCCGCCGCCGGCCGCCCGGTCGACGTCGCCCGCGGCTTCGTCCGCGCGGTGCGCCGCAGGGACTGGCGGCAGGCGTCCGGTGCCGGACGCTGGCTCACCCTGCTGCCCGGCGTCCCCGACACCCTCGGCCTCGCGTCCGGCCTGGACTTCGTGGAGCTGATGGGCGGTCAGGACCCGCTGGTGGCCCTGCACGTCCAGGCGGCACGCCTGGCCCCGACCGGAGCAGCGGCGTGAGCGCGGGCGACGACGGGCCGGCGCGGCAGGTCGCCGAGGACGCGCTGCGGTGGGTGGCCGCCCACCGCGCCCACTTCCTGCTGGGCGACGACGCCCTGGCCACCGACGGCCGCGTGGACCGCAGCTGGAAGCCGCTCGGCGAACTCGCCCAGGTCTGCGCCACCGTGTCCCGGCACACCGCACCCGGCGACCCGCTGCACGCCCACGCCGTCACCCTGCTGGACTTCGCCTGGGAGCAGACCGGGCAGGGCGAGCTGTTCCTCCGGCTGCAACGGCTGGAGCCCTTCGCCACGTACCCGCTGGAGGTGTACGCGGCCCTCGCCGCCGCCGGGTTCCGCCACCCCCGCTTCGAGGCGGCCACCGCCGTCGTCGGCCGCACCCGGGGCTGGCGGCTCACCGAGCAGGAACCCACCCGCCGGCTCGGCGTCCTGCACGCCGAGGAACGCGCGGGCATCCGGCGGACCGGGCCGGCCCCGGAGGCCGTGGCCCACACCTGGCTGGGCGGACTGCCCGAGCCCTGGACCTTCGAACGCTCCGCCGGATACGCGCTCACCCACGTGGTGTTCCACCTCACCGACTGGGGCCGCGCGTCCGGCCGCCTGCCCGCGGACCTCGCCGGCTACCTGGCCGACTGGCTGCCCGCCTGGCTCGACACCTGCCTGGAGGCCGGGATGTGGGACCTGGCCTGCGAACTGCTGGCCGTGGCCGCGACCGTCCCGCACCCCGCCGGCGACCCCCTGTTCCGCGACGGGTGGCAGCGCCTACGGACCGCCCAGCGCCCCTCCGGCGCACTCCCCGAGGAGGACGGGACGCCCGCCGCCGTCCCGGCCGCCGAGGGGTACTTCGCCGGCCACTACCACTCCACCCTCATGGCCGCCTTCGCGGCCGTCCTGACCACCGCACGGCAGACCGGCCCCGCCGCGGGAACGGCACGTCCCCACGGCGGACAAGGAGTGCCCGCATGACCGACACCCGCCTGATCCACCAGGTCTCGGCCGGCGCCCTCGAATGGCTGTGGGCGCACCGCGACGGCTTCCGGCTGGAGACCGACGCCGACCCCGAGGTGGGGTTCCTCGAACGCTTCAAACCCATCGGTGAGCTGGCCCTGATCTGCACGGTGCTGTTCCGCGAGGGCGTGTCCGGCTCCCGCCAGACCCGGCTGGCCCGGCAACTCCTCGACCACGCCTGGCGGGAGAGCCTGGACGGCGGCCGCATGCTGGTGCGCGGCCAGCGCACCGAGCCGATCTCCCCGATCCCGTTCGAGGTGTACCTGCCGTTCCGCGAGCTGGGCTACAGCCAGCCCGAGGTGGAACGCGCCGCCGTCCTCAACCACCGGCTGGACGGCTGGACCGCCTTCGAGACCACCCCGACCCGGCGGCTGGGCCTGTCCGCCTTCCAGCGCCGCTTCGGGCTCACCCCGCGCCCGCCGGAGGCCGAGGCCCTGCACCGGACCTGGCTGGCCCGCACCCCCGAACCGTGGACCGTCGAGGGGCACATCGCCTACGACATCACGCACTGCGTGTTCCACCTGACCGACTGGGGCGAGCACCCCGAGGGCCTGCCGCCGTACCTCGCCGACTACCTCGCCACCTGGCTGCCGGTGTGGCTCGACGACTGGCTCGACCTGCGGCGCTGGGACCTGCTCGGCGAACTCCTGGTGGTCGACGCCTGCCTGCCCCGCCCCACGCTCGACGAGGCCGCCTGGACGGCGTTCGCCGCCGCCCAGCAGCCGGACGGTGCCATGCCCGCCGTGCGGGAGATGCCCCTGGGCGACCCCGACGAGGTCTTCGACATCGTCTACCACCCCACGCTCGTCGCGGCGTTCGCGTCCGTGCTGGCCACCTCCCGCGCCCTGACCGCGCTGGCCCGCGCCTCATGACGGCGCCCGCCCGCACCCCCTGGCCGGGCCGCCCGCTCCCGCCCGACGGGCCGCCCACCGCGCACCCGGACCGCCCCG
>NZ_JAAGMD010000583.1 GCF_010548465.1 Streptomyces sp. SID14436 | reverse complement strand
CGGCCCCGTCACGCGGCGCGTGCGGCAGGCCGCCCCGGTCCCCGTCGAGCGCTCGCACGGACCGGGACGGCCCGGGTTCGTCGGGGCAGGGCCGGTGCAGCGGCCGGACGAAGAAGCGGGTGAGCCGCCACGCGGCGAACAGCGCGCCGGCGGCGACCGGGAGGCGCAGCAGCCCGGTTGCGGAGCCCGCCGGACCGAAGGCGGCGAGCAGGACGGCCGCGCCCATGGCGAGCAGCCAGGCGATCAGGGTCAACAGGGAGAGCACGACCGCGACCGGGGCCCCGCCCATCCCCCAGGCCCGCACGTCCGCGTCCGCGTCGAAGGCGCGGGCGGTGGTGAGTCCGAGGGCGACCAGGAGCCAGAAGCAGCCGGCGACGACCAGGGCGGCGGTGAACAGCAGGACCGGCAGGCCGGTGGCGGTCTCGATCAGTACGCGCATTCCCGGCCCCCTCCGTCCCGCTCGTCGTCCCGCTCCGTCTTCGCGCTCGCCGCGCGCGTCCGCGGTGCACCTCTCGGCCGGCACCACCCGGCGGCACCGGGCGATTCCGGTTCCGGTACCCGCACCTGCCGGTGCCCGGCACCGGAACCGTCCGCGGTGCTCCCCGCGGTCCATGATGCCCGACACTGATCCACTGGCGCATTGCCGGATCCCGGCAATGTTCACTAGTGTCTGCATGCCGGGGGCGCGCCAACACCGCGTCAGGAACGCGTCAGAGGCGCGTCAAGATCGAGGGGGCACAGTGGCGGATCGCGAGATTCCGGAGGACTATCTCGAAGGTTATGCCCAGATCCTGACCGAGGTCGCGGCCACGGGCCGCCGCCTCACCCGGGACGAGATCTCGTCCCGGCGGACCCTGGGGGAACGGGCCGCCGAGGCCGGCTTCGGACTGCGCCGCCTGGTCAGCGCCCATCTGTCGGCCGCGCGGGAGGCCTGGCCGCACAGCTCCGACTCGCCCGCCGAGGCGCTGGCCGCCGTCCAGCAGGTGGTGGACGCCTTCGCCGAGGGCTACGAGCGGGCCCAGCGCATGGCGGTCCGTCAGGAGGAGGCGGCCCGGCGGGAGTTCATCGACGACCTGCTGCACGGCCGCAGCGACCTGGGCCGGCTCGCCGAACGCGCCGAACGCTTCGGCCTGCGGCTGGGCCACGCCCACGCGGTCGCCGTGGCCCAGGGTTCCGTCGCCTACGACGAGGGCGATCCGGTGGCCCGCCGGGTGGAACTCGCCCTGATCTCACGGTTCGACGACCGCAACATCCTGCTCACCACCAAGGACGGGCGGCTGCTCTGCATCGCGCCCGGACACCACGAGGAGGTCCTCAACCACTTCGCCAAGCAGGCGCACGCCGCCACCGACGGCGGCCAGGTCGCCATCGGGCGCTCGCGGACGGGCCCGGGCGGGGTCGTCCAGTCGTACGAGGAGGCGCTCAGCACGCTGGAGATCGCCGAACGGCTGGGGCTGGACGATCCGGTGCTGCGCGCCGGGGACCTGCTCGTCTACCCGGTGCTCTCCCGCGACCGCCAGGCCATGGCCGACCTGGTGCAGAACACCCTGGGCCCGCTGACCACGGCCCGCGGCGGCCCGCTGCCGCTGCTGGACACGCTCACCGCGTACTTCGACTCCGGGTGCGTCGCCGCGGAGGCGGCCCGCCGGCTGTCCCTGAGCGTGCGCGCGCTGACCTACCGCCTGGAACGCATCCGCTCCCTGACGGGCGCCAACCCGGCGGATCCGGCGCACCGTTACATGCTCCAGACGGCGGTCATCGGAGCCCGGCTGCTGGACTGGCCGGCCACGGAGCTGTGAGAACGCCGGGTCGCGGGGCGACGACTCCCCTCACGGGCGGCGCTCCTCCGGCTCCCGTCAGCCCGTCGGCCCGGTGCGGGCCCCGTGGCCGGACGCTCAGGGAGCGGACGGCTCGATCTCCCCGGCGAAGACGATGATCTGGTCGATGAGGCTCCGCCGCAGATGGACGACGTCCGTTCCCGCCAGGCGGGGGCCGCCCTCCGGCGTGGTGAAGACCCACTGGTACCGGGCCCACTCGTCCGGCATGTCCACCGCCGAGCAGCGCACCATCGTGCCGGTCCCCGCCGGGTGCCGCCGGATGTCCGGCACGAACTGCTCGACCGCCGCGATCCCCTCGCTGCGCCCCAACGGGCCCCAGAAGACCACGTCGGTGGTCAGGGCCTGGGAGAGCAGAGCGGTCACACAGCCGTCGTCCGAGGCGTTGAACGCGGAGATGAACGTGTCGATCGCCGAGCGTGCGGTCTCTTCCTGCATCCCCAGTCATAGCAGCCGCAGCGCGTGCGCCGGCCCCACGGGCGTCTGCCCGCTCACGCTGAACGACCGCCGTCACCGTTCCCGTCGCCGTCCTGGAGACCGGCCACGAGTTCCCGGCGCAGGGCGTCGGCCGTCAGGCCGGTCAGGCGGGGGACCTCCTTGTTCCAGTGGGCGGCGGTGTCCGTCAGGCCCTCGGCCAGGGCGCGTCGGAGGTGGGGGCGGGTGAAGAGCAGGACGAGCGCCGCCACCGGGCGGAACAGGTACCGCCCGCGGATCCGCACCGTGACGGTCACCTGCCAGTGGCCGTCGGCGGGTGCGGGCGCCGGGGTCACCCTCAGGTCCGCCCGCGCGATCCCGCAGCGCAGCCGGACGCGCAGGGGTGCCGTGCGCGGCACCCGGCCGGTGTCGGTCGCCGCCCACCAGTCGTCCAGCTGAAGCCGTGCCCGGCCCTCGAACCGGGACAGCGGCGCCCACACGCCCTCCAGGTGCGCCCGCCCGGTGACTTCGGCGTCGCGCGGGCGGTCCGGTCCGCGCAAGGCGCACCGGGCCGTGATCTCCCCCTCCGCGCCGGTCGAGGCGATGTCCAGCCGCAGGGCGCGGCTCCGGTCCCACTCCGCGACCGTGACCCGGATCCGTTCCTCCGGCGCGGTCTCCTGGCCGGCGGCCTCGACCGGCCCGTCATCGCCGCCGTCGGCCTCGTAGACCGCTCCGCGGCGCAGGTGGCGGCCCTCGGCCAGCCGTACGTCCGGCACCGGGCGCCCGTCCGGCAGCACCACCCGGCCGCCGGGTTCGGCGCGGGTGGCTTCCGCCAGGTCGAGGGTGACGGCGAGGGCGTCGGTGCACCAGGCGCGCGGGACGGGGGAGAGCAGCACCGTGTGGCGGAGAGTGACCATGGCACCAGGGTGACGGTGTGCGTCACGGCCGGTCCAGGCCGGTGCTCGGCAGAACCGGCGGCCGGCCGCCTGCCCGTGACCGGCAGGCAGCCGCCGGCTCAGCCGTCGACGAGGGTGATGTCGTGGCGCTGGACCGCGTGGAAGGCGGGCAGGGGCAGGCCGCCCGCGGGCCGCAGTTCCATCAGCGTGGCCTCGACGTCGGCGGCGCCGGGCGTGAAGGTGTCGACGGGCACGGTGCCCGTGTTCTCCCAGCGGTGCAGCAGGCCGTCGCACACCGCGCGGGTGCCGCCGATGCCGTAGCGGACGGTGGACGGGCTCTGGTGCAGCGAGGAGCTGACGAAGACCGGCCCGGCGGCCGCGAGGCAGCGGTAGGTGCCGGTGAGCGTCACGGTGCCGTCGGCGGCGACGCGGCCCACGGAGTCGACGGTGACGACCTCGTAGGGGGCGGTGGACGCCGTGGCCGCGGGGGCCGCGGCGGCGGAGCCGAGCAGGAGCAGCGCGGCACCGGCGGCGGCGCCGAGCGCGGTGCGGAGGGACGAGGAGCGCAGCGACACGGGGGGTACCTCCCGGTATGGGGTGGATTGCGGCTTCCACCAGTACCGGTCGGGAGGGCCACCGGCCGTGACCCTCACCCCTTCGGTGGCGAGTCCGCCCCGTGCGTCGGGGAACCGTCCCGGGAATGTCCGGGAGCTGTCACGCTTGGCGCCCGCCCGTTCCGCGGCGCGCGGGACGGGCGCATCGTCGAGGGGTACGGCCCGTTCGGAACGACCCCGATGTGGAGGTGCGCCATGTGTGCCCACCAGCCGTCCTGCGCCCGGACCGACTCCCCCGCCCCGCATGTGGCGGCCGCCCGCCCCGAGCAGGGCTGGACCCTGCTGTGCGACGGCGCGATCGTCTTCGACGACACCGGTGAACTGCTGCCCGACGGGCGGGTGGTCGCACCGCACCGCGCCCCCGCCGGCCCTCTCGTGGTGGCCGCCTGACCCTCTGGCGCGGGCACGGGGACGCGGACGCGTCGCGCGCGGGTGGCGCGGCCGGTCAGTCCAGCACGGCGAAGCCGTCGAGTTCCACCAGCGCCCGTTCGTCCCACAGGCGGACCACCTCGACGACGGCCATCGCCGGGTAGTCGCGGCCCACCGCCTCCCGCCAGATGCGGCCGATCTCCCGGGCCCGCGCCCGGTACCCGGCGATGTCGGTGGCGTAGACGGTGACGCGGGCGAGGTCGGCCGGCGTGCCGCCGGCGGCGCGCAGCGCGTCGAGGAGGTTGTCCAGGGCCCGGGTGAACTGCTCGGGCAGGGTGTCGCCGGCGATCTTGCCGTCGCCGTCGAGTGCGGTCTGGCCGGCCAGGAACACCACCCGGGAGCCGGTCGCGACGACCGCGTGGGAGAAGCCGGCCGGCGGGGAGAGGTCGGGCGGGTTGATGCGCTCGGCGGTCAACGGTCCTCCAGAGACTTGTACAACTCCTTGGCGATGATGCTGCGTTGCACCTCGCTGGCGCCCTCGTAGACGCGGGGGGCGCGGACCTCCCGGTAGAGGTGTTCGAGCAGGTGGCCGCGGCGCAGGGCGCGGGCCCCGTGCAGTTGCACCGCGCGGTCCACGACGTACTGCGCGGTCTCGGTGGCCAGCAGTTTCGCCATGGCCGCGCGCCGGGGCACGTCCGGATCGCCCGCGTCGTGGGCCGCGGCCGCCGCGTAGACCATCAGCCGGGCCGCCTCGGTGCGCACGGCCATCTCGGCGACCTGGTGGGAGACGGCCTGGAGCTCGCTGAGCCGGCCGCCGAACGCCTCCCGGCCGGCGGTGTGCACGAGGGTCGCGTCGAGTGCCGCCTGGGCCATGCCGACGGCGAAGGCGCCGACGCTGGGCCGGAACAGGTTGAGGGTGTCCATCGCGACCCGGAAGCCGCGGCCGGGCTCGCCGAGCAGGTCGTCGGCGGTGACCTCGACGGCGTCGAAGCACAGCGACCCGATGGGGTGCGGGGAAAGCATGTCGAGGGGCTCCCCGGTCAGTCCGGGGCGGTCGGCGGGGACCAGGAAGGCGGTCACCCCACGGGCCCCGTCGCCGGGCCCGGTACGGGCGAAGACGGTGTAGAAGTCGGCCTCGGGCGCGTTGGAGATCCAGCACTTCTCGCCGGTGAGGCGCCAGCGGTCCGCGCCGTCCGGGCGGGCCGCGAGTGCCAGCGCGGCCGCGTCGGACCCGGCGCCGGGCTCGCTGAGCGCGAACGCGGCGACCGCGCTGCCGTCGCTCACCCGGGGGAGCCAGCGGGCGCGCTGGGCCTCGGTGCCGTGGGCGTGCACGGGGTGGGCGCCGAGCCCCTGCAGGGCGAGGGCGGTCTCGGCCTCGGTGCAGGCGCGGGCGAGGGACTCCCGCATCAGGCACAGGTCGAGGGCGCCGGAGGTGAACAGGCGGGACAGCAGGCCGAGGCCGCCGAGTTCCGCGACCAGGGCGCGGTTGACGTGCCCGGGTTCGCCCTTGTCGGCGAGCGGGCGCAGGCGTTCGGCGGCCAGGTCCCGGAGCTCGGCGCACCAGGCGGCTTGTGCCGGTTCGAGCGAGAATGCGGTCATCGCCGGTCCCTTCTCTCCCCGCCGGGCCGCCCCCTCGGGTTCCGCCCCGGATGACCGTCCGAGGTTATCGCGAACCGTTGACTGTCGTCACCAACACGATACGCTCCTTCTGCGAGCCCACCACGCCGAGGGGGCGAACCGTCATGAATCCACGGGCCACCGCGCACGTCGACACCTTCGCCCGCGACCACCTCCCGCCACCCGGTCAGTGGCCGGAACTCCGCTTCGACCTGCCGGAGCTGGCGTATCCCGAGCGGCTGAACTGCGCCGCCGAGCTCCTGGAGGGTCCGCCCGGCGACCGGCCGGCGTTCCGCACCCCCGACGGGGACCCGTGGACCTACGGCGAGCTGCGGGCCCGCGTCGACCGGCTCGCGCACGTCCTCACCGGCGACCTCGGGGTGGTGCCCGGCAACCGGGTGCTGCTGCGCGGGCCCACCACCCCCTGGCTCGCGGCCTGCTGGCTGGCGGTGCTGAAGGCGGGCGCCATCGCCGTCACCGTGCTGGCCCAGCAGCGCCCGCACGAGCTGAGCACCATCTGCGAGATCGCCGGGGTCCGGCACGCCCTGTGCGACGTCCGGTCGGTCGACGACCTCGCCAAGGCCGAGATCCCCGGGCTGCGGATCACCACGTACGGCGGTGACACCCCGGACGACCTGCTGCGCCGCCCGGCGCCCGGCACCCCGTACGAGGCGGTGCCCACCGCCGCCGACGACGTGGCGCTGATCGCCTTCACCTCCGGCACCACCGGGCGCCCCAAGGGCTGCATGCACTTCCACCGGGACGTGCTGGCGATCGCGGACACCTTCTCCCGCCACGTCCTGCGGCCCCGGGCCGACGACGTGTTCGCGGGCAGTCCCCCGCTCGGCTTCACCTTCGGGCTCGGCGGGCTGGTGGTGTTCCCGCTGCGGGCGGGGGCGAGCGCGCTGCTGCTCGAACAGGCCCACCCGGACCAGATGCTGCCCGCGATCGCCGCGCACCGGGTGTCGGTGCTGTTCACCGCGCCCACCGCCTACCGGGCGATGCTCGACGGGCTCGACTCCCACGACGTCACCTCGCTGCGGCGCTGCGTCTCGGCGGGCGAGAACCTCCCGGCCGCGACCTGGCGGGCCTGGCGGGAACGCACCGGCGTGCGCATCATCAACGGCATCGGCGCCACCGAACTGCTGCACATCTTCATCTCCGCCGCCGACGAGCGGATCCGCCCCGGCACCACGGGCGTCCCGGTCCCCGGCTGGCAGGCGCGCGTGCAGGACGCCGACGGCGCGCCGCTCCCGGACGGCGAGCCGGGACTGCTGGCGGTGCGCGGACCGGTCGGCTGCCGCTACCTCGCCGACCCGCGCCAGCTCGCCTACGTGCGCGACGGGTGGAACATCACCGGCGACACCTACGTCCGCGAACCCGACGGCTACTTCCGGTACGTCGCCCGCGCCGACGACATGATCATCTCGGCCGGGTACAACATCGCCGGACCGGAGGTCGAGGACGCCCTGCTGCGGCACCCCGACGTCGTCGAGGCGGCCGTCGTGGGACGGCCCGACGAGGCGCGCGGCCAGGTGGTCGTGGCGTACGCGGTGCTCAAGGACGGCGCCGAACGGGACGGGGACGCGCTGCGCGCCTTCGTGAAGTCGCAGCTCGCGCCGTTCAAGTGCCCCCGCGAGATCGTGTTCCTGGACGCCCTGCCGCGCACCGCGACCGGCAAGCTCCAGCGCTTCCGGCTGCGGTCGGCCCCGGCCGCGGGAGCCGACCGGGCATGACGCGGTGGGACGGGCACCGCCCGCACGACCTAAGATGATCAACGTGTCCGACCAGCCTGCTCCACGGTCTCTCATCGTCACGCTCTACGGCGCGTACGGCCGCTTCGTGCCGGGCCCGGTGCCCGTCGCGGAGCTGATCCGGCTCCTGGCGGCGGTGGGCGTGGACGCCCCTTCCGTCCGCTCCTCGGTGTCCCGGCTCAAACGGCGCGGACTGCTCGTCCCGGCCCGCACCGCCCAGGGCGCCGCCGGGTACGAACTGTCCGCCGACGCGCGCCAGTTGCTGGAGGACGGCGACCGCCGCATCTACGCCACCGTCCCGCCGGAGGACGAGGGCTGGGTGCTCGCGGTGTTCTCCGTGCCGGAGTCGGAGCGGCAGAAGCGGCACGTGCTGCGCTCCCGCCTGTCCGGCCTCGGCTTCGGCACGGCCGCGCCCGGGGTGTGGATCGCCCCCGCCCGGCTGTACGAGGAGACGCGGCACACCCTGGAGCGGCTGGGCCTGGCCGAGTACGTCGACTTCTTCCGCGGCGCCCACCTCGGCTTCGCCGCCACCGCCGACGCGGTCGCCCGCTGGTGGGACCTGGCCCGCATCGCCAAGGAGCACGAGGCGTTCCTGGCCCGCCACGAGGAGGTGCTGCGCACCTGGGAGGGGCGCGCGGACACCCCGCCCGAGGAGGCGTACCGCGACTACCTCCTCGCCCTCGACTCCTGGCGCCACCTGCCCTACACCGACCCGGGCCTGCCCGCGGCCCTGCTGCCGGGCGACTGGCCCGGGGCGCGGTCGGCGGCCGTCTTCCAGGGCCTGCACGCCCGCCTGCGGGACGCGGGCGCCGCCTTCGTGGGGCTCTGACCCGGGGACGGTCCCGGCGTGACGCCCTGGGTCG
>NZ_JAAGMD010000561.1 GCF_010548465.1 Streptomyces sp. SID14436 | reverse complement strand
CCGCCGCCCACCGTGCCCCGCCGCCCGCCGGGAGCCCGGTCACCGTCCGGCCGACGTGACCGGTCGCCGTGCGCCGACAGTTACGCGCCCGCCGACCGTCACGCACCCGCCGGTCAGACCCCGGCAGCCCCACCCCGGCCGGGGCCCTCCCCCGTGGCATCCGGTCCGGCGGACCGGTGGAGGGCGGCCAGGACGTCCTCGTCGGTCAGCTGGGCGAAGTCGTCGTACCACTCGCCGACCGCCAGGAACCCGGCGGGCCGGTGCAGGCAGACCACGTCGTCCGCCTCACCGGCCAGGGACGAGGCGCCCTCCGGCGAGCAGACCGGCACCGCCAGGACGGTCCGCGCGGGTGCCCGGCGCCGTACGGAGCGCAGGGCGGCTCGGGCCGTGGCTCCGGTCGCCAGCCCGTCGTCGACGACGATCACCGTGCGGCCCGCCAGTTCGGGGGCCGCCCGGCCCTGCCGGTAGACGCGTTCACGGCGGCGCAGTTCGGCGCGTTCCCGCTCGACGACGGCCGTGAGGTCACCCGGGTCGAGGCCGAGCATGCGCAGGGTGCGCGGGTCGAACAGCGGGACGCCGTCACCGGCCAGCGCGCCCACGGCGAACTCCTCGTGCGACGGTGCGCCGATCTTGCGGACGACGATCACGTCGAGCGGCGCGCCGAGGGCGTCGGCGACCTCCCGGGCCACGGCCACGCCGCCGCGCGGCAGTGCCAGGACGACGGGGTCGGGCAGGGCGCCCTCGTCGGCCAGGGTGCGCAGCCGCCGGGCGAGCGCTCGTCCGGCCTGCCGGCGATCGGAGAACCGCACCGTCTCCGCCTCCTCCTCCCGGGTGTCGTCAGCGGGTGGGGGCCGCCCGTCCGATGCCCTCCAGGGCGGAGTGCGGGCGGTCGGCGGTGGCGAGGTCGCCCAGGCTGACCACGCCCACGGGGCAGCCGCCGCGTTCGACGACGGGGAGGCGGCGCACGGCGTGCTGCCGCATGAGGTCGGCCGCGTGCTCGGTGGTGTCGTCGGGGCCGAGCGTCACCAGGGGCGGACGGGTGCAGACGGAGCCGACGGTCGTCTCGTGCGGATCGCGGCCCTCGGCCACGGTCCGCAGCACGATGTCGCGGTCCGTGAGGACCCCGAAGAGGTCGCAGTCGTAGGCCACCAGGACGTCGCCGACGTCCCGCTCGCGCATCAGGTGGGCCGCCCGCGCCACCGTGGTCATGGGCTCCACGGACGCGGTGTCCGGCGACATCACGTCCCGTATCAGCCGGGTCATGGGTACCTCCGGGGGCTGGTCGGGCGAGTGGTCCGTGTCCGCCGCGTAGCCCTCCGGGCGCCGGATAAACGGAGGGTCGGCCCGCGGGGGGAGGCGGCACCCGGCCGGGCCGGCGCTGGGCCGGCGCCGACCGGGGCCGTGAGGTTCTACCGGGCCGCTCCCGGGATCTCCTCGGTGACACCGTTCAGCGGTGAGGCCGGGTCGGTGCCGTAGGGGCGGGTCAGGACTTCCAGGCCGTGCCCGGCGGGGTCGCGGAAGTAGACGCCCCGGCCGCCGTCGTCACGGTTGATCCGGCCCGGATGGCGGCCGTGCGGGTCGGCCTGGACGGGGACCCCGTCGGCGACCAGACGGGCGAGGACCGCGTCGAACTCCTCCTCGGTGACGAGGAACGCGTAGTGCTGCACGGGGATGTCGTGATCGACGGTGGCGAAGTCCAGCGTGACGCCGTTGGCGGTGGTGACCGGCAGGAACGGTCCGGCAGGTTCCCCGACGTCGAGCCCCAGGACGTGGGCCACGAAACGGGCGGACCTCTCCCGGTCACGGGTCAGGACGATGGTGTGGTTGAACTCGACAAACATGTCGGCAATGCCTCCATGGGCATCCGCGGCGCCTCCATGCCTCACCCGGCCGGTGACCGGCACGCGATGCCGCGCGAGGGAGCATAGGCACGCCTGCCGGAGCTGGTCGAGCCCTTTTCCCCGGCGCGCGGCCGGTGCGGCACGGTCCTGACATCTGTCAGGGACCCGTCGGCCGCGTCGTTCCCTACGGTGCTGGATACCGGCCCACCGGGGCGAACCGCTCCGGCAACCGCCGGTTGTCCGCAGTCACCGTCCATTGTTTCCGGGGGACTTCATGAAGCAGCTGACGCGCCGCACCACCACCGCCCTGGTCGCGGCGGCCCTCACCCTCGGCGGTCTCACCGCCACCGCCCAGGCGGCACCGGCCGCACCCGCCGCCCGGACCGCCCCGGCGGCGGAGCAGGTGCCGTCCGGCAGGTTCACGCCCGCCGGCGGCGACCCCACCCTCACCGACGTCTACCTCTGGGCGACCAATGTGAATCTGCGTGCCCGGCCGACGCGGCAGTCCAATGTCCTGGCCGTCCGCTCGCAGTACTGGCTCGACGCGTTGTGCCAGACCCGCGGTGAGACCGTCACCGACCCCGCCGTCGGCACCAACAACTGGTGGACCGCCGTGATGGAGTTGTCCGGCAGCGACATCGCCTGGGTGAACAACCTGTACCTGCGGGGCGGGGAGAAGATCGCGGGCGTCCCCGACTGCTGAGCCGGGACGCCGTGACACGCCCGTGGTGGGGCCGCCGAGCACAGTAGCCCCCACCACGGGCGTACGCGTTCCCGCTGCCGCACACCCGCCCGGGTGTGCGGCAGCGGGAGCCGGGCAACTCCGCTGGGATCAGTACCAGTTCGTCTGGGTCAGGATGTGGCCGTCGCAGGCCAGCCGGGCGCGCGAGACGCGGCCGTCGAGGTTGTTGCCGATCTTCGAGTAGGCGTAGTCGATGCCCGGGTCGACGGTCTCGGAGACCCAGCCGTCGGCGCGGCCCACGCCGTTGTTGGAACGCTCCAGCACCGCCGAGCAGTTGCTGCGGGAGTTCTCGATGCGGGCGAAGGAGCCGCACGTGGCGGAGTAGAAGTACTTCAGCGCCATGCCCTCGGCGTACCGGGTGGCTCCCACCTGGCGGAAGGTGCCCGCACAGCTTCCGACGGTGGGGTACTGCCCCTCCATCGAGTAGAGCCCGTAGTTGCCGCCCGAGTACGGGGCGGCGTGGGCGGACGAGGCGGGGAGGACTGCCATCACGGCGGCGACCGCTGCGGCGCCCCCGGCGGCCAGCAGGGTCCTGAGCGAACGGCGGCTCATGGTCCGGCTCCTTCTTCCTGTGTCGGGGTGGTCGTACCGGGGGAGGGCGGCGGCCGGTGGTCCGGCCGGGCCCCGTACCCGGTGGCTGATCGTGACCGTAGGGGCGCCGGCGCCCGGCCCGACACCTGACAGGTATCAGGGTCCGGGCTCCTCGCGGGGCCGCCGGGGGCGTGCGGAGGTCACCGCACGGCGCCGGGGCCCGGGCTGCGGCGGGGCAGCAGGGCGAGGTGTTCCTCACGCACCAGGCCGAACCGGAGGGCGACGGAGGCGAGGCGGGCCCGCTTGGCTCCGGTCCGGCCGCCGTCGGCCGGCGGTGTGCTCTCCTCCCCCGTCTCCAGGCGGAGTTTGGTGAGGGCGAGGTAGTCGATGTGGTAGTTCACGGCGGAACGGGTCAGGTCCCGGCAGGAGGCGAGCGGGCGCAGCCGCTCCACGATGTCCCCGGCCCCGGGCAGGGCCGGGTCCGCGGGGTCGCGCAGCCTCGGTTCGCACAGCGCCACCAGGACCAGGAAGTACTTGGCCGTCGGGTCCAGCGCGAAGGGGTGCACGGTCTGTTCGCCGATCCCGTCAGCGGACTGCTCGCCGAGATAGGCGTGCTGCGGGGCGAAGACCTTGAAGGCGGCCGTGCCGGTCAGGGCGGGGAGCACCACCCGGGAGAACTCGAAGGGCACGGGTGCGCCCAGCCGCCCCGGGGCGACGGTGAGGTACTCGCCCGCGCCCTCCAGGTTCTCCACGGCGTAGGACACGGTGCGGCTGAAGTTGGACAGCCGCCAGTAGTCGCCCGCCGCCTCCACCTGGCCGGCCCGGCGGGAGATCCCGGGGTCGTCGAGCGCGATGGCCACTCCCCCGTCGCCGGGCAGGCGGCGGCCGAACTCCACGACGTCGCCGGGCCCGAGATGCAGGAGTCCGGGTCTGCCGCCACCGCCGCGGGGCGACGGCAGGAGGTCCGGTAACTGGACGATGATCGTTTCCACGGCTGCTCACCTTGGTCGGTCGCCCAGCAGTCTAGGCCGTGTCTTTCGGATCACTCCGACTCGGATCGACGGCGCCTTGACAGGTGCCGGTGAGCGGGGCTTGGTGCGTGCAGCTGCAAGGCGGAGGAGGGCGCCGATGCGGAGCATCGGCAACCGACGACAACGCGGCAGATGTGCGTGCCAAGCCCCGCGGCCCCGGGGAGATCCGAAAGACACGGCCCAGACATCCCCCACGGGCCGGCCGGCGCGCTCACCGGGGGTCTTCACTCGCCCGGGCGGTTTCCTCCACACGGGCGGCCACCCAGGTCAGGAAGGCACGGACGTCGGCCGCCGGCAGGGGGCGGGCGGCGCGCCGCGGACGGTCGTAACCGGCCAGCGCGTTCTCGATCAGCGGCCGGAAGGCGGGTTCGTTCTCCGCGACGGCGCGCCCCGCACGCCGTTTGGCCGTCCAGCGGCCGGTGCGGCAGAACACCACGCTGCGGCAGCCGTTGAGCACCCTGTTGTCGGCCAGGTGGCCTTCGCCGTCGGTGTGTTCACGGACCGAGGCGCGCAGCGCCCGCAGCAGGTCGGGGCGGTCCGGCTCGGCGATCGCCTCGTGCGCCGGCCGGCCGTGCAGGCGGAGTCCGGCGCGGGCGGCGACGGAGCGGTCGATGACGTACCAGAAGGGCGCGGCCCCGTCCGGGTCGAAGCTCACCTTCTCCGGCAGGTCCGGGCCGGTGTTGAGGTCGAGCAGGTAGCCCGCCCGGGCGGACGGGCGGGCGGCGAAGCCGGCGCCGTAGACGACGAGTTCGAGCCCGGCCGCGGGGCAGGGCAGGGCGGGGTGGGCGAGGGCTGCGGCCAGTTCGGCCAGGGCGGGACGGGGCAGCGAGGGGTCCACGACGACCGTCACGTCGACGTCACTGCGTCCGTGCCGGTAGTCGCCGAGCGCGAGGGAGCCGACGGCGAGCACGCTCACCGGGCGGGGACCGCAGACCGTACGGATGCGGTCGACCAGTTCCGTCAGGTACGGGCGCACCTGCGGCGGGAGGGGTGCGCCCGCCGGGGACCCGGAGGGGGCACCGGAGCCGGACGCAGGAGGAGCCGAAGCCGGGGGCGGGGAAGCCGGGGGCGGGGAAGCCGGGGGCGGAGGGCCGGGGCCGTCCGCCGCGGGGTCCGCCGGGCTCACGGGCCGTCCGCCCGGTCGTCGGCCCCCTCCTCGGCCGGGCCGTCCGCCGGGCCGTCCGCCGGGCCGTCCGTGTCGGTCCACAGGTCGTCGCTGTCGCACACCCGGGCTCCCATGTTGCGCTCCATCATGCGCAGGGCGGCGTCCGCGAGGTCGGCGTGGATGTGGGCGACGGCGTCCCGGGGGACGACCACCTGGAAGTGGCGGATGTGCGCGTCGAGCGACGAGTAGAGCACGCACTGCTCGGTCACCTGCCCGCAGAGCACCAGCCGCTCGATGCCCTGCTGGTTGAGGAGGTAGCCGAGCGGGGTCTCGAAGAAGATCGAGTGGCGGGCCTTGACGACGAACAGGGAGGAGTCGTCCGGGCGCAGCGGCTCCACCAGCCGGGCGTGCGGCCCGGACAGCGCGCTGTCGAGCAACTCGCCGTGGTGGGACCGCCATTCGCCGAAGTTGTCGTTGACGTAGATGACGGGGACGTCCCTCTTCCTGGCCCGCTCCAGCAGGCCGGCGACGACCGGCACGACGGACTCCGCCGAGGGCAGCAGCAGCTCGGCGTCCGGGTGGTCGTACGTGTTGATCATGTCGATGACGATGAGCGCGCTCTTGGGCATGTCACCAGGGTTCCCCGTGCGCGGGGATCGAGCGACCCGAATGCGCGGTGCGCGCCGGCGCCCGCCGGGGGCTCACCGCGTCTTCCGTGAGGCGGGGCGGCCCGGCCCCGCAGGTCAGCCGCCCGCGGTGGCCGTCGTG
>NZ_JAAGMD010000537.1 GCF_010548465.1 Streptomyces sp. SID14436 | reverse complement strand
CCACCGCAGCCGCGACCGCTCCCGCCGCCCCGCCCGGCCCCGCCGGCACCCGCTGGGAGCCCGGACGGCGGTTCGTGCTCCGCGCGGCCGGCCTGCCGATCGAGACCGTGCACGGGCTGCGCTGCCCCCGCACCCGCCGCTGGGCCGAGGTCGTGCTCACCGAGGAGACCCGCCTGACCGCGGCCGGGGCGGAACTCAGCGACCTGCTGCACACCCTGGTCAAGGCGACCACCGGCCCCGACGAGGCGCCCGGCGATGCCGCCGCGCGCCGCGCCCTGATCAACCTGCGCCGCCAGGTGTTCAACAACCGGCTCCCGGCCGATCCCGCGGCCGCCGTCCGCCTGGTGACGGACCGGGACCCGGACACCGGCCGGCGCACCGCCGACTGGCTGCGCGACCGCGCCCGGCTGGAGGAGCTGCGCGCGGACGGCGGGGACCTGCTCGCCGCCGAACTGGACGACAGCCGACGGGCGTTGCGCACCGCGCTGGCCGACGACCGGCTGCGGCACGGCCTGCTGCTCGCCTCGCCCGCCCTCGACGGCCGGCTCGACTCCTACCTCAAGGACGGTTCGGGGCGGCCGGGCAGCAGGCTGCGCAAGATCGAGCGGTCGGCGCTGACATACCTGTACCGCACCGCCTGCAAGACCAGCCCGTTCAGCACCTTCACCGGTGTCGGCCTCGGCAGCTTCGCCGGTCCGCCCGGGGACGACGGGGCCGGTCTGACGTGCGGCGAGGACTGGGTGAGCCATGTCCGGCTCAACGTGGTGGTGCTGACCCGGCTCACGGAGCTGATCACCGCCGACCCGGAGCGCCGCCGCGACCTGCCCCTGGTCCTGTCCCCCGGCTGGGGACGCGACGCCGACCGCATCCGCTACGTGCGGCACGTGATGACCGCGGGCGACGACAGCGCGGCGGTGACCTTCGACGCGGTGCGCGACCGGCTGTTCTTCCTGCGCAGCAGCGGCACCCTGGAGGCCCTCCTGGAGTGGCTCGGCGACCGCGAGGAGCCGGTGCGGCACCGGGACCTGGTGGACCGGCTGGAGCGCGGCCACGGCGCCGGGCGCGAGGAGTGCGAACGGTACGCGTCGGCCCTGCTGGACCTGGGCATGGTGCAGGTCCCGGTGCTGCGCACCGACGTGCACAGCCGTGACCCGCTGCGGTCCTACCAGGAGGCGCTGCGCTCCCTCGCGGTGCCCTGGGCGGACCGGCTGGCCGGCCTGCTGGACGGCCCGGCGCGGTGCCTGGACCGCTACCCGCGGGCGGACACCGCCGGGCGCCGCGCCCTGCTGAGCACCCTGCGCGCCGGCCTGCTGGACGCGCAGCGCGACCTGGGGGCCGAGGAGCCGACGCTGCCGCAGACCCTGGTGTACGAGGACGTCGACACCGGGGGCGACCTGGTGTGCGGTCCGGGGGTGCTGGGCGGGGACACCGGGAGGTCGCTGCGGGCCGTGGAGGGGGTGCTGCCGCTGTTCGACCTGACGCTGCCGCACCGCGTCACCCTGCTCGGCTTCTTCCTCGCCCGCTACGGCCGCGGGGGCCGCTGCGACGACCTGCTGGGCCTGGTGCACGACTTCCACGAGGACTTCTTCGACCAGTACGTCTCCTTCACCGGCCGGCGCGTGCCCTTCGACGCCTCGGGCGCCTACGTCCCGGAGGAGAACTGGCTCGGGCAGGACGAGATGCGCACCCTCGACCGTGCCCGCCGCCACTTCCACGACGGCATGCGCGCCCTGTGGCAGGACGGCCGGGACGCGGAGGAACTGGAGCTCCCCGAGGGCCTGCTGGCCGGGACGGCGACTGAACTGGAGCCGCTCACCGGGCACTTCACGCCCCAGAGCCACCATCTCCAGCTCTGCCGCGCCCCGGAGGGACCCGACCGTGATCTGGTCGTCCTGAACAAGTCGTACGGCGGACTGGCCTTCCCCTTCAGCCGGTTCACCCACCTCTACGACGGCGCCGGACCGGACGCCGGCGGCGACGACGCGCCGGGTCTCTCCGCGACGCTGCGCGAGGAGATGGCCGCCCGGGCGCCCGAGGGGGCGGTGTTCGCGGAGGTCACCGGCGGGCCGGTCAGCAGCAACCTCAACCTGCACGGGCGCCTGACCGGGCACCACATCGTCTGCCCCGGCGAGACGAGTTCGGTACCGGAGGACGCCCGCATCCATCTCGACGACCTCTACGTCGAGCACGACGAACGGGCCGGCCGGCTGGTGCTGCGCTCCCGCCGCCTGGGCCGGGAGGTCGTCCCGGTGTACCTCGGCTACCTGGTGCCGGTCGCGCTCCCGGAGATCCCGCGCACCCTGCTGCTGCTCTCCCCCAGCACCATGGCCCCCGTCGACGTGTGGGCGGGCGTCCCCGAGGCCGAGCCGGTGGACGGGGTCACCCGCCGGCCGCGCGTGCGGCACGGGAACGTGGTGGTGAGCCGCCGCAGCTGGACCGCCGACGCCGAGGTGCTGCCCGTCCGCGAGCCCGGCACCGGGGAGGAGGAGCACTACCTGCGCTGGCTGCGCTGGCAGCGGGCGCACGGGCTGCCGGACCGCTGCTTCGCCACGGTCGCCCTCCCCGACCGGGGGCCGGTCGGTGCGAAGCCGGTGTACGTCGACTTCGACAGCCCCCTCGCGCTGGCCGCCTTCGAGGCCCTGGTGGAGCGCGGGCCCGGGGTCCGGGTGACGTTCCGGGAGATGCTCCCCGCCGAGGACGCCCTCCATCTCACCTCCGCGCGCGGCCGGCACGTCGCCGAGCTGGCCGTGGAGACCTTCACCACCCGTCCCCTGCCCTCGTCCCCCACGGAGATCTCCCCGTCATGCCCGAACTGACCGAGCCCGCCGCGTTCCGGCCCGGCCCCGGCACGGCGCCCTCGCCGTGGCTGGCCCTGCACGTCCACTACGCCGCCAACCCGCAGCCGCTGCTGGTCCATTGCGTGCGCCCGCTGGTCGACCGGCTCACCGAGGAGGGCCTGCTGTCCGGCCACTTCTTCATCAACTACTGGCTGGAGGGCCCGCACGTGCGGCTGCGGCTGCGGCCGAGCGGCCCCGACGCCGAGCCGGAGGTGCGCCGCCGCGCCGAGGAGGCGATCGGACACTTCCTGAAGACCCGCCCGGCGCTCTACGAGGTCGACTCCGGCTTCCTGAAGGACTTCTACAACTCGCTGTTCGACATCGAGTTCCCCGGCGAGGACCGGGCCCGCTACATGGGCCCCGACGGCCGGATGAACCTCCGCCCGAACAACTCCTACCGGTACGAGGTCTACGCCCCCGAGTACGCCAAGTACGGCGGCCCGGCCGGGGTGGAGCTGGCCGAGTGGCACTTCCGGCACTCCAGCGACCTGGTGCTGGAGGCGTACCGGAGCATGAACCTGCACGTGCGGACGGTGCTGCTCGGCACGTCGGCGCAGCTGATGATGGTCATGGCGAGCTGCTTCCTGCCCGAGGAGGACCGGCTCGCCGACTACCTCGACTCCTACTACGCCTTCTGGCACCGGCTGTTCCCGGGCACCGGGTTCATCGGCTCCACGGAGTACGAGCGCACCTACGCGCAGATGGCGCCGGCGCTCGGCGCCCGGTTCGCGATGCTGCGCACGGTCGTGGCGGACGGCGGCACAGACCGGCTGCCGCCCTTCCTGCGGCGCTGGGCCGAGCACTGCCTCGAGCTGCGCGCGCGGGTGGTGGACCTGACGGAGCGCGGGGAGCTGGCCTTCCCCGCCTGGGAGGGCCCGGCCCGGGAGGACGCCGGGCAGGAGCGTGCCGAGGACCCGGACGCGGCTCCCCTGGTGACCGTCACGCACGTCCCGGCGGTGCTGCCCCGGCTGCTGTCGCCGTACATGCACATGACCAACAACCGGTTGCACGTGACCATCCGGGACGAGGCGTACCTGGCCTTCGTGCTGGGCCGCGTCCTGCGCGAGCCGGAGACCTCCGGGGGACGGAGAGACGCCTCGTGAGCGCCACCGACCGCCCCGCCCCGCAGCACACGACCGCGGAGCGCACGGCCGACGCCGTGCGGGCCTACCGGCCCGCCCTGCGCGACGGGGTGCTGATCAGTCCCGCGCTGCTGCGCGGCCCCCGCACGGTGCACCTGGTCAAACACCCCGTCAGCCAGGCCGCGTTCGAGATCGGCCCCCGGGAGCGCTTCGTCCTCGGCCTGCTCGACGGCACCCGCGACGCCGACGACGTCGAGGCCGCCTACGCGCAGCGGTTCCGGCGCCGCCTCCCGCCGGAACAGTGGACGCGGCTGCTCGGCCTGCTCGGCACGCGCGGGCTGCTCGACGGCTCCCCGGACCCCGCGCCGCCCGAGCCGCCCCCGGCCCGCACCGGCACCCTGTGGAAGGGCAGCCGCCGGACCGTCGCCGACGCGCAGGCGACCACCGGGCGGCTGCACCGGCTGCTGCGCCCGCTGCTGCGCTCCTGGGTCCAACTGCCGCTGCTGGGCGCGGTCCTGATGATGACGGCCGTCGTCCTGGCCGATCCGGGAGCCGCCTGGGACGGCACGGTGGAGCTGCTCACCCGGCCCCTGCTGCTGGTCCCGTTCGCGGTGTTCCTGTGGTTCAGCGTCTGCGCGCACGAACTGGCCCACGGCGTCGCCGCCCGCCACTACGGCGGGGTGGTCACGGAGATCGGGCTGCGCTGGCGGTTCCCGGCCATGATGATGTACTGCACGGTCGGCAACTACCTGTTCCTGAAGGGACGTCGGGCCAAACTGGTGGTCGCCGCCGCGGGCGCCCACGTCAACCTCCTGCTCCTGCTGCCCCTCGGGCTGTGGTGGGCCTTCCTGGACCCGTCCGACCCGGTCCGCGCGCCGCTCACCGGCATGCTGTTCGTGGGCATCGTGCAGGCGCTGAGCAACCTCGTGCCGCTGCCGCCGCTGGACGGCTACCGGATGCTCGGCCACGCCCTGGGCACCGCGAACCTCGCCCCCGAGACGGCCGCCTACCTGAAGCTGCGGCGGCGCGGCCGGGACGCGGTCGCCGCCTATCCGCCGCGGGCCCGCCGCATCCACACCGCGTACGCCGTGACGGCCGTGGCGCTGGTGCTGCTCGCGGTGGCCGGAAGCGTCACCGCCGTCGCCCTGCTGGTGATGCGATGACCCCGCAGGCGACGACCCCGCACACGACGCCCCCGCAGGCGCCGGCCCCGCGTACGCCGCCCCCGCACCGGAGCGCCCCGCCGCCCGTCCCCCGACCCGGTCCGTCCCCCCTGGACCGCGCAACCGACGAATGAGGTACCGCACATGACCCCCACCCACCCCGTCCCCGCGGACGGGCCCCCGCCGGCCGTCACGGTCCGGGACGTGACCAAGCGGTACGGCGACCGGCGGGCCGTCGACGCCGTCTCGCTGGAGGTCCGGCGCGGCGAGTTCTTCGGACTGCTCGGCCCCAACGGCGCGGGCAAGTCCACCCTGGTGGAGATCATGGAGGGCCTGCGCAAGGCCGACTCCGGCTCCGTCACGGTGTTCGGCGAGTCCCCCTGGCCGCGCAACACCGGCCTGCTGCCCCGCATGGGCGTGCAGACCCAGTCGTCGGCGTTCTTCGTCCGGCAGACCGTCCACGAACACCTGCGGACGGTCGCCGCGCTGTACGGCGTCCGGGGCGCGGCCGTCGACGCGGCCCTGGAGTCGGTGGGCCTCGGCGACCGGCACCGCGTCCGGGTCGACGACCTCTCCGGCGGGCAGCGGCAGCGCCTGGCCATCGCCTCCGCGCTGGTGCACGGGCCGGAGCTGATCTTCCTCGACGAGCCGACCGCCTCGCTCGACCCCGAGGGGCGGCGCGACCTGTGGGAGGTGCTGCGGGGCCTGAAGGCCGAGGGCCGCACCATCGTCTACACCACCCACCACCTGGACGAGGCGGAGGCGCTCTGCGACCGGGTGGGCATCCTCGTCGCCGGGCAGCTCGTCGTCACCGACGCGCCGCAGAACCTGATCGGCTCCTTCGGCGCGGCCGGGCGGCTGCTGGTGCCGGCGGACCGCATCGACGAGGCGGCGGCCGCCGCGCTGCCCGGCGTGGACCGGGTCACCGTGCAGGGCGGGCACCTCGTGCTGGAGACGCGCGCCACCGGGCGGGTGCTGGCCGCGCTCGACCCGCTGACCGGCCTGGACGGGGTGCAGACCCGCATGCCGAGCCTCGAGGACGTGTACCTCGAGATCACCGCCCGCCGGGCCGGCCGGACCGGCGACACCACGGCCCCGGACGACCGGGCCCCGAACCACCAGGAGCAGCAGGCATGAGCGCCTACACCGCGCTGACCGCGGCGGGCTACCGCGCCCAGGTCCGGGACAGGACCACGGTCTTCTTCACCTTCGCCTTCCCGCTGATCTTCCTGGTCGTCTTCGGGCTCATCTTCCGCGGCCGGGACGTCGAGGAGAGCGGCTTCTCCTACCTTTCCTACACCGCCTCCGGGGTGCTGTCCTGGGGCGTCGCCAACGCCGCCGTGTTCGGCATCGGGTTCACGCTGATGCAGTGGCGTGCGGACGACATCCTGCGGATGATCCGCATGTCGCCGGCGCCGCTGTCGGCCGTCATCGGGTCCCGCTACGTGCTCGCGGTGGGCGTGGGGCTGGTCCAGTCGGCGCTGTTCGTCGGGGTGGCCATGCTGCCCGGCTTCGACCTGGTGCCCGCCTCCCGGTGGCCGCTGCTGATCCCGGTGCTGGTCCTCGGCGTCACCACGTTCCTCCTGCTCGGCGTGATCGTCGGCAGCATCGGCAACACGCCGGAGTCGGTGGCCGCGATCGCCAACTTCCTGATGCTGCCGATGGCGTTCCTGTCCGGGTCGTTCTTCCCGCTGGACGCCATGCCGGACTGGCTGCAGAAGATCTCCCTGGTCCTGCCGCTGCGCTACCTCAACGACGCGGTCGCGGCGGCCCTGACCGGGCGCGGCGACCTGGGCGACATCGGGGCCGGATGCGCCGGACTCGTCGTGTTCGCCGTGGTGTTCGGGCTGCTCGCCGCCCGCCTCTTCCGCTGGACGAAGAGCTCATGACGGCGCCCGCCCGCGGCACGCTGCCGCATCCGATGACCGGGGCCCGCGACGCGCTCCAGGAGTTCCTCGACGCCCGCTTCGGGGCCGGCGCCCCCCGGGTGGTGCCGGTGGGCGCCGTCGGCGCGGGCGGCGGCGACGCCGGGGCGCCCGA
>NZ_JAAGMD010000508.1 GCF_010548465.1 Streptomyces sp. SID14436 | reverse complement strand
CGTCACCGGGCTGCGCCCCGCCACCTCCTACGTGTTCACCGTGCGGGCGCGGGACACGGACGGGCGGCTGGGCCCGCCCAGCCGGGAGGTGCGGGCGAGGACGCCGCGCGCCGCTCCGCAGGACCGCACGGCTCCCGCCCGGCCCGGCCGGCCGGAGGGCAGGGCGGCGGGCCCCACGGCGGTCCAGCTGTCGTGGCCGGCCGCCACGGACGGCCGGGACGTGGTCTCCTACGACATCCACCAGGCCGGCACGAAGATCCACAGCGTCGGCGGCCGCCAGACCGCCACGGTGCTCACCGGGCTGCGGCCGGGCACCCGTTACGTGTTCACGGTCCGGGCCCGCGACGCGGCCGGCAACGTCTCCCCCGCGAGTTCCGCCGTCCGGATCACCACGCCCGGCTCGGCGGAGAAGGCGGCCGGCACCGCGCCCACCCGGTTCACGGCCCGGGTGCGCCGCGCCGACGGGGCGTACCACCTCGACCTGAGCTGGGTCCCGCCGGACGTGGACGGCGTGGTGACCGAGTACCAGGTCCACCTGGACGGCCGGGCGGCCACCTCGCTGGTCTTCGGCGGCGACGCCCCGCGCGGCCGGGCCACGTACTCCTTCTACGTGGGCACGGAGGCGGGCGTCACCCACCGGGTGCGGATCCGGCCGATGCTCCCGGACGGCACCTGGGGCGCCTTCTCGGCGGAGCGCACGGTGACCACCGGCACCGGGAACTGACCCCGCCGGACGCCCCCGTGACGGACCGCGCGACGCCGTGTCACCTGCCCGGCGGCGGCCGGGGTGCGGGGTGCGTCCGGTGCGCATTGGCTGGCCCTGTGTGGCAGCACGGGACGTTCCCCACCCTCGGCGGCGCAAGGGATGTACCGCCAACCGTGCCGCCGGAAGGCAGTCCACGATGCGCTACTCCATGTCCCTGTTCCGCTCCGCCCCGACCGCGGCAGCCGCCGCCGCGCTCACCCTCGCGCTGGCCGCCCCGGCCGCCGCCGATTCCGGCATCTCGGTGAGCACCACCGGCTCCACCGTCTCGGTCACCACGTCCGCGTGCACCCAGATCAACGGCAACTGGGGCGCGGCCTCGCTGCTCAACAGCAGCCAGACCAGCTTCGCCCAGGGCCGTCAGGTGGCCCTGTCGGGCAACGCCTCGACGCAGTCCGCCGCCTGGTCGAACGTCACGCCCGGCACCTACACGGTGATCGTGATGTGCTCCAACGGCAGCACCGCGGGCACCCAGTCCGTCATCGTCTCGCCCGCGCCCAGCCCGAGCAGGGTGACCCCCTCGGCCTCTCCGTCGCGCGGTGTCATGGGCGGGGTCGGCGGCGGTTCGACGGACTACGGCACGGTGACCCTGGTCGCCGGTGGCGCGCTGGTCGGTACCGGTCTCCTCGGCACCGCCTGGTTCCTGCGCCGCCGCAGCCGGCCGCACCGCCTCTGAGCCGGCGCCGGCCGCCTCCACGTCCGACGCGCTCCGGTCCGGCGGCCGGCGTCGATGTCCCCACCCTCGCACGGGGGTTGCCGGGTCCCCGCGGTCCTGCCGCGGGGACCCGTCCCGTTGCGGCAGCGGTCCGGCCCCCGGGTGGCTCATCCCGTGTGCGGTCCGCCGGAGTCCGGCCGGTCCGTGTCCCGAGGCGCCGGCCGGTCCTCCGGGTCCGGCAGCCCGGCGAGCTCGGTGAGCGCGTGTTCGAGCCAGCCGGTCCAGAACGTCTCCAGGTCGATGCCCGCGCGGAGCACCAGGTGCCGCAGGCGGTCCTCCGGATCGTCCCGGCCGGGCGGGAAGTCCCGCCGCTGGATCTCCTGGTACTCCGCCAACTGCCGCCGGTGCAGCTCCAGATGGCGCCGCAGGTCGTCCTCGATGCCCGCCGTGCCGACCACGGCGGCCGCCCGCAGGCGCAGCAGCATGGCGTCCCGGTGCGGCTTGGGGTCCTGGGACGCGGCGGTCCAGCGGGCCAGTTCCGCGCGTCCCGCGGGCAGGACCTCGTAGGACTTCTTCTGCCCGCGGGCCGGCTGCTGCGCCGGCAGGGCCCGGATGAAGCCCTCGCCCTCCAGCCGGCCCAGCTCGCGATAGATCTGCTGATGCGTCGCGGACCAGAAGTAGCCGATCGACTTGTCGAACCGGCGCGTCAGCTCCAGCCCCGACGACGGCTTCTCGAGCAGGGCGGTGAGGATCGCGTGCGGGAGTGACATGGGCTCATCCTAGGGACGGGGGCCCGACGGCCGGTGGTGCGGACCGTGCCGGCTCCCCCGGGCCCCGGCACGGTCCGCACCCGTTCCTAGAGGGAGGCGGCGAGTTCGGTGCCCTGCTTGATGGCGCGCTTGGCGTCCAGTTCGGCGGCCACGTCGGCGCCGCCGATGAGGTGGACCGGGCGCCCGGCGGCGACCAGCTCCTCGTGCAGGTCCCGGCGCGGCTCCTGGCCGGTGCACAGGACCACGGTGTCGACCTCCAGGACACTGCTCTCGCCGTCGACGGTGACGTGCAGTCCGGCGTCGTCGATCCGGTCGTAGACCACTCCGGGGACCATGGTGACGCCGCGGTGCCGCAGTTCGGTGCGGTGGATCCAGCCGGTGGTCTTGCCGAGGCCAGCACCGACCTTGGTGGTCTTGCGCTGGAGCAGGTGCACGGTGCGCGGCGTCGCGGGCCGGTCGGGCGTGCCGAGGCCGCCGGGGCCGGTGTAGTCGAGGTCGACGCCCCAGTGCCGGAAGTAGGTCCCGGGGTCCTCGTGGGCCTTCTCCCCGCTGTCGGTGAGGTAGGCGGCGACGTCGAAGCCGATGCCGCCCGCGCCGAGGACGGCGACCCGGTCGCCGACGGGGGCGCCGTCCCTGAGGACGTCGAGGTAGCCGAGGACGCGGGGGTGGTCGACGCCGGGGATGTCGGGGACGCGCGGCACGACACCGGTGGCGACGACGACCTCGTCGTGTCCGGCGACGTCGTCGGCGGTGACCCAGGTGTCGAGGCGGACGTCGACGGCCAGTTCCGCGAGCCGGGTGCGGAAGTAGCGCAGGGTCTCGTCGAACTCCTGCTTGCCGGGGACCTTGCGGGCCACGTTGAGCTGCCCGCCGATCTCGCTCGCGGCGTCGAACAGGGTGACGTCGTGGCCGCGTTCGGCGGCGCTGACCGCGCAGGCGAGGCCGGCCGGGCCGGCGCCGACGACCGCGACGCGCTTGCGGCGCCGGGTCGGCGAGAGCACCAGCTCCGTCTCGTGGCAGGCCCTCGGGTTGACCAGGCAGGAGGTGATCTGCCCGCTGAAGGTGTGGTCGAGGCAGGCCTGGTTGCAGCCGATGCAGGTGTTGATCGCCTCGGGCCTGCCCTCGGCGGCCTTGGCGACGAAGTCGGGGTCGGCGAGCATCGGCCGGGCCATCGACACCATGTCGGCGTGGCCCTCGGCCAGCAACTGCTCGGCGAGTTCGGGGGTGTTGATGCGGTTGGTGGTGACGAGGGGGACGGACACCTCGCCCATCAGCCGCTTGGTGACCCAGGTGTAGGCGCCGCGGGGCACGGAGGTGGCGATGGTGGGGATGCGCGCCTCGTGCCAGCCGATGCCGGTGTTGATGATGGTGGCCCCGGCCTCCTCGACGGCCCTGGCCAGGGTGATCACCTCGTCCAGGGTGGAGCCGCCGGGGACCAGGTCGAGCATGGAGAGCCGGTAGATGACGATGAAGTCCTCGCCGACCGCCTCCCGCACCCGGCGGACGATCTCGACCGGGAAGCGCATCCGGTTCTCGTAGGAGCCGCCCCAGCGGTCGGTGCGGTGGTTGGTCTGCCGGGCGATGAACTCGTTGATCAGGTAGCCCTCGGAGCCCATGATCTCGACGCCGTCGTAGCCGGCCTGCCGGGCGAGGCGGGCGGCGCGCGCGTAGTCGTCGATGGTGCGCTCGACGTCGGCGTCGCTCAGCTCGCGCGGCGGGTAGGGGCTGATCGGCGCCTGGAGGGGGCTCGGGGCGACGAGGTCCCGGTGGTAGGCGTAGCGGCCGAAGTGCAGGATCTGCAGCGCGATGCGGCCGCCCGCCTCGTGCACGGCGTCGGTGACGACCCGGTGCTGCTCGGCCTCGGCGTCGGTGGTGATGCGGGCGCCGCCCTCGTAGGGGCGCCCCTCGTCGTTGGGCGCGATGCCGCCGGTGACGATGAGGCCGACCCCGCCGCGCGCGCGGGCCGCGTAGAACTCGGCCATGCGGGCGAAGCCGCCCTCGGCCTCCTCCAGGCCCACGTGCATGGAGCCCATGAGGACCCGGTTGGGCAGGGTGGTGAAGCCCAGGTCGAGGGGGGTCAGCAGGTGTGGGTAACGGCTCATCGGGCCCTCCGTGCGCGGTGTGGTGCCTCTGTTGTAGAGGACGCGCGGCACCTTGTGCAACTAGTTGCATAAAGGTGACGGAGGGCACAGCGGACCCCCGGGGGCCGCCCCCCGGGGGTCCGGTGCGCGTCAGCGGCTCTCGAGACGCACGTGCAGTTCCCTCTCCTGGTCGCCCGAGACCGTGGTCAGGTCGTGCACGGTGAACAGGTCGCCCAGCGTGCTGCGGAACCGGTCGATGGCCCAGTAGCCGCCGTGCACGTCGGCGTCCACGGACGACGACAGCCTGACCGGCGCGGCTTTGCCCTCGTGCGGGTCGGCGACGTCGAACGTCCCGAGCCACACCGTGGGCCGGGTCTCGTGGAACTCCTCGGGGACGTCCTCGGCGCACCGGTCCGACGTGAAGCACGCGCACAGCGTGTCGAACACGATCCGGGCGTCGTGCTTGCTGCATCCGCTGATCTCGACCGAGACGGACTCCGGGTGCGGTCGCTCACTGCTCATCGGGATCGCTCCTCTCGTGACCCCCGCCGTGCCCCGCCCCTCCCCCAGCAAAGCACCGGCCCCGCCCGGGCACTACCCGCAGGTCGCGAGAGCCGCGTACGACTGACGGAACGAGGGCGTCGCGGGTACCCGCAACCCGGTACGCGCATGCGCCTCGCGCCGGGGTGACCGCCGCACCGGAAAGGGAGAAGCTGGAACCGGGACGGCAGGAGCGGCGAAAAATCGCCCCCGCGCGCGGTAGAACAAGGGAAGCCGGTGCCGCGCGGAGGTGCCGGCCCGAGCGGCGAAGGCGGGCGTGGGATGAGTGCAGCCGGGGCACCCCTGGCCGGGGACGGCGGCCCGGAGCGCGGGCCGGTGCGTCCCAGCGGGCTGCTCGACGTGCTGGGCGTGGCCTCGGTGGTGCTGGACGCCGAGGGACGCGTGGTCCTGTGGAGCCCCCAGGCCGAGGAACTGTTCGGGTACACCGTCCAGGAGGCGCTGGGCCAGTACGCCGCCCGGATCATGGTGCACGAGAAGCACCTGGACCTGGTCGTCGAGCTGTTCGCCGACGTGATGCGCACCGGGCGGAGCTGGGCCGGGGCGTTCCCCATCCGGCGCAAGGACGGCGGCACCCGGCTCGTGGAGTTCCGCAACATGCGGCTGCTGGACGACCAGGGGGAGGTCTTCGCCCTCGGTCTCGCGGTCGACCAGTCGACGGTCCGGCGGATGGAACAGGACGTCGCGCTGTCCACCCGGATCGTGGCCCAGTCCCCCATCGGGCTGGCCGTGCTGGACACCCGGCTGCGCTACGCCTCCGTCAACCCCGCGCTGGAGCAGATCAACGGCATCCCGGCCGCGGAACACCTGGGCCGCACGGTGCGGGAGGTGCTGCCGCAGCTGGACGCCGACGCCATCGAGAACGCCGCCCGCCGGGTGCTGGACACCGGGCAGCCGATCGTCGACCGGTCCGCCGTCGGCCGCACGCCGGCCGATCCGGACGAGGACCACGCCTGGACGGTCTCGCTGTACCGGCTGGAGAACGCGCTCGGCACGGTGCTGGGCGTGGCCGTGTCCGTGGTCGACGTCACCGAGCAGTACCGGGCGAGCGTCGAGGCCGAGGCCGCCCGGCGCCGGCTCGCCCTCATCGCCGACGCGTCCGCCCGCATCGGCACCACCCTGGACCTGGACCGCACGGCGCGCGAGCTGGCCGCCGTGGCGGTACCGGAACTCGCCGACGTGGCCGCGGTGGACCTGCTGGACGCGGTGGTCCGGGGCCGTCGCAGCACCCTGAGTCCGGGCGAGCCCGCGGTCATCCGGGCGCTCGCCGTCCAGGGCGACAAGGTCCCGGAGGCGCTGCGGGCGGCCGACCCGCCCGGCGGACTGGCCCGCTACGCGCCGGACCGGCTGGTCACGGAGTGCGTGCGCACCGCCCGGCCGGTCATGGTGCCGGTGGTCAAGGAGGACGACCTGCCCCGCATCGCCCGCTCCCCGGAGGCCGCCGAACTGCTGGGCCGGGCGGGCGTGCACTCGTACCTCGCGGTGCCGCTGATCGCGCGCGGCGAGGTGCTGGGCGCGCTGGACCTCAAGCGCAGCCGCAATCCGCTGCCGTTCGACGACGACGACCTGCTGCTGGCCCGGGAACTGGCGTCCCGGGCGGCCGTGCAGATCGACAACGCCCGCTGGTACCAGAACGCCCGCGCCACCGCGCTCACCCTCCAGCGCAGCCTGCTGCCCAGCCTCCCGCCCCGCACCGGAGGGCTGGAGCTCGCCTCCCGCTACCAGCCGGCGGGCGCCACCAGCGAGGTGGGCGGCGACTGGTTCGACGTGATCCCGCTGGCCGGCGACCGCACCGCCCTGGTGGTCGGGGACGTGATGGGCAGCGGCATCCCCGCCGCCGCCACCATGGGCCGGCTGCGCACCGCGACCAACACCCTGGCCTCCCTCAACCTCGACCCGGCGGTGCTGCTGGACCACCTGGACCGCATCTCGGGCGACCTCGACCAGGCCATCGCCACGTGCGTGTACGCCGTCCACGACCCCGCGCGGCGGCAGTGCGTGATCGCCAACGCCGGGCACCTGCCGCCGGTGCGGGTCCGCTCCGGGTGCGTGCCGGAGCTGCTCGACCTGCCGACGGGGGTGCCGCTCGGGGTGGGCGGGGTGGCCTTCTCCGCCACCGTCGTCGACCTGGAGCCGGGCGACCGGCTGGTGTTCTACACCGACGGTCTGGTGGAGACCCGGCGGCACCCGCTGGACGAGCGGCTGGACCGGCTCCTCACCCTGCTCGACTGCCCCGACCGGCCCCTGGAGGAGCTCTGCGACCTGCTCCTGCGCACGCTGCACGAGCCCGACAACTTCGACGACGTGGCCCTGCTCATCGCCCGGGCGACGACCCCCGGGTGAGCGCGCCCGCCGGGGAGCCGTGGGCCGGGCGGCCCGGGCAAGGCGGCCGGGGCGCGACCCCGACCACCACGTGCGCGTCCTCCTCCTCGGACACCGCCGACCGGGTCCGCAGGCCGGCCGCGGTGAAGGCGCGGACCGCCGCGGG
>NZ_JAAGMD010000482.1 GCF_010548465.1 Streptomyces sp. SID14436 | reverse complement strand
GGTGCGCGGTTCGTTGCCTTCGGGCGGGTGTGGTGCGGCGCCGGGGGCGGCTGGTGAGGTGGCGGGTCACGGGGTCCGCGGGCCGCATGCGGATCTGGTGGCCGCGGCGGGCGGCACGGGCGAGCGCGTCCGGCCCGTCCGGCCGGGAACCGGCCGTCCGAGGCGCTCAGGCCGCGATGCGGTGGGCGGCGGCTCGGGTGAGGCCCTGCATGACGCGGAGGTCCTCGGCCATCTCCGGGTGCCACTGGACGCCCAGGACCCAGTCGGGGGCGGGCAGTTCGACCGCCTCCACCGTGCCGTCCGCCGCGTGGGCCGACGGGATCAGGCCCCGGCCGAGGCGGGCCACCGCCTGGTGGTGGAAGGCCGTGACGGGGCTCACCTCGGGCACCAGCCCGGCGTAGCGGGTGCCCGGCACCGGGGTCACCGGGTGGCTGCCGAAGACGCCCGGCGCCCCCGCGTGCCCGTCGATGTGCTGGACGAGGGTGCCGCCGAGGGCGACGTTCAGCAGCTGCATGCCCCGGCAGATGCCGAGCAGCGGGATCCGCAGGTCCAGGGCCGCCCGGATCAGCGCCAGCTCCCAGGCGTCCCGAACCCGTGCGGGCGGGCCGGTGCGCGGGTCGGGTTCGGCGCCGTAGTGGACGGGTTCGACGTCCGGGCCGCCGGCGACGACCAGACCGTCGACGCGGGCCACGGTCGCCGCGGCCCGCTCCGGTGCGTCCGGGGGCAGCATCACGGCGAGTCCGCCCGCCCGCTGCACCAGCCGCGGGTACCCGGCGGGCAGCAGCGCCGCGTCCAGTTGCCACGCGCCCCAGCGCACCCCGGGCTCCGCGTACGTGCTGATGCCGATCAGTGGCCCGTCGTCCGCCATGCCGCCTCCGTCGCGTCCCGTCAGTCCCGTCAGTCCCGGGACAACTCTGCCTCGGCCGCGGCCAGTGCCGCGAACTCCTCCTCCGGGGCCTTCGCCACCAGGTGCCGGCGGCTGTACAGACCGAAGTAGGCCACGGCCACGATGTACACCGCCAGCGCGATGAACGCGGCCGTCACGTCCACCAGGAACGTCGCCACCAGCGCCGCGCAGGCCAGCATCAGGGCGACCGACGAGGTCAGCACCCCGCCCGGGGTGCGGTACGGCCGCGGCAGTTCCGGCTCGCGGCGGCGCAGCACGATGTGCGACAGCGACATCAGCGCGTACGAGATCGTCGCCCCGAACACGGCCACGTTCAGCATGCGCGCCCCGTTGCCGGTCCCGGCGGCCAGCGCGAAGCCGATCGCGCCCGGCACCAGCAGCCCCAGCCAGGGAGCCTTGCGGCGGCTGGTGAGGGAGAGGAACCGGGGCAGGTAGCCGGCCCGGGACAGCGCGAACAGCTGGCGCGAGCCGGCGTAGATCAGGGAGAAGAAGGACGCGACGAGACCGGCGAGCCCCGCGTAGTTCACGATCCGGCTGAGGCCGGTCGCCCGGCCGTCCGGCTGGAGTGCCTCCACCAGCGGATTGCCCGCGTCCTGGACGGCGGCCGACCCCCGGGCCCCGGCCGCGGCCACGAAGGTGACCACGGCCAGCACCGCCAGGATGCCCATCGACCAGCGGATCGCCCGCGGCAGGGTGCGGGCCGGGTCCCGGGTCTCCTCGGCGGCCAGCGGGACGCCCTCCACGCCGAGGAAGAACCACATGCCGAACGGGAACGCGGCCCAGATGCCGAGCAGCCCCATCGGCAGCCAGGAGTTCGCGCCGAAGGCCGAGCCGTCGACCGGGATGTCGTCCAGGGAAGAGGCGTCGAACGCGGACAGCGCGCCGACCGCGAAGACGACGAGGGCCGCCACCGCGATGCCGGTGACGACGAAGCTGAAGCGCAGTGCCTCACCGACGCCCCACAGATGGATGCCGATGAAGAGCACGAAGCAGGTCAGGTACACGGGCCAGCCCGACTGCAGGCCGAGCAGGCCGAGCGACTCCACGTAGTCGCCGATGAAGATGGAGATCGCGGCGGGCGCGAGGACGTACTCGATCAGGATGGCCGTGCCGGTGAGGAAGCCGCCCCAGGGGCCGAGCGCACGGCGCGCGAAGCCGTAGCCGCCGCCCGCGGTGGGCAGGATCGAGGACAGTTCGGCCAGGGCGAAGACCATGCAGGCGTACATGGTGCCCATCAGCACCATGGCGATCGCCAGGCCGCCGAAGCCGCCCTCGGCCAGGCCGAAGTTCCAGCCCGAGTAGTCGCCGGAGACGACGTAGGCGACGCCGAGGCCGGTCAGCAGCAGCCAGCCGGCGCTGCCGCGGCGCAGCCTGCGGCGGTCCAGGTAGTCGTCCGGTTCGGCGGGGGCGGAGGCACGGGAGGTGGACGGAAGGCTCACGGAGGACTCCCCAGACGCGGCGACGGAAGCAGGACGCCGCCGATGCAGCGGCGCCGGCAATGGAGCGGATCCAGACCTTTACGGGCCCATACCTTCCTGGCGCGGACACCGGGAGCGCAAGCCCCCGCGCGTCACGGCGCGGTAAACACCGCGTTGCCGGGCGCCGCCGCCCTCAGGCCAGGAACCCCCGCAGCAGCGCGGCGGTGCCCGCGCAGTGCTCGCGCATCACCTCGCGCGCCCCGTCCGCGTCGCCCTCCAGCACCGCCTCGACCAGGGCGGTGTGCTGCTGCTGCGAGTGCTCCAGGTTGCGCACCAGCAGCGGGATGCAGTCCAGCAGATCGTTGACGGTGGCCCGCACGGCCGCGTACTGCGCCGTCAGCGTCGGCGACCCGCACAGCTCCGCCAGCGTCAGGTGGAACAGCGTGTCCAGCCGCCGGTACTCCGCCAGCGGCGCGTCCCGTGTGCCCGCCAGGGCCTCGCGCAGCCGCTCCGCCTGCCGGCCCGTCAGGCCGTGCGCCGCGCACAGCCCCGCCGCCCCCACCTCGAGCACCTCACGGAACCGCAGCACGTCCTCGATGTCCACCTCGGCGATCCGCCGCCGCAGCTCGCCCTCCCCGGTGTCGGTCGGCCGGGGCAGCACGAACGTGCCGCCGTAACGGCCCCGCCGGGACTCCACCAGCCCCTGGTCCTGCAGCACCTTCAGCACCTCGCGCAGCGTCACCCGGCTGATGCCCAGCCGCTCCGCCAGCTCCCGCTCGGCCGGCAGCCGCTCCCCGCCGGCCACCAGGCCCAGGCGCACGACCTGGAGGATCTGCTCCAGCGCCTCCTCGAAGCCGTTGCCCGCGCGCACCGGCCGCAGCACCGGCGCGAGCCGGTCCCCGACCGTTCCGGCCGAACCCTCCCGCATGTGGTCGCGCCCCCTTCCCAAGCAATGGTTCCCGGCAATACCTTATGGCTCCCGGCCCGCCGAAGAAGCCGAAGGAGGCTCCCCGTGGCAGACCGCACACCACCACTCGGCGTCGAGGAACTGCGCGCCCTCGTCGCGAGCGGTGAGATCGACACTGTCGTCCTGGCCTTTCCCGATATGCAAGGGCGGCTCCAGGGCAAGCGGTTCGCCGCGCGCTTCTTCCTCGACGAGGTGCTCCGGCACGGCAGCGAGGGCTGCAACTACCTGCTCGCCGTCGACGCCGACATGAACACCGTCGACGGCTACGCCATGTCCTCCTGGGAGACGGGCTACGGCGACTTCGCCATGTTCCCCGACCTCGACACCCTGCGCCGCCTGCCCTGGAACGCGGGCACCGCCATGGCCGTCGCCGACCTGGCCTGGGCCGACGGCTCCCCGGTCGCCGCCGCGCCCCGCCAGATCCTGCGCCGCCAGCTGGACCGCCTCGCCGCCCTCGGACACACCGCCCAGGTCGGCACCGAGCTGGAGTTCATCGTCTTCCGGGACACCTACGAGCAGGCCTGGGACGTCGGCTACCGGGGGCTCACCCCTGCCAACCAGTACAACGTCGACTACTCGGTGCTCGGCACCGGGCGCATCGAGCCGCTGCTGCGCCGCATCCGCAACGAGATGGCGGGGGCCGGGCTCACCGTCGAGTCCGCCAAGGGCGAGTGCAACCCCGGCCAGCACGAGATCGCCTTCCGCTACGACGAGGCCCTGGTCACCTGCGACCAGCACGCCGTCTACAAGACCGGTGCCAAGGAGATCGCCGCCCAGGAGGGCTTCTCCCTCACCTTCATGGCCAAGTACAACGAGCGCGAGGGCAACTCCTGCCACATCCACCTCTCCCTCGCGGATGCCAGTGGCCGCAGCGTCATGCCGGAGTCCGCCGAGGACCCGGAGGGCATGTCGGACGTCATGCGCCACTTCCTCGCCGGGCAGCTCGTCGCCCTGCGCGAGTTCTCCCTGCTCTACGCCCCCCACATCAACTCCTACAAGCGGTTCCAGCCCGGTTCCTTCGCCCCGACCGCCGTCGCCTGGGGGCGCGACAACCGCACCTGCGCGCTGCGCGTGGTGGGCCACGGCCCCTCCCTGCGCTTCGAGAACCGCCTCCCCGGCGGCGACGTCAACCCGCACCTCGCCGTGGCGGGCATGGTCGCCGCCGGACTGCACGGCGTCGAGCAGCGACTTCAGCTGCCCGACCCCTGCCCCGGCAACGCCTACGCCGCCGACTACGAACACGTCCCCACCACCCTGCGCGAGGCCGCCGAACTGTGGGAGACCAGCGCCCTCGCCAAGGACGCCTTCGGCGCCGACGTCGTCGCCCACTACCTGAACATGGCGCGCGTCGAGGTGGACGCCTTCGACGCCGCGGTCACCGACTGGGAACTGCGCCGCTCCTTCGAACGCATGTGAGGCCCGAACCGTGTCCCACGAGTCATCCGAGCCCCAGGCCCCGTCCGAGCTCCGGGCCCCGTCCGAGCCCCAGGACCCGTCCGAGCTCCGGGTCGCCAACCCCGCCACCGAGGAAGTGATCGCCACCGTCGACGCCGTCGGCCCCGCGGGGGTGGACGCCGCCGTCCTGCGCGCCGCCCGGGCGCAGACCGCCTGGGCGGCCCTCCCGCCCGGCGACCGGGCCCGCCTGCTGCGCCGGTTCGCGGCCACTGTCGACACCCACCGCGAGGAACTGGCGCGCCTGGAGGTCCGGGAGGCCGGACACACCCTCGGCAACGCCCGCTGGGAGGCCGGCAACGTCCGCGACCTGCTCGACTACGCGGCCGGGGGAGTGGAACGCCTGACGGGCAGCCAGATCCCGGTTCCCGGCGGGATCGACGTCACCTTCCCCGAACCCGTCGGCGTCGTCGGTGTCATCGCCCCCTGGAACTTCCCGATGCCCATCGCCGCCTGGGGCACCGCCCCCGCGCTCGCCGCCGGCAACGCCGTCCTCCTCAAACCGGCGGAGGCCACCCCGCTCACCGCCCTGCGCCTGGCCGCACTCGCGCTGGAGGCCGGGCTCCCCGAGGGCCTGTTCCAGGTGCTGCCCGGACACGGCCCGGTCACCGGCAACGCCCTCGTCGAGCACCCCGGCGTCGCCAAGATCGTGTTCACCGGCTCGACCGCCGTCGGCAAGCGGGTGTGGGCCAGGGGCGCCGACCACCTCAAGCGCGTCACCCTCGAACTCGGCGGCAAGAGCCCCAACATCGTCTTCGCCGACGCCGACCTGAAGGCCGCCGCGGCGGCCGCCCCCATGTCCTTCCTCGACAACGCGGGACAGGACTGCTGCGCCCGCACCCGCATCCTCGTGCAGCGCTCCGTGCACGACCGCTTCCTGGACCTCCTCGCCCCGGCGGTCGAGGCCGTCCGGGTGGGCGACCCCGCCGACGAGAGCGTCGACATGGGCCCGCTGATCTCCCGGCCCCAGCTGGACCGCGTCCGCTCCTACGTCCCCGACGACCTGCCGGGCATCCGCGGCAAGGCACCGGCGGGCCCCGGCCACTGGTTCCCGCCGACCGTGCTCACCGGCGTCGACCCCGGCGCCCGGGTGGCCGTCGAGGAGGTCTTCGGCCCCGTCGCCGTCGTCCTGCCCTTCGACGACGAGGCCGACGCCGTCCGCCTGGCCAACGCCACCGACTACGGCCTGTCCGGCTCCGTCTGGACCCGGGACGTCGGCCGCGCCCTGCGCGTGTCCCGGGCCGTCCGCGCCGGGAACCTGTCCGTCAACTCCCATTCCAGCGTCCGCTACTGGACCCCGTTCGGGGGCTTCAAACAGTCCGGCGTGGGGCGGGAACTCGGCCCCGGGGCACTGGACGCCTTCACCGAGACCAAGAACGTCTTCATCAGCACGGAGGCCTGACCGCACATGAGCGAAGAAGTCATCTGCCGCCGCCTGGCCGGCCGCACCGCCGTCGTCACCGGCGCCGGCAGCGGCATCGGCCGGGCCGCCGCCCACCGGCTCGCCTCCGAGGGCGCCCACGTGGTCTGCGGCGACGTGGACGAGGCGCGGGGCAAGGCGGTCGCCGAGGAGACCGGCGGCCTCTACGCACACGTCGACGTCACCGACCCCGAGCAGGTCGAGGCCCTGTTCCGGACCGCGTACGACACCTACGGCAGCGTCGACGTGGCCTTCAACAACGCCGGCATCTCCCCGCCGGACGACGACTCCATCCTGGAGACCGGCCTGGACGCCTGGAAGCGGGTCCAGGAGGTCAACCTCACCTCCGTCTACCTGTGCTGCAAGGCCGCCATCCCCCACATGCGCCGCCAGGGCCGGGGCTCCATCATCAACACCGCCTCCTTCGTGGCCCGGATGGGCGCGGCCACCAGCCAGATCTCCTACACCGCCTCCAAGGGCGGCGTGCTCGCCCTCTCCCGCGAGCTCGGCGTGCAGTTCGCCCGGGAGGGCATCCGCGTCAACGCCCTGTGCCCCGGCCCCGTCAACACCCCGCTGCTGCAGGAGCTGTTCGCCAAGGACCCGGAGCGCGCCGCCCGCCGCCTGGTGCACATTCCGCTGGGCCGGTTCGCCGAGGCCGGGGAGATCGCCGCCGCCGTCGCGTTCCTGGCGAGCGACGACTCCTCCTTCGTCAACGCCACCGACTTCCTGGTGGACGGCGGGATCTCCGGGGCGTATGTCACACCGCTATAGGCCGTGTCTTTCGGATCTCCCCGGGGCCGCGGGGCTCGGCACGCACTCCCCCGGAGGGGGCACCCCCAGCCGCGTTGTCGTCGGTTGCCGATGCTCCGCATCGGCGCCCTCCTCCGCCTTGCAGCCGCACGCACCAAGCCCCGCTCACCGGCAACTGTCAAGGCGCCGCCGATCCGGTCGGAGTGATCCGAAGGGCACGGCCTCTAGCGCCGGTCGTCACCGTCCCGTCCGTCCCCCTACAGTGCCGGGATGAGCATGACGCCCCCACCCGGCTGGTACCGCGACCCGCACGCCCCGCACCTGGAACGCTGGTGGGACGGCACCGCCTGGACCGAGCACCGGCGCGCCCCGGGGGCCGCGGGGGCACCGGGAGTGCCGGGGGCACCGGGGGGTCCGGTGCCGGCTCCGGGCGCTCCGGCCGGTCCGGGCGGCCCCGGCG
>NZ_JAAGMD010000450.1 GCF_010548465.1 Streptomyces sp. SID14436 | reverse complement strand
TGCTGGACGCGGCGGCGGGCGTGAGCGGCGTGGCGGGGCTGTGGTCCGTCGCCGAGCCGTCCGCGCCCTCCGCCCCGGCCGGACCCTCCGCCGCGCCCGACGCCTCCCCGTCCGCGCCGGGGGCGGGCTCGCTGTCCGGGTGGAACCAGTAGGTCCGGCAGTCCATTTGCTCCGCAACGCCCCCGGTCGGACGCTTTCGACCGGGGGCGTTCCGGGCGAAAGGGGCGGGCGAAAGGCCCTCCGGATGAGGGCAGTTGGCGTCATGATTCGCACTGAATGTCTGGTTTAAAGTTTGTGAGACATAGGTCTCAGAAGCCGTGATCGTCTTTGAAATTCCGCCGGACGCGTGTCTACGGTCAGGACCGCTCGCCATCGCGGGCCCCGGCTGCCGCCACGCCGAATCCTGCCAGTGGCAGCACGGGAACAGTCGTCGCGTCATGCGCCGTAGGCAGGAGCGGGGGACCCAAGGTAAGTGCCGGATCCGGTGGTTGACACCGAATGCGGCTTGGGGTGAAGCCGCGTCCCGTGAGGGGCGTGGCCGGGCAACTCAACCGGCCCGAACCCGACAGCTCACCTCGTAGGCGTCGGTGAGGGGATCCAACCATGCTGTTTTCCGGCAAGGGCAAGCACCGTCGTCCGTCCAAGGCCACTCGCGCCATCGCCATCGCCGGTGTGACCGGCGCCGCCGTCGCCGCCCCGCTGATGGCGGCCGGCAACGCCTCCGCCGCCACCGCCGCCGAGTGGGACGCCGTCGCCCAGTGCGAGTCCGGCGGCAACTGGTCCATCAACACCGGCAACGGCTACTACGGCGGTCTGCAGTTCTCGGCCTCCACCTGGGCCGGCTACGGCGGCACCAAGTACGCCTCCACCGCCGACCAGGCCACCAAGGCCCAGCAGATCGAGATCGCCGAGAAGGTCCTCGCGGGCCAGGGCAAGGGTGCCTGGCCGGTGTGCGGCAAGGGCCTGTCCGGCGCCGCGTACACCGGTGGCGGCTCCACCCAGAACCAGGGCGGCGGCTCGCAGCAGAGCGCGCCGAAGCAGGACACCGGCGCCGACCGTTCCGCCGGGCAGAAGTCGTCCCGCTCCGCCGAGCGTCCGGCCCAGAAGAAGACCGTCACCACGCCGACCGGCAAGAAGGTGAAGAAGGGCGACGGCGAGTACAAGGTCGTCAAGGGCGACACCCTCAGCTCGATCGCCGAGGAGCACGACGTCAAGGGCGGCTGGTCCGAGCTGTTCGAGCTGAACGACGACATCGTCCAGGACGCCGACCTGATCTACCCGGGTCAGCAGCTGCACCTGAAGTAAGGAAGCGGCCGCAGGCCCTCCACTCCCCCCACGGGCTCCTCGCCCCGGTGCGTGTTCCCCCGTACGCACCGGGGCGGGGTCATGTCCGGGCTCCCTGCGGGGCTCCTTCGCGGGGAACGGTCCCGGGCACTTTCCGGTCACGGTTGGCGGAACCTTCTTTGTTCCGCGAAGAAACAATCTAAGCTCTGCTCTGTCCCCGCGGCATCCCCGGGCGCGAGCCACGGATGTCCATGGGGTGGGCGGCCGGATGGCCGATCGCCCGGAGCCGGTTAGGCTCGGTCTCGCAGAGCCACCGAGGCCCTGCCCACGCGTCACATCCAAGAAGGAGATGCTCGTGCCGTCCATCGACGTCGTCGTAGCCCGGGAAATCCTGGACTCCCGAGGCAACCCCACGGTCGAGGTCGAGGTCGGCCTCGACGACGGCAGCACGGGTCGTGCCGCCGTCCCCTCCGGTGCCTCCACGGGTGCCTTCGAGGCCGTCGAGCTGCGGGACGGTGACCCCGACCGCTACCAGGGCAAGGGTGTGGAGAAGGCCGTCCTGGCCGTCATCGAGCAGATCGGCCCGGAGCTCGTCGGCTACGACGCCACCGAGCAGCGCCTGATCGACCAGGCGATGTTCGACCTGGACGCCACCGACAACAAGGGCTCCCTCGGCGCCAACGCCATCCTGGGCGTCTCCCTCGCCGTCGCCCACGCCGCCTCCGAGGCGAGCGACCTGCCGCTGTTCCGCTACCTGGGCGGCCCCAACGCGCACCTGCTGCCGGTGCCGATGATGAACATCCTGAACGGCGGCTCGCACGCCGACTCCAACGTGGACATCCAGGAGTTCATGATCGCCCCCATCGGGGCGGAGTCGTTCTCCGAGGCCCTGCGCTGGGGCACCGAGGTCTACCACACGCTGAAGAAGGTCCTGAAGAGCAAGGGCCTGGCCACCGGCCTCGGCGACGAGGGCGGCTTCGCCCCGAACCTCGGCTCCAACCGTGAGGCCCTCGACCTCATCCTGGAGGCGATCAAGGAGGCCGGCTACACCCCCGGCGAGCAGATCGCCCTCGCCCTCGACGTGGCCGCCTCCGAGTTCTACAAGGACGGCGCCTACGTCTTCGAGGGCAAGGAGCGCACGGCCGCCGAGATGACCGAGTACTACGCCGAGCTCGTCGAGGCGTACCCGCTCGTGTCCATCGAGGACCCGCTGTTCGAGGACGACTGGGACGGCTGGAAGACCATCACCGCGAAGCTGGGCGACAAGGTGCAGCTCGTCGGCGACGACCTGTTCGTCACCAACCCCGAGCGCCTGGCCCGCGGCATCGACGAGGCCGCCGCCAACGCCCTGCTGGTCAAGGTCAACCAGATCGGCTCGCTCACCGAGACCCTGGACGCCGTCGAGCTGGCCCAGCGCAACGGCTTCAAGTGCATGATGTCGCACCGTTCCGGTGAGACCGAGGACGTCACCATCGCCGACCTGGCCGTCGCCACCAACTGCGGCCAGATCAAGACCGGTGCCCCGGCCCGCTCCGAGCGCGTCGCCAAGTACAACCAGCTGCTGCGCATCGAGGAGATCCTCGACGACGCCGCGGTGTACGCCGGCCGCAGCGCCTTCCCCCGCTTCAAGGGCTGAGCGCCCGCCCCGTAGGAAGCGTCGTCGTCACGTCCCCGTGCCCGGTCCCGTACCGTGTGCGGGGACGTACGCACGCAGACCCACGGACGACGGCGAACCGGAGGCGGAGTCATGGCGGTGAAGGACCGGGACCGTTTCTCCACCGCGACCAGGATCCGGCTGCTCGGTGAGCAGACCGCGGCCCGGGTGTACCGCTCGCAGACCAAGCGGCAGGCGCGCCGCTCCCGGCTCACCGGCCGGGCCGCGCTGCTCGCCCTGGTGGTCTGTTCGCTGATCGTGGCCCTCGCCTACCCGATGCGGCAGTACGTCTCCCAGCGTGCCGAGATCGCCGACCTCCAGCGGCAGCAGGAGGAGGCCCGGCAGCGCGTCGAGGAACTGCGCGACCTGAAGGCGCGCTGGCAGGACGACGCCTACGCCGAGCAGGAGATCCGCCGCCGGCTGCACTACGTCATGCCGGGCGAGACCGGCTTCGTGGTCGTCGACCCGGGCCCGGCGAAGCAGTCGCGCACCGACACGCGGGCCGCCGACCGCCCCTGGTACGCGAACGTCTGGGACGGGGTCGACAAGGCCGACGCCGCCGGCCGGTGACCCCGCGCCCGTGACCGCCGCCGCCGGCCGGTGATCCCGCCCCGTGACCGCCGCCGCCGGCCGGTGATCCCGCCCCGTGACCGCCGCCGCCCGGCGGCCCGGCACCCGTGACATCCCGAAGAAAGACAACGATGGACACTCCTCCGCCCACGACGCCGCGCACCGAGCCCACCGACGCGGACGTCGCGGCCTTCCGGCAGCAGCTCGGCCGGCCCCCGCGCGGACTGCGCGCGATCGCCCACCGCTGCCCCTGCGGGCAGCCGGACGTCGTCGAGACGGCACCGAGGCTGCCCGACGGCACCCCCTTCCCCACGCTCTACTACCTGACCTGCCCCCGCGCCTCCTCGGCGATCGGGACGCTGGAGGCGAACGGCGTGATGAAGGAGATGACCGAGCGGCTGGCCACCGACCCGGAGCTGGCGGCGGCCTACCGGGCGGCGCACGAGGACTACATCCGGCGCCGCGACGAGATCGAGGTGCTGAAGGACTTCCCCAGCGCGGGCGGCATGCCCGACCGCGTGAAGTGCCTGCACGTGCTGGTCGCCCACTCGCTGGCCGCCGGCCCCGGGGTCAACCCGCTGGGCGACGAGGCGCTGGCGATGCTGCCCGAGTGGTGGCGCAAGGGCCCGTGCGTCACGGCGGAGAGCCCGGCCGCGGAGCAGGAGGGCGCCCGGTGAGCCGGGTCGCCGCGATCGACTGCGGTACGAACTCGATCCGTCTGCTGGTGGCCGACGCGCACCCCGGGACCGGTGAACTGACCGACCTGGACCGGCGCATGACGATCGTGCGGCTCGGCGAGGGCGTCGACCGCACGGGCCGGCTGGCGCCGCAGGCGCTGGAGCGCACCTTCGCCGCCTGCCGCGCGTACGCGGAGATCATCGGGCGGCACGGCGCGGAACGCACCCGCTTCGTCGCCACCTCCGCCTCCCGGGACGCGGAGAACCGCGACGACTTCGTGCGCGGCGTGGTGGACATCCTGGGCGTGGAGCCCGAGGTGATCACCGGCGACCAGGAGGCCGCGTTCTCCTTCACGGGCGCCACGAAGGAGCTGACCGGGCGGACCGACCTGCGCCGTCCGTTCCTGGTGGTCGACATCGGCGGCGGCTCGACGGAGTTCGTGCTCGGCGACGACCGGGTCCGCGCGGCCCGCTCCGTCGACGTGGGCTGCGTGCGGATGACCGAGCGGCACCTGGTGCGCGACGGCGCGGTGACGGACCCGCCGACGGCCGGTCAGGTCGCCGCGATGCGCGCCGACATCGAGTCCGCGCTGGACCTCGCGGAGAAGACGGTCCCGCTGCGCGAGGCGCACACCCTGGTCGGGCTGGCCGGTTCGGTGACCACCGTGTCGGCGATCGCCCAGGACCTCCCCGGCTACGACTCGGCCGCCATCCACCACTCCCGGATCTCCCGCGAGCGGGTCCGGGAGATCAGTGACTGGCTGCTGCGGTCGACGCACGCCGAACGCGCCGCGGTCCCCTCCATGCACCCGGGCCGCGTCGACGTGATCGCCGCGGGGGCCCTGGTGCTGCTGGCCGTGATGGAGCGCGTGGACGCCCGGGAGGTCGTCGCCAGCGAGCACGACATCCTGGACGGCATCGCCTGGTCCCTGGCCGCCGACGGCCCGCGCTGAGGCGCGCGGGCGGCCGGCGCACCCCGGTGTGCCGGCCGCCCGGGGTGCTCCGTCGAGCGGGGCCGGGAGCGGGCGAGCGCTGGTGGGAGCCCCTGGGAGGGCTTCGGGCGGGCTCGTCGCGAGAAAGTTCGTGAAGTTCTTCACAAGGAAATGGGCCCGCTCGGGCGGAGAATGGGGGCCGGTTGGCCCTTTCGGGGGCTCGACCCCCGTTTGAACATGTTCAGAAGGCGGCCGCAGGACGGGCCCGGCAGGGCGTCGGGACGCCTGCGCGAGGGTCCTCACGAGGGTTCCGGACCGACGGAGAGGCAGCTCACGCGGCATTGACAACGTGGCGGCGGCGGGACGGGTTCACGATCGCGGCCATGTTCTCGATCACAGGAGCCGCGGAGTGTAACACAAGGGCTGTCCGAGCTTGTGAAGGGGCGCACGAGGTACCCCCCTCGGGCGGGTGGATACTCGATGGCATGAGCACCACGGAGCGTCCCAGGATCCTCGTAGTAGGCGGTGGGTACGTAGGCCTGTACGCAGCTCGGCGCATCCAGAAGAAGATGCGTTACGGCGAGGCGACCGTCACCGTCGTCGACCCGCGGTCGTACATGACCTACCAGCCCTTCCTCCCGGAAACCGCCGCCGGCAACATCTCCCCGCGACACGTCGTCGTCCCGCTGCGGCGCGTGCTCCCCAAGGCGGAGGTCCTCACCGGCCGGGTCACCACCATCGACCAGGACCGCAAGGTCGCCACGATCGCCCCGCTGGTCGGCGAGGCGTACGAGCTGCCCTTCGACTACCTGGTGATCGCGCTCGGCGCGGTCTCCCGCACCTTCCCGATCCCCGGCCTCGCCGAGCAGGGCATCGGCATGAAGGGCGTGGAGGAGGCCATCGGCCTGCGCAACCACGTCCTCGAACAGCTCGACAAGGCCGACTCCACCACCGACGAGGAGATCCGCCGCAAGGCGCTCACGTTCGTGTTCGTCGGCGGTGGCTTCGCGGGCGCGGAGACCATCGGCGAGGTCGAGGACATGGCCCGGGACGCGGCCAAGTACTACAAGACGGTGTCCCGCGAGGACATGCGCTTCATCCTCGTCGACGCCGCCGACAAGATCCTCCCCGAGGTCGGCCCCAAGCTGGGCCAGTACGGCAAGGAGCACCTCGAGAGCCGCGGCGTCGAGGTCTACCTGTCCACGTCGATGGACTCCTGCGTCGACGGCCACGTGGTGCTGAAGAACGGCCTGGAGGTCGACTCCAACACCATCGTGTGGACCGCGGGCGTCAAGCCCAACCCGGCGCTGGCCCGCTTCGGCCTGCCGCTGGGCCCGCGCGGCCACGTCGACACCCAGCCCACCCTCCAGGTCACCGGCACCGACTACATCTGGGCCGCGGGCGACAACGCCCAGGTCCCGGACCTCGTCGGCCGCAAGGCGGGCAACGAGAACGCCTGGTGCCCGCCGAACGCCCAGCACGCGCTGCGCCAGGCCAAGGTCCTCGGCGACAACGTGATCGCCGGCATGCGGGGCTTCCCGCAGAAGCCCTACAGCCACGCCAACAAGGGCGCGGTGGCGGGCCTCGGCCTGCACAAGGGCGTCGCGATGATCGTCGTCGGCAAGATGAAGATCAAGCTCAAGGGCCGGCTCGCCTGGTACATGCACCGCGCGTACCACGGCATGGCGATGCCGACGTTCAACCGCAAGATCCGCGTCTTCGCCGACTGGACCCTCGGCATGTTCCTCAAGCGCGAGGTCGTCTCCCTGGGCGCGATCGAGTCGCCGCGCGAGGAGTTCTACGAGGCGGCCAAGCCCGCCCCGGTGGCCGCCGCCGAGCCGAAGAAGACCGAGGCCAAGGCCTCCTGACCCGCGTGCCCCGCCCGCACCCCGTCCCGGGGGACGGCCGGCAGCCGCAGCAGTGACCCCCGAAGGGGCCGCCCGCCATCCGTGGTGCGGGCGGCCCCTTCGGCATGCCCGGGACCCCGCGGCCGCACCGCCCTCCCCCGCCGATGCGCCGGGGGAGGGAACAGGCGCCCCTCCCGGCGGCGTTTGCCCCGTCGAGACGCGCGCCGGGGGCTGCCAAGCCGCCCCGCGAGTGTTTACGTGGTGACGACATTCCGGGATTCCCTGTCACGGAGGTGCAGACCATGGCTGACGCCGCGCCGCGGCTGAAGGTCCACGTCGAACAGCTGCTGGGCACACCGCTTCCCGTCCGTATCCGTGCCTGGGACGGCTCCCAGGCCGGCCCCCCGTCCGCGCCCACCCTCGTGGTGCGCAACCGCCGGGCCCTGCGCCACCTGCTGTTCAAGCCGGGCGAACTCGGTCTCGCCCGCGCCTGGGTGGCCGGCGACCTCGACATGGAGGGCGACCTCTACGCCGCCCTGGACCTGCTCGCCGGGCTGGTCTGGGAGCGCGACGAGGACGCCCCCGGCCTCGCCCGCTCCCTGCGCGACCCCGCCTTCCGTTCCGCCGTCCGGGGCCTGTTCGCCCTGGCCGGGCCCCCGCTGCCGCCCGCCCGGCCCGCCGAGGAGGCCCGCCGCCCCCGCCGCGGCCTGCACACCAGACGCAGCGACCGGGGCGCCATCAGCCACCACTACGACGTCGGCAACGACTTCTACGAACTCGTCCTCGGCCCGTCGATGGTGTACTCCTGCGCCTACTGGTCCGCCCCGCCCCCGCGGGGCACGCTCGAACAGGCCCAGCACGACAAGCTGGAACTGGTCTGCCGGAAACTGGCCCTGAAGCCCGGTCAGCGGCTGCTCGACGTGGGCTGCGGCTGGGGATCCATGGCCCTGCACGCCGCCCGCGAACACGGGGTGGCCGTCGTCGGCATCACCCTCTCCCAGGAACAGGCCGCCCACGCCCGCAAACGCGTCGCCGAGGAGGGCCTGGCCGACCGGGTGGAGATCCGGGTGCAGGACTACCGGGACGTCGCCGACGGCCCCTTCGACGCGATCTCCTCCATCGGCATGGCCGAGCACGTCGGCTCCCCCCGCTACCTGGAGTACGCCGGCCACCTGCACCGCCTCCTGGCGCCCGGCGGGCGGCTGCTCAACCACCAGATCGCCCGCCGCCCCGAGCGGGACGAGGGGGCCTACGACCTGGACCCGTTCATCGACGCCTACGTCTTCCCCGACGGCGAACTCGCCCCCGTCGGCACCACCGTGGGCCTGCTGGAGCGCGCCGGCTTCGAGGTGCGCGACGTGGAGTCGATCCGCGAGCACTACGCGCTCACCCTGCGCCGCTGGGTGGAGAACCTGGAGACGCACTGGGACCGCGCCGCCCGTCTGGCCGGCCCGGGCCGGGCCCGCGTCTGGCGGCTCTACATGGCCGCCTCCGCGCTCGCCTTCGAGAAGAACCGCATCGGCGTCAACCAGGTCCTCGCGGTGAAGACGCCGGAGTCCGGGGCGTCCGGGCTGCCGCTGCGCGCCCGCACCTGGCACTGACGCGCCGTCCCCGTACGCGCCGACGGGCCCCGTCCCTCCCGGAACGGGGCCCGCGTCACGCCGGCCGGGTACGGCCGCTACTCGGACTTGATCGCCTGGAGCATGTTCAGCCGGGCCGCCCGGCGCGCCGGCCACAGCGCGGCCAGTACGCCCACCACGGCGGCCAGCGCCAGGAAGACGCCCATCCGGCCCCAGGGCAGGACCAGTTCGTAGGTGTCCATGCGGGTGCCCATCAGCTCACCGGCCGCCCAGCCGAAGAACACTCCGAGGCCGATGCCGAGCACCCCGCCGAACAGCGAGATCACCAGGGACTCCAGCCGGACCATCCGCTTGATGCCCCGGCGGTCCAGGCCGATCGCCCGCAGCATGCCGATCTCCTGCGCGCGTTCGAACACCGACATCGCCAGCGTGTTGATCACGCCGAGGACCGCCACGATCACCGCCATCGCCAGCAGGCCGTAGACCATGTTCAGCACCACGGTGAAGATCTGCGCGATCTCGTCGGAGAGGTCCTTCTTGTCCTGGACCTTGATGCCCGGGTTGCTGCCCAGGGCCTTCTCCAGCGACTCCTTCGCCGCGTCGGACGTGCCGTCGGCCGTCTTGACCATGACCAGCATGTCGGCCGGTTCCGACTCGTGCGGGGCGAGCGTCGCCGCGTCGATCATGATGCCGCTGATCATCTCGTTGCCCCGGTAGACACCGGCGACCGTGAGGCGCTCCTTCTTGCCGTCCTCGAAGGCGGCGGTGAACTCCGAACCCGTCCTCCAGCCGTAGGACTTCGCCGTGTCGTCGTCCACGACCACCCGCGCGTCGCCGACCTCGAAGGCACCGGAGGCCACCTCGAACGCGGTCAGCTCGCCGAACGTGGCGCCGTCGACGGCGGTCAGGTACTCGGTCCGGCCGTCGATGCGGGACACGGCGTTGCGCATGGGGCTGGTGGCGGTGACGCCGTCGGCCCGCTTCAGCTTCTTCTCGACGTCCGGGGACAGCGCGTTGCCGTTCGCCATGGACACCACGTAGTCCGCCTCGATCGCCGAGGCCGCCATCTTGTCGATGGACTTCTGCAGGCTGCCCGCCGCCACCGTCATCCCGGTGATCAGGGTGAGCCCGATCATCAGGGCGGACGCGGTGGCCGCCGTACGGCGCGGGTTGCGCACCGAGTTCTGCCGGGCCAGCTTCCCGGACACCCCGAACACGCGCAGCACCGGAGCGGCCGCGGCGATCAGCGGACGGGACAGCAGCGGGGTCAGCACGAACACGCCGATGATCAGCAGCACCGCGCCGAAGCCCATCGGGGCCTGGCCGGAGGAGCCGTCCATGGTGGTGGCCACCAGGACCACGGCGACACCGGCCGCCGAGAGCAGCGCGCCCAGCGTGTTGCGCAGCACCAGCGACTTGGTGGTCGCCTTGGCGTGCACGGCGCTCATCGCGGCCACCGGCGGGATCTTCGCGGCCCGGCGGCCCGGCAGCCAGGCGGCGAGCATGGTGACCAGGATGCCGACCGCGAACGCGGAGACGACCGTGCCCGGGCTGATCACCAGCGGCCCGTCGGGCATCGGGGCGTCCAGCGCGCCCATCAGGGAGCGCAGCCCGGCGCCGATGCCCACACCGGCGAGCAGGCCGGCGACGGCGGCGACGGTGCCCACCACGAACGCCTCGATCAGCACCGACCGGGTGATCTGCCGGCGGGAGGCGCCGACGGCGCGCATCAGGGCCAGTTCCCTGGTGCGCTGGGCGACCAGCATGGTGAAGGTGTTGGCGATGATGAAGGTGCCCACGAACAGCGCGATACCGGCGAACACCAGCAGCGCCTGCTTCAGACCGCTCATCGAGGAGGCGATCATCTCCGCCTGGGCGTCGGCCAGTTCGGTCCCGGTCCGCAGCTCCACGGCGCCGGCCGGCAGCACCTTCTCCAGCTGCGCCTGCAGCTCGGTGTCGCTGACGCCGGCCTTCGCCTTCACGGCGATCTCGTCGAAGGTGCCGGTCTTGCCGAACAGCTTCTGCGCGGTCGCGGTGTCGAACAGCGCGAGGCTGCCGCCGGCCGCGACATTGCCGTCGTCGGTGGTGAAGATCCCGGCGACGACCGGCTCCAGGACGGGGCCGTCGACGGACATGCGGACGGTGTCGCCGACCTCGTACCCGGCGCGCCGGGCCGTCTCGGAGTCGATGAGGATCTCGCCCTCGCCCTGCGGCGCGCGGCCCGCGGTCAGCGGGTACCGGGGGTCCTCGGGACCCCAGTAGTTGCCGCCCTGGGACTGGAAGTCGTCGCCGATCAGCTCGCCGTCCTTGCCGGCCAGCGCGGTGAAGCCGGTGACGATCCCGATGGCCTGTTCGGCGCCGGGCACCTCGGCGCTCGTGTCGACCAGGGCGCGGGTCAGCTCGCGCGCCTCGCCGACCCGGTCGCCCTCGGCGTCCTTCCAGCCCGGCGTGACGGCGACGTCGACGTGGTCGAAGCCCTTGGCGGACTGCTTCTGCAGGGCGGCGGAAATGGTGTTGGTGAAGACCAGGGTCCCCGACACGAAGGCCACGCCGAGCATCACGGCGAGCACGGTCATCAGGAGCCGGGCCTTGTGCGCGAGCACGTTGCGCAAGGCGGTACGGAACATGGGTGTCTTCTCGAGTCCAGACGGTGAGGGCGAAGGAGCGTGGGCGGGCGGGGCCCGGGAGCCCGCCGCGCGCTGGGGCACGGGGGCGCGGCCGTGCACGGGGGCACGGCGGAGCCACGGGC
>NZ_JAAGMD010000427.1 GCF_010548465.1 Streptomyces sp. SID14436 | reverse complement strand
ACGATGTCGCCGGCCCCCACCGGCTCCTGGAGGCCCGCGCCGGTGGCCAGGACCAGCCGCCCGTCGCCGTCCACGGCCATCGCCTCGCCGACCACCGACCGGTCCCCCGGCAGTTCCGCCCGCACCATCCGGCCGAGCGTGGCGCAGCCGGCCGCGTAGGTCTCCTGCAGGCCGCAGGCCGCCGCGTCGCCGCCCGCGCCCCGCCAGCGCCCGTACCAGTCCTCCAGGGAGCGCAGCACGCCCCGCAGCAGCGGGTCGCGGTCGGTGCTCACCGCGCCGGCCAGCGTCAGGGAGCCGGCCTGCGGCACGGGCAGTTCTCCGGCGCGCAGGGTGACGTTGACGCCGACGCCGATGACGACAGCGTCGTCCCCGGCCCGTTCGGCGAGGATCCCGCCGGCCTTGCGCTCCTGGTCGCCGACCGTGACGAGCAGGTCGTTGGGCCACTTCAGGGCCGTGTCGACGCCGGCCGCCCGGGACAGCCCGGTCGCCACCGCGACGCCGGTGAGCAGCGGCAGCCAGCCCCAGTGGTGCACAGGCACCTCGGCCGGGCGGAGCAGGACGGAGAAGAACAGGCCGGAGCGGGGCGGTGCCGTCCACTGCCGGTCCAGGCGTCCGCGCGCCGCGGTCTGCTCCTCGGCGACGAGGACGGTCCCCTCGTCCGCGGTGCCGTCGGCCGCCCGGGCGACCAGGTCGGTGTTGGTGGAGCCGGTGCGCTGCACCACGTCCACCGCGCGCCACAGCCCTCCCTCCCGCACCAGCCCGCGGCGCAGGGAGGTGGCGTTCAGGGGCGGCCGGTCCAGGTCGGACCACCGGCTGGGGGAGGACTCGGAGTCATCACGCGGCGTCATGCAAGCCACATTAGGTGTGGCAAACACCGCACTGCTGATGGGGAGGCACCCCACTACCCTTCGAATGAGTAACCGTCCCCCCTTTTGAGCAGGCAGGGAGCCGCATCCCGATGTCCGAGCCGGAAGAGCAGCAGCCTGACATTCGCACGACCGCGGGCAAGCTCGCGGATCTTCAGCGTCGCATCCAGGAGGCGACGCACGCCGGCTCCGCACGCGCCGTCGAGAAGCAGCACGCCAAGGGCAAGTTGACGGCCCGTGAGCGGATCGACCTCCTGCTCGACGAGGGGTCCTTCGTCGAACTGGACGAGTTCGCCCGGCACCGGTCCACCAACTTCGGCCTGGACGCCAACCGTCCCTACGGCGACGGCGTGGTCACCGGGTACGGCACCGTCGACGGCCGCCCGGTCGCCGTGTTCTCCCAGGACTTCACCGTCTTCGGCGGGGCCCTCGGCGAGGTCTACGGGCAGAAGATCGTCAAGGTGATGGACTTCGCGCTGAAGACCGGCTGCCCGGTCATCGGCATCAACGACTCCGGCGGCGCCCGCATCCAGGAGGGTGTGGCCTCGCTCGGCGCCTACGGCGAGATCTTCCGCCGCAACACCCACGCCTCGGGCGTGATCCCGCAGATCAGCCTGGTCGTGGGTCCGTGCGCGGGCGGCGCGGTGTACTCGCCCGCGATCACCGACTTCACGGTCATGGTCGACCAGACCAGCCACATGTTCATCACCGGCCCGGACGTCATCAAGACGGTCACCGGCGAGGACGTGGGCTTCGAGGAGCTGGGCGGCGCCCGCACCCACAACAGCACCTCGGGTGTGGCGCACCACATGGCCGGGGACGAGAAGGACGCCATCGAGTACGTCAAGCAGCTGCTGTCGTACCTGCCGTCGAACAACCTGTCCGAGCCGCCGGTCTACCCGGAGGAGGCCGACCTCACGGTCACCGACGAGGACCGCGAGCTGGACACGATCGTCCCGGACAGCGCCAACCAGCCGTACAACATGCACACCGTCATCGAGCACGTCCTCGACGACGGCGAGTTCTTCGAGACGCAGGCGCTGTTCGCGCCGAACATCGTCACCGGGTACGGGCGGGTCGAGGGGCACCCGGTGGGCATCGTGGCCAACCAGCCGATGCAGTTCGCCGGCTGCCTGGACATCACCGCCTCCGAGAAGGCCGCCCGCTTCGTGCGCACCTGCGACGCCTTCAACATCCCGGTGCTGACCTTCGTCGACGTCCCCGGCTTCCTGCCGGGCGTGGACCAGGAGCACGACGGCATCATCCGGCGCGGCGCCAAGCTGATCTTCGCGTACGCGGAGGCCACCGTCCCGCTGATCACGGTCATCACCCGCAAGGCGTTCGGCGGCGCCTACGACGTCATGGGCTCCAAGCACCTGGGCGCCGACCTCAACCTGGCCTGGCCGACCGCGCAGATCGCGGTGATGGGCGCGCAGGGCGCCGTCAACATCCTGCACCGCCGCGCCATCGCCGAATCGGACGACACCGAGGGCACCCGCGCCCGGCTGATGCAGGAGTACGAGGACGCGCTGCTCAACCCGTACGTGGCGGCCGAGCGCGGCTACGTCGACGCGGTGATCATGCCGTCCGACACCCGCCGGCACATCGTGCGGGGCCTGCGCCAGCTGCGCACCAAGCGGGAGTCGCTGCCGCCGAAGAAGCACGGCAACATCCCGCTGTGACCACCCCCGCCGCCCCCTTGGAGGCCACCGTGATGATCAAGGTCGTCCGGGGCAACCCGACCCCGGAGGAGCTGGCCGCCGCACTGGCGGTGGTACGGGCCCGCGCCGCGGCGGCGTCCGCCACGCCGTCCGGCGCGCCCGGTCCCCGCGACTCCTGGTCGGACCCGTCCCGCATCGCCGCCCACCCGCTGCCGCAGCCCGGCCCGGCGTCCTGGACCCGCACCTACTGGCCCGGCTGAGCCGTTCCGGCCCGCTCCCGCCCGCGCGGCCGACGCGCCGGCGGGAGGGTCCCGGGCGCCGCCCCGGCCGTACTTGAGTACCCGTACTCAGGCACCCGGACGTGCGGCGTACGACGCTGGAGGCATGCTGTGGTCCGACCCCGAGAACGAGCCGCCCGAGGAACTGCGGCACACGCAGGCGATGCTGCGGCGGCTGGGCGTTCTCATGGCGCTGGCCATGCTGCTGGCGATGCTCGTGATCGGGGTGCGCTGAGGCGCTGCCGGCCCGCCCGCCTGCCGCACCGGGGCCGTCGGGAGGGGTGTCCGGGCGGCGCCGATACGCTGACCGCATGACAGATCAGCCGCGCCGCCGACTCGTGCTCGCCTCCCAGTCCCCCGCCCGGCTCGGGCTGCTCCGTCAGGCCGGGCTGGCCCCCGAAGTGGTCGTCAGCGGGGTCGACGAGGACGCCGTCAGCGCCCCCACGCCGGCCGAGCTGGCCCTCGCCCTCGCCGAGGCGAAGGCGTCCGTGGTGGCCGCGAAGCCGGAGCTGAAGGGCGCGCTGGTGATCGGCTGCGACTCGGTGCTGGAGCTGGACGGCCGCGCCCTGGGCAAGCCGGCGGACGCCGAGGAGGCCACGGCGCGCTGGAAGGCGATGCGGGGCCGCGCGGGCACCCTGCAGACCGGTCACTGCGTCTACGACACCGTCAGTGGCCGCTACACCTCCGGCACCGCCTCCACGGTGGTCCGGTTCGGTGACCCCAGCGACGCGGAGATCGCCGCCTACGTCGCCTCGGGCGAGCCGCTGCACGTGGCCGGGGCGTTCACCCTGGACGGCCGGTCGGCCCCGTTCATCGACGGCATCGACGGCGACCACGGCAACGTGATCGGCATCAGCCTGCCGCTGCTGCGCCGGCTGCTGGCCGGGCTGGGCGTCGGCATCACGGAGCTGTGGGCGCCGCCGGAGGCGTGAGGGGCGTCCCGCCGTCCAAGGTGCCGCCGCCGGTGCCGCCGCCGGTGCCGTCCTCGGGGGCGGCGTCCCTGGGCGCGGCGGGCGCGTCCGGACGGTCGTGGGTCATCAGCAGCAGCACGATCAGGCCGAGCACCACCACCAGGTAGACGAACGCGGAGGGGCCGACCAGCCCCCAGGCGAACGCGGCCAGCAGGCCGTGCACCACGGCGGCGCTGATCAGCAGGATCCGGCCGAGTCCGGCGGGTCCCCGGTCGCGCACCCCGACCAGCAGTGCCACCAGGGCGCAGAGCGCGAAGTACAGCCCGAAGACCACGGCGCCCACCTTCGAGGACACCGACATCATCTGCGGGTCGAGGCCCGCCAGCGACATGTCCTGCCGGTCCACGACGACGCCGAGGAACCAGTTCACGGCCGCGATGCCGAGCGCCTCCACGAGGAGTACCAACGCCACGAGCCACGCCACCGGTCTGCGGACCACCGGTCCCACCCTCTTTCGAGCACGCCTGTGCGGTTACCCCGAGTACGTTCGGGGTCGACCGAAGGCTACTAACGGGTAAACCTCGGTACAAGGGTTCTGCGGAGGGCAAAGAATCATTGGGCCATTCGTAGGGACTCCACAAAGAAACGGAGTGGGGCGCAGCACGCTCTCACAGAGACCTTGACCACATACGGGGGCTAGGGTTCTACGGAGGGAGCCCTGCGTACCGCGGTGCCACAAGGGATTTCGCCTCTCGAGCGAGCCACGGGTCACGCTCCGTGTGGGGAAGCTCACCATTGGGGACGGGTCGAAGTGCCGTGTCGGCAGTCCCTAAACTCGGCTTGTTTCAAGGAGGGAGCCTCAATCGTGCGCAAGGTGCTCATCGCCAACCGTGGCGAAATCGCTGTCCGCGTGGCCCGGGCCTGCCGGGATGCCGGAATCGCGAGCGTTGCCGTCTACGCCGACCCGGACCGGGACGCTCTGCATGTCCGCGCCGCGGATGAGGCGTTCGCCCTGGGCGGTGACACTCCCGCCACCAGTTACCTCGACGTCGGCAAGGTGCTGGGCGCCGCGCGTGAGTCCGGCGCGGACGCCGTCCACCCCGGGTACGGCTTCCTCTCGGAGAACGCGGACTTCGCCCAGGCGGTGCTGGACGCGGGCCTGACCTGGATCGGCCCGCCCCCGCAGGCGATCCGCGACCTCGGCGACAAGGTCGCCGCCCGGCACATCGCCCAGCGCGCCGGTGCCCCCCTGGTGGCCGGCACGCCGGACCCGGTCTCGGGTGCCGACGAGGTCGTCACCTTCGCCGAGGAGCACGGCCTGCCGATCGCCATCAAGGCCGCGTTCGGCGGTGGCGGCCGCGGCCTGAAGGTCGCCCGCACCCTGGAGGAGGTCCCGGAGCTGTACGACTCCGCGGTGCGCGAGGCGGTGGCCGCCTTCGGCCGCGGCGAGTGCTTCGTGGAGCGCTACCTGGACAAGCCCCGGCACGTGGAGACCCAGTGCCTGGCGGACCAGCACGGCAACGTGGTGGTCGTCTCCACCCGTGACTGCTCCCTGCAGCGCCGGCACCAGAAGCTGGTCGAGGAGGCCCCGGCGCCCTTCCTGTCCGACGAGCAGGTCGCGGAGCTGTACTCGGCGTCCAAGGCCATCCTGAAGGAGGCCGGCTACGTCGGCGCCGGCACGGTGGAGTTCCTGGTCGGCGCCGACGGCACGATCTCCTTCCTGGAGGTCAACACGCGTCTGCAGGTGGAGCACCCGGTCACCGAGGAGGTCGCCGGCATCGACCTGGTGCGCGAGATGTTCCGCATCGCCGACGGCGAGGAGCTCGGCTACGACGACCCGCCGCTGCGGGGTCACTCCTTCGAGTTCCGGATCAACGGCGAGGACCCGGGCCGCGGCTTCCTCCCCGCCCCCGGCACCGTCACCACGTTCGCGCCGCCGTCGGGCCCCGGTGTCCGCCTGGACGCGGGCGTGGAGTCCGGCTCGGTCATCGGCCCGGCGTGGGACTCCCTGCTGGCGAAGCTGATCGTCACCGGCCGCACCCGTGAGGAGGCGCTGCGGCGGGCCGCGCGCGCCCTGGGCGAGTTCCGGGTCGAGGGCATGGCCACCGCCATCCCGTTCCACCGCGCGGTGGTCGAGGACCCGGCGTTCGCCCCCGAGCTGACGGGCTCCGCCGAGCCGTTCACGGTCCACACCCGCTGGATCGAGACCGAGTTCGTCAACGACATCAAGCCCTTCGCCGCCGCGGTGGACGCCGAGGCCGACGAGGACGCGGGCCGGGAGACGGTCGTCGTCGAGGTCGGCGGCAAGCGCCTGGAGGTCTCCCTCCCGGCCTCGCTGGGCATGTCCCTGGCCCGTACGGGGCTGGCGGCGGGCGCCAAGCCGAAGCGCCGTGCGGCCCGCAAGTCCGGTCCCGTGGCCTCCGGTGACACCCTCGCCTCGCCGATGCAGGGCACGATCGTGAAGGTCGCCGTGGAGGAGGGCCAGGAGGTCAAGGAGGGCGACCTGGTCGTCGTCCTTGAGGCCATGAAGATGGAGCAGCCCCTCAACGCCCACCGCTCCGGCACCATCAAGGGCCTGAGCGCGGAGATCGGCGCGTCGGTCACGTCCGGTGCGACCATCTGCGAGATCAAGGACTGACCGAACGGTCCACGCGTCCCACCGCCCGCGCCCGGCGGATCGTCAGGATCCGCCGGGCGCGGCCGTGTCCGGACCCGTGTGCGGCCGGGTGGCGGGCGACGGCGCCCGCGCCGGGGGCCGC
>NZ_JAAGMD010000394.1 GCF_010548465.1 Streptomyces sp. SID14436 | reverse complement strand
ACATGACCGCGCCCCGGCGCCCCATGGGGATGGGGAGCCTGCTTCATCCGTGCGTGTGTGCCTGATCGGCGTGTTGGGATGGATGAGGCCATGGCGGACAGCCACCCACCCGCACGAGGTGCAGCCGGGGGTGAGGAGTGTCCGATCGGGTTCCTGGTGGCGAGGACATGCTGCGGCGGTGGCCGGCTGGCCGGCTGGCGGGCGTGAGGGCGCGGTGGCGCGGTGGCGCGGTGGCGCGCTTGATGGCCCTTGACTCCCGGGGCGAGTTGGCCACCGAGCACGCGCGGGCAGTCGCTGGGTCTCTTGGTGTGTCACTGCGGACGGTGTGGAACTGGGTGGCGGTGGCCCGGCGCGATGGGCGGTTATCCGCACGGACCCCGTCACGGGCGGGTGTGTCGCCAGATGTGCGTGTTCGTCTGGCGGTTTGGGGTGGGAACGTGTCAGCGGTCCACCGCGAGCTGCTTGCGGAAGCGGCCGCGGCTGGTGACCCGGGCTCGGTGCCTTCTCTTCGGACCCTGCACCGCGCGGTACGCCGGGACTTGTCGGCGGGGGAGCGGGCCGGGCTGAAGGGCGGTGAAGCAGCACGTCGTCGTTACGACGTCTACGGCCAACGGCCGCCCCACGCACCGCAACGCCTGCTGGGAGGGTGATCACAAACGTATCCCGGTCCGTGTCGCCCTGGACGGGGCCGCGGTGTGTCCGTGGGTGACGTGGTTCATCGATGTGGCGTCGAAGGTGATCGTGGGGGTAGCGGTCACACCGCACCAGCCGGCTCGGGACGCCGTCCTGGCAGCGCTGCGTTCGGGGTTCAGCCGGGCCGCCCCGTACGGGCCGTTCGGTGGCCTGCCGAGCCGGGTTCGGGTGGACCGAGGCAAGGACTTCCTCTCGGGTGCGGTTGCGAGGGCGCTGGCCGGCTTCGCGGTCCCCGTTCACGACCTGCCTGCCCACAAGCCCTACCGGGAGGGCACCGGGGAGGCCTTGAACAGCGCGGTGGAACAGATGCTGCTGGTCTCCCTGCCGGGCTACACGCGCCGTGCCTGCCCGCCCCGCGCAGGCACGGCGGCCGGATCCAGTGGAGGAACTGCTGTCCTACCCGGACTGCGTCAGGGGCCTGCTGGACTGGGTGGCCTGAACACCGAGCACCGCCCGGCTGGCGTCCCGGACGGGATGACCCCGAGCGAGGCGTGGGGGGCGGATCCGACACCGATCGAGGACGTGCCTGAGAAGCATGGCTTCGTTCATCTCCAGGAACAGCGTTTGTCGACCGGTTCTGGAGTCAGTTGTCGATCAGCGGACTCGCCAGTGTCGAGGAGAAATGACGGCACTGCCGAGTGAGTGAGGCAAGGTGGGACGGCCAGCCGCCCGTCAGGGCGGCTGGCCGTCGAGGTAGGTAGCGGCAGAAGCGACGGGTATGTGGCGGCCGCGGTGCTATGAGACCGACAGAGCCGGCGCTTCCTTCGCGTTGTGCTCGGCGATTTCCTGCATCACCGTGCGGTGCGGGAAGTCGCCGTCGAGCAGGCGAAGGGGGACAGCCACCAGTGAGAGACGTATCGCGAGCATGTAGAGGTCGAGCCGTGCCGGATGGAGTCCGGGGCGGGACAAGGCTGAGTACTGGTCACCGAAGCGAAGCTGCAGGAACACGTGCTCCCACTCGACATCGGAGAACATCAGGCCCTCGATGTCGATGAGGACGGGGTGACCGGAGTCATCGACCAGGGCATGGTCGGGCCCGAGTTCTCCGTGGATCAGTCCGTGCTGACCTTCGGCGATCTTGTCGACGTGGGCGGCGGCGTCCGGCTCGTTCAGCAGCCACCGGCACACCACCTCCAGGCGCTGCCCGGCCTGGGCAGCGCGGGCGGTCTCCACGGCCGGTGTCCGGCGGGAGGCGTCGGCGGCCAGCTGCCGGAGGGCTGCGGCCACATCGAAGCGCTCGGTGCCGGAGACGGGGATCTGCGTTTCGTTGAGCAGAGCGTCGATGGCGGTGGTCACGGTCATTCCCCCTTCTGCTTGTGCTGGGGCTTCTTGCGCTCGTCGGGCAGGCCGAGTTTCACGCGCAGACGGTCCTTGCCGCGGCGCAGGTGGTGGCCGACGGTGCGCTCGTCGATTCCCATGAACCAGGCGATCCTCGTGGTGGGGTAGCCCAGCAGGTAGCGCAGGACGATCACCTCGAACTGCCGGTTCGGCAGCTCCGCGATCGCCTCGTACAGGCCGGTCGTGGACTGCATCCTCTCCAGCCGGTCCTTCGTCGCGGCCAGGGCCTGGGTGATGGGGCCGTTGATGATGTGAAGGCCGGCGCGCGCCCCTCGGACTCCAGGCGGTCGCGGACGGCCCGCCGCACGATCGCCCACGCGCCCTGTTCCACGTGGCCGGCGCTCAGCAGCTCCGGCCAGCCGGTGTGGATCTCCAGGAAGACCTCGTGTATGACCTCTTCGGCGGCCGCGCGGGTGCCGCAGTGGACCTCGGCGTACGCGTGGAAAGCCTCCTGGTGCGCCAGGTAGAAGGCCTCGAAGTCGATCGGCAGGTCCAGCGGCACGTACATCGACTGGGACAGCCCGAGGCCGTGCTCCTGCGCGGAGCGTTCCTGTGCGTCGTCGTGACTCACGAACGCCTCCCGTCAGCAGGGGACATGAGCGAGTTCCTCTCCATCGAGGGGTAAGGGACCCGGCGCGAACTCGCATGCGCCGACGGGCCGTTGGGCCTGTCCTCTACCTAAGTGATTCGCGAGCCCGATCACTCATGCCGCCCCGCAGAAAATCACCGGCCGTCCCCGCCCGCCAGCACTGTGCCGTATTCAATAAGCGCCGCTAGTCACGCTTTGTGATGCCCTGACCAGGCATGACCCGGCCCTGCCGGGATGGCGAACACTCCTCCGCGCACCGAACGTGTTCCGCGTCACACGCTGCACTCCACCGGCGTGCGCCAGCTCCCCAACGGCGCGCTCCCCACAGCGTGCGCCGGTGCCAACCTCCTGTACACCGTCCTGCTGAGCGCATCGTCGTGGCCTTGCCGGCCCGCTGCCGCAGTAGCCGTCACCTCGGCTCGGCTGCCCACCCGCAGCGGCTGGCTGCTCGGCATCCCCGTCCCCTTCGCATGTGCCGCAGCGCAGTATTCGCACGGCGTAGTCAGGCGTCGTCCCCGGCCGCCAGCGGCATCGCCTTCTTCCACCGGGCGGACTGAAGCTGGTGACAGCCGGTGGGGCACCAGCGGTCCTTGATGACCTCTCGCTGCGGGAAGGAGAACGGGGCGCTCAGGACCAGGTACCCCAACTGCGTGGTGACGGTGTGGCAGAGGGCGCAGGGGATTCCGTCTCTGGTGATTTCCATGCGCGGGAGAGTGCACACGTCGGCGGGTTACCGTCTCGGGCTGGCCCAGCGGCCCGCCTGGTGGGCGCTGCGGTAAAGATCTGGTGATGGTCTCCCGCCCGGCGGGACGTACCCGGGATCGCGCTTTTGTGTAGGTCAGCGCCGGGGTTCCATGGGCTGATGATCAGTATGTCGCCAGTCCGCCCGGGGAACGGGTGGCGCTACCTCTTCCGTGACGTGATGGTGGGTGACGGCCACCGCCGGGCGGGCACGCCGCTGCGCGCCGCCCAGGACGAGGCCGGTGTCCCGCCCGGTGTGTGGAAGGGCCGGGGCCTGGCCGCGCTCGGCCTGACGGCTGGGGATGTGGTGACCGAGCGGCAGGCCGAACTCCTCCTGGGGGAGGGCCGGCACCCGGACGCCGACCGGATCGAGCGGGAGCTCCTGGCGCAGGGCAAGACCCCGGCGCAGGCGAGGCGGGCGACCGTGCTGGGCAGGCCCATCGAGCACAACCGCACCGAAGACCGACAAGGCCAAGGAGCGCACCCCTTGGCTGGCCTTCGACTTGGTGTTCCGGCCCCCGCCGACGGCCCACATCGCGTGGGCCCTGATGGACGACCGGCACCGCCGGGTGCTGGAGCTATGCGAGGGCATCGCCCGCGACAAGACCCTGGCGTGGCTGGAGGAGTCGGTCGCGGAGATCCGCTGGAAGGCCGGCGGCAAGGAGCGCGACCGGGTCAAGGACGGGCTTGTGGTCGCGGTATTCCAGCACTACGAGTCCAGAGCAACCGAATCAAGGCCGCTGCTTCACGCGCACGCGGTCGTGTCGATCCGCGCCCGGCGGCCGCACGACGGGAAGTGGGGCAACCTGTCGGCGGACTCGCTGATGACCCACATCGTCGCCGCCGACACCCTCTACACCCTGTACTTCATGGAGGAGGTATCCGCCCGGCTCGGGTGGGCGTGGGAGCCGCGCGAGGTGACGCCCGGCCGCAGGCCCGTCATGGACATCGCGGGCATCGACCAGCGGCTGATCGGCTGGCAGTCGACCCGCCGCCAGCAGATCGAGGACGCCCTGTCCGTCCTCACGGACAAGTACGAGGAACGGCAGGGGCACGCGCCGGGGGAGAAGGCCGGCTACGCGCTGGCCTGCCAGGCCGCCGACCAGACCCGCTCACCGAAGCGCACCGAGCTGCTGTCCCTGACCGAGCTCCGCAGGCGATGGCGGGAATCGGCGATCCGGGCGTTCGGCGCCTGCACCGTCTACCGGCTCGCCGAGCGGGCGCGGGAGGCGGCCGCGGCGGCGTGGGCGCGGGTGCGGCCGGTGGTCGACACCGTGCTGGCGGCCGTCGACGTCGTCGCCGTGGTGTACGTGATGCGCGGCGCGTTCAAGCGCCACCACCTGCTTGCCGAAGCCCGCCGCCACCTCTCCTACGTCCTGCGTGGCCGGCCCCACGAGCCGGGCCTGGACGAACGAATCGTGCAGACGGTCGTCGACGACTACACCCGCCCGGCGAGCCGGCGGATGATGACCGCCGACCTGCGCGCCCTGTATCCGCGCGACACCGAGGACCAGGCCGTGCTGCGCCCGCTGACCCGCAAGCGGACCGCCCCGCCGTACGAGCGAGCCCGCCTCGCCGCCGACGCCCTGGCCGCCCGTGTCCATGCGGTGCGCCGTGCGGAGCGTCTGCGCTCCCGTACCCGGCCGCGCACCGTGGCCGTGCCCGCCGCCTCGAGGTCGCACCCGCGGCCGTTCCGCACCGGCCCGAAGAACGGCCGCCTCCTGGAGCCGGAGACCGGCGTCGACACAGTGGAACGGACGCGCCAGACCTTGGAAGCCGCCGCCGCGCAGGTGGCCGCCATGCTCCAGGACGGCCGGCAGGCACGCGAAGCCGCCCACGGCCCTCGCCCGCAGCCCACCCCGGCGATGACCCCGCCGCCGCACACCCAGCAACCCGGCTCCCAACCCGCGCCGGGCCGAACCACAGGAGAAGTCACGTGACCACCCCGGAAGAACGCCCCAACCCCGACGACGCGCTCGCCCGCGCCCGTGCCGCCCGCAAGCAGATGGCCGCCGCGCTCGACGAGGACCAGGAGCCCGAAGCCGACGAGCCCCTGGGATGGCAGCCGATCTGGAAGCGCCCCCGGAAGCCGAAGTCGAAGGCCGCGAAGAAGGCGGAACTGCGCAAGCAGCGCAAGCGACTCCAGGAAGCCGGGAAACGGCGCCTGGCCGCCGCGAACTCGCGCCGGCCCCGCTCCCGGCAGAACCGGATCGGCAACGCCGCCGCGCGCCGCGACGCCCGCGCCCTGTCCCGGCTGCGGCACTCCAACGCCTGGCTGTGGTGACGATGCCCGGCACCGCCCACTGAGTGGAGTCCACCCGACGGCGCGCATCGCCACCGGATGCAGAACACCGGAGTGGGCTCCACCCAGTGGGCTCCACTCGGTGGACTCCACTGAGTGGAGCCCACTCCGGTGTGCCGGACGACGATGGACTCCACCGTGGTGCGCACCGCGATGGTGCGCCACGGCGTCCGGCACCACACCACTCCGACGATGCCCGGCACTCTCTCGCGCGCCGGTGCGCCGCACCCGACGCTCCGCACCGCACCGGTGCGCACGCCGCCGGCCGACCCTTGTTCGGAGGCGGTCGGACGCGCGCGACCCCCTTGTCCGGCTCCGCTACCGCGCCGTTTCTCCTTGCCATCGCCGTTTCGGCTTGCGATCAGGTCGCGGTCAAGGGGGTGTGTGATAGAGGAGCCCGCCCGGCTGCGGCGCGCGCCCGGTGCGGCGCGGCGGTGCCGGTGGACCGCACCACCGTGGTGCGGTGCGGTGCGGTGGTGCGGTGCGGTGCGGTGGTGCGGTGCGGTGCGGTGGTGCGCCCTGCGATGCGTGCCGCACCGCACCACCGCCGTCGCGAAGGTGCGGCTACGCGGTGGTGCGGTGCGCCGGGTGCGCCTCCATCGCCTGCTTCAGCCCCGCAGCCTCCAGCTGGCACAGGACGTCGGCGACGTCGCCGTGGTCCTCAGTGAGGATGTTCTCGGTGAAGCGGATGATGGTCTGGGCGATGCCCGGCGAGAAGGCCAGGCAGGCGCCGTCGGCGTGGGACAGGACCTCCAGGAGCAGTCGCCCGAGCGCCGCTGCCAGGAAGGAGTGCGCACACGGCTCCCCGTCGCAGTCGTCCACGGCGGTGACCGGGATGAAGATGCGCGCGGCGACGTCCAAGAGCAGCCGGCGCAGCTCCGGGCCCGTGTCGTTGGCGACCGCGCAGGCGGTGTCGATGTCCCCGGCCTGCAGCGCCCGGATGTAGTTGAAGGCGTCGGCGACGTCCTCCGGCTCCATCGGGGCGAGCGGCGTGGTGACGGTGTTCTCGGGCATGACAGCTCCTCACGTATCGGCCGCCTTGCTGATCGCGGCGACCTCGAAGCCACTCTCGAACTGCGGCCCTGTGGACAGAGTCCGGTCGCCGGGCGAGGGAGGGAGCCCTCCCCCCGCGCGCCGCTCGCGGCACCCCCTTGTCCACCTCCGCTACCTGCGACATCCCGCACCAAAAGGGACAGCGCCCGGGGAGGAGAGATCTCCGTCCCCGGGCGCTGCCCGGCTTCCGGCTCAGTTCAGGCCGTAGCCGCTTCGAAATCCCGCGCCGACGTTCTTACGGATGTCATCGAGGAACTGGTGAACCTGGTCGACCTCCTGCATGCATTCGATCAGGAAGCCGGCCGCGATCCACGCGGTGTGCGCCCCGGCCCCGCTCGCGAGGCACCACCGCTTGAGGTAGCGGCTCGCCACCGTCACCAGCTTCTCGGTGACGTACGCGGACTCGCAGTCGGCGTGCTCGTCGGGCACGGCGGTGAGGTAGCCGGCCAGCAGCAGCGCACCGAACTCACCGATCAGCCGCGCCAGCTCCGGGCCGTCGGCGTGGAACTCGGCCAGCGCGGCCTTCTCCTCTTCGCTGCCCTGCTCCTGCCAGACCAGCTCCACGTAGTCGCAGGCCCGCAGGATCTGCTCCGGGGCGAGCTGGGGCATCTTGGGCGACGTCGTCTCCATGACGGCTCCTTGCTGTTCGCTGGCCGGATGCCTGGTGCGCCCGGCCGGTCGCCCTACGGTGCGCGCCCGGCCCTGTGGACAGAGGCCGCGCTCCGGGACACGGTGCGGGCGTGACTCCGGTCACGGACAAACTTGGACTGCAAGGGGCGGTCAAGGAGGAATCGGGCGCAGGTTGTCGGTGGCCGTCAGACGACGGTCAAGGGGTGCTTCCTCACGGTGGCTCCGGCTCGTGCGCAGATCCGCGCGCGGGCCGGACGATTGCCGACCCGGCCGCGTACGGCCGGAGAAACCCGAGGACGCGATGACCACCGCACCCGACCCGCACATCCCGCCGGTCCTGGCGGACACCGCTGCGACGGCAAGCCCCGCTCCGAGCCCTGCGACAAGCCCCGCTCCCAGCCCCGCTCCCAGCCCCGCAGCCTCCAGCCGCCGTCTGACGGTTGTTGCTGATCAGACCCCCGATTCGCCTGCCCCGGCCGGTTGCAACTCCTCTTCTCCAGGTACTGATGTACCTGGAGAAGCGTCCCGGCCCCGGAAGGCCGCGGCGACGAAGGCCGGCGCGGACCTGCGCGGCGAGGTCCTGCTCACCCTCGCCCGGCTGCGCCTGGCCACACCCCGCCAGTTGAAGGCGCTGTTGCTGCCGCACCAGCAGGACACCGATCACGTCCGCCGCGCGCTGCGCAACCTGCTCGCCGAATCCCCGGCCCTGGTCGGCCGGACCCACCGTGCCCAGCAGAGCTACTGGTACTGCACCCCGGCGGGCCTCGCCGAAGCCGCCGCCTCCGGTGAGCTCGCGTCACCGGTCGGCCGGACGACGGGCAAGCGCATCGCGGCCAGTAAGACGGGCCTTCGGGAACACGGCCTCGCCCTGGTCGACACCGTCATCGCCTTCCACCAGGCGGAGGTGGCCGATCACGCGGACTGGCGGGTGGAAGTCGCCCACCCCACCCCGGCCGGGAACCTGGTGCCCGACGCCGTGGTGCTCCTGGCCAACGGCGCCAGCGCGTTCGTGGAGATCGACCGCACCATGTCCTACGCCGGCTTGCTCGCCAAGCTGGAGCGCTACGCTGCTTATCGCAGCGCACCGGCGTCCGGGCGCGGCAACGCCGCCCGCCCCCCGCGCAACCACTGGCAGGAGACCTACGCCGGTCCGTCACTGGAGCGGACCTTCCCGCTGCTGCTGTTCGTCTTCGCCCCGGCCAAGCGCCGCGCGGCCCCGGAAACGAGGGAGGCCGCCTTCCACGACCGCGCCCGGCCTAACTGGCAGATCACCGTGGCGACGACAACCCTGCACCAGCTCACCCATGACGGGGCCGACCGGCCGGTGTGGCGGATCGTCGGCCGCGGCGAGGAGGACCGGCGGGTGCTGGCCGCAGCGTCCAAGCCACGGTGAGCACAGCGGGCCCGGCCTCCACTCAGGCCGGGCCCGCCGGCTCTCCCCGGTCGTCGGTAGCGGCGATGATCACCGTCGCTCTTCGGTCGTTGTCAGTGGGCGAGCGGAGAATCACCGGATGGCCCATGAACCGGCGGAGACCGGCGAGTCCGAGACCCTCGCCATCTCCTTACGCACGTACCTGTCCGAGACCGGCTTCTCCTTCACCGGCCTGAACGGGAAGCAGGCGACCCAGGCCATCACCCGAGCTGTGGTGCAGTGGGTGGGAGCATCAGGGTGGAGGTGCAGATCGGAGGCGCAAATGCGCTACATCGAACCGCCCCGCCTGAAGAACGGCGGCTGCATCGCCTACTGGGAGCCGTCCTGGTCTGCCTACCTGGACCTGCGCGTGATCCGCAAAGACGGCCCACCTGTCGCCGTGGAGATCGACCGCGCGGACGAGAGCACCGCCGTGGACAAGCTCCGCGACGAAGCACTCCGCGGGCGCCCCGCGCTGTGGATCCGCTGGCACGGAGCGCTGCGCACCGAACTCCCGGCCGGTGTGGCGCGCCTGCACCTGCCCACGCGGTCCAGCAAAGCGCCCCTGCGGTACGACGCCCGCCCCGTCTGTCGGCCATCCTCTGTCAACAGACTGGGTGGGCATCCGATGAACCCGGACCTTCCCGAGCGCCGGGGCAGCGCCGACCCCATCAGATCCGCTGATGATCGGTGCAGGTGTGACGACAGACAGGCCCGCTCCTCCACCGGGAGAGGGCCCGGATGGCGAACCTGGTCTACAAGCGGGTCTCGACCGACCGCGGAAGCCGTATCTCCTCCAGCTCTGCAGGCGCTCACCCCGCAGGGGCCGGCATCCCGGTCACCGGCCCTGCGCCCGTCTCGGCGATGACGCGCAGGCACTGAGCGCGATGCGGGCCGGGGCAGAACAGGCCCGGGGTGTCTGATCCGGGGCCGAAAGCGGTGTGGGACACGATCGCTGTGCAGGTGCCCCACCGTGTGCACTGATGATGCGGATCGAGGCTGCGGGCGAGGAGAAACTCCGGCGGCTGCGGAACCTGGTGACCGGACACGTGGAGCGGTTCGGCCGGCGCGACGGATCGCAGGTGGACTGGCAGCGGGCTGAGCGGGGCAACAGCGCCCACACCAAGAACGACGGCTGCGACCGCTCAGTCATCGCCTGCCCCCGCCTGCTGGTGCCCGCGGCCGGTGCCGTGCAGCGGCCCGTACGATGAGCGCCATGGCCCGCACGCGCACCTTGGCAAGCGGACGCCCGAGTGGGTGTCCGCTTGCGCTGCTGGTGCTGGCGGTGCTGGCCGGTGTGCTGGGCATGCACGGTCTTGCGCCAGAGGCGGTGGTGGCGCAGACCGGGGCCGGTCACGAGATGGTGATGGCCGCGGCGGACGGTGTGCCCCACGCGGTCGGGGGATGCGCGCACACGGACGGCGGATCGGGTCACCTCGATCACGCCGATGGGACGTGCGCGGCCGCCGGGACCGCTTCGGCGTACACACCGCCGGCACTGGCCGGCACGCTGCTGGACACACCCGCCGCCTCTGCCCCCATGACGGCAATCGTCGGCTCCTCCCATGCCGGACGGGCCCCGCCCGACCTCTTCCAACTGCAGCTCCTACGGATATAGAGCGGCCCGCTCGGCACCCTTGTGCCCGGTGATGACCGGTGACGGGTGCCATGTCTCCCGCACGCCCTCAAAGATCCGTGACACCACGCGCCGTGACCGGCGCGCGTGAAGGAGTTGCACCACCATGATCCGCAAGCGTTCCCTCGTCCGCCGCACCACCGCCGTCGCCGCCGCATGCGCGACAGCACTTGTCCTGGCCGCCTGCGGCGGCAACGGTGACGACACCGGCTCGGCCGGGCACGGCGGCCACAACGCCACCGCCTCCCCGTCCGCCCCGGCGTCGCAGGGACAGCACAACGCGGCCGACGTGGCCTTCGCGAAGGGCATGATCCCCCACCACCGCCAGGCCGTCGAGATGGCCGACCTCGCCCCCGGCCGGGCTCAGTCGCCGGAGGTGAAGAAGCTCGCCGCCGACATCAAGAAGGCCCAGGACCCGGAGATCAGGACGCTGTCCGGCTGGCTGACCTCCTGGGGCGAGGAGGTGCCTGCCGAGGGCGCCATGGACCACTCCATGCACGGCGGTATGGAGGGCATGATGACGGAGGAGGAAATGGCCGAGCTCAAGGACGCCTCGGGTAAGGCCTTCGACACCGCCTTCATGGAGATGATGATCAAGCATCACGAAGGCGCGGTCGAGATGGCGAAGACCGAGCAGGCCGACGGCGCCTACACGCCCGCCAAGAAGATGGCCGTCGACATCATCGCCTCCCAGAGTGCGGAGATCGAGCAGATGAACGAGTTGCTCGGCAAGGACTGACCTGCGGCTGACAGAACGGGGCGGGCGCCAGGCAAGCGCGCCCGCCCCACTCGCCGCGCCCACCGCCTTATCTCCTCCAGTTTGGACACGACCATGACTTCCGTCCGCATACGGCGACGCGCCCGGCGCGCTGTTTACTTCCTGGCCGCCACCGGGCTGCTGCTGGCAGCCTGCTCCACCCCCACCACGGATCAGCACGCGGCCGTGCCCGACCCGGGGACCGGGCACCTGCACGGCCTGGGCGTCGACCCGGCCGACGGCGCCGTCTACGCCGCCGGCCACCACGGCGTCTTCCGCCTGGAACGTGGTACCGCGACCCGGGTGGCCGACCGCTACCAGGACACCATGGGCTTCACCATCACCGGGCCCTCCACTTTCCTGGCCAGCGGCCACCCCGCCCCGGCCGATCCCGATGCGCGCTCGCCCCACCTGGGCCTGATCCGCAGCACGGACGCCGGCCGGACGTGGCAGACCCTCTCCGCCGAGGGGGAGGCCGACTTCCACGCCCTCCAGCAGGCGGGCGACACGCTCTACGGCTTCGACAGCCAGAGCGAAAAGGTGTGGGCCAGCACCGACGGCGGCCGCACTTGGGACATTCGCGCCGGCCTGCCTCTGCTCGACCTCGCCGCCCACGCCGACAGCCCCGCGACGGTGTGGGCGGCCACCGGCGAAGGCCTCGTCCACAGCAGTGACGGCGCACGCAGCTTCCGGGCCGTCCCTGGCGCCCCGGCTCTGGTGGCGGTCGACGAACCGGAGCCCGGACTGCTGGTCGCCCTGGCCGCGGACGGCCGCCTGATCACCAGCCGCGGTGGCCAGACATGGACCGAACAGGGCCGCCTGCCCGCCGGCGGCGAGCCCGCCGTGCTCACCGCCGCAACCGCCCGGCATCTGCTGGCCGCCGACAGCACCGACACCGTCTACCAATCCACCGACGGCGGCCGCACCTGGACCGCGCTCCACCGGCCCTACCACCAGGCGGAACATCCTCAAGAGAGCTGATCCGCGCAGCTCCGCAGGGGTTATGTGACTGGTCGTGTGGCGGTCGTTGCTCGGTGTGAGTGCTTGTCGTCCGTACCGCAGTGAGGTGCCCGATGCCGGCTGGGCTCTGATCGAGCCGGCCCTCACGGCCTGGCGGGTGAGAGTGACCGGGCCGGGCACGGCCGCCCCGGTGCGTGGTCTGCGGGAGATCGCCAACGCGACCCTGTACGTCAACCGCACCGGCATTCCGTGGGAGTAGTCCGCCTCGCGGTCGGGCTCCAGCGCCGCATCGGCCACTGTGGGCAGCATGGCGCCCTTAGTGACCTGCCACGCCTGCCGGTCGTGCTCGAGGGGCCCGCGTTCCATGCGGTGACGGCTTTTTCAAGCGGCGCGCCTTCCATCGGTGGGCCGGCCTGCCCGGCTTTGTGGGTCTGCGCGGACGGCGTCCCGAGTAGCGACCGGCTCTGGAACCGATCAACCATCTATCCATGAGGAGATGACGAGGGTCGTGAACTCAGGTCCGGTCGGGAATCCGAGCGGTCGACGCGCGCGTTAGGCTCATACCCCCCTAGGGTATGAGTGGGACAGTTCCGAAGGCAGGGTCGCCCGGAGAGGAAGCGATGAGTACGCCCCATCACGAGCACGGATCGCACCCCGGCACACAGGACCGCGGGCAGGATCACGCCCGGGAGACCACGCATGGCCCGGAGCCTGAGCACGACCGGCACGGCGGCGTGGACACCGACGCCCTGCATGACCATGAACACGTCCACGACGGACACGGAGGTCAGGACCCGCACGCCGGTCACGGCATAGCGCACACGGGTCACGGCGGTCACGGTGACCATGTCGGGCAGTTCCGCCGCCTTTTTTGGATCATGCTCGTACTCGCCGTCCCCACCGTGCTGCTCAGCCCGATGTTCGCGACGGTCCTGAGCTACGAGCTGCCGGACGTCACCGGGCTCACGTGGGTCTCGCCGGTCCTGGGCACCGTGATCTACGTCTGGGGCGGCCGGCCGTTCCTGACCGGCGCCGTCAGTGAACTCAAGGCCCGCAGGCCCGGGATGATGCTGCTGATCGGCATGGCCATCACCGTGGCCTTCCTCGCGTCCTGGGGTGCCACGCTCGGGGTGCTGTCCCAGGAGCTCGAGTTCTGGTGGGAGCTGGCCCTCCTGGTCGTGATCATGCTGCTCGGTCACTGGGTCGAGATGCGTTCCCTCGCCCAGACCTCCTCCGCCCTGGACTCCCTCGCCGCGCTTCTGCCCGACGAGGCGGAGAGGATCGAGGGCGACACCGTCGTCGTGGTCGCCCCGTCGGAGCTTCGGCTCGGTGACGTCGTCATCGTCCGCCCCGGTGGCCGGGTCCCGGCCGACGGCGAGGTGGTCGACGGCGGGGCCGACGTCGACGAGTCGATGATCACCGGTGAGTCCAGGCCGGTGCGGCGCCGGGTCGGCGACCAGGTCGTCGCCGGCACGGTTGCGACCGACAGCGCGCTGCGGGTGCGGATCTCCGCCGTCGGGGACGACACCGCCCTCGCGGGCATCCAGCGCCTGGTCGCCCAGGCCCAGTCCTCCTCCACCCGCGCCCAGCGCCTGGCCGATAAGGCTGCCGGCTGGCTGTTCTGGTTCGCCCTGGGCGCCGCCGTGATCACCCTGGCCGCCTGGCTGCTGCTGGGTACGCCCGAGCAGGCCTGGATCCGTGTCATCACGGTGCTGGTCATCGCCTGCCCCCACGCACTGGGCCTGGCGATCCCGCTGGTGGTCTCCATCGCCACGGAGCGCGCCGCCAAGGGCGGGGTGCTGGTGAAGGACCGCATGGCGCTGGAGCAGATGCGCACCGTCGACGCCGTTCTCTTCGACAAGACCGGCACCCTGACCAAGGGCGAGCCCACGGTGACCGGGGTCGAACCCGCCGACGGCCGTGGTGAGGACGAGGTGCTGGCCCTGGCGGCAGCGGCGGAGAGCGACAGCGAGCACCCCCTGGCCACGGCCATCGTCGGGGCGGCACGGACGCGCGGGCTGGAGGTGCCCGGTTCCATCGCCTTCTCCTCCTCCCCGGCCGTGGGGGTGCGGGCGGTGGTGGGCGGCGCTGTGATCGTCGTGGGCGGTCCCTACCTCCTTCAGGAGCACGGCCTCGACGAACTGCCCGTCGCCGACGCGTGGCGGAAGGAGGGCGCGATCATCCTGCACGTCCTTGCCGACGGCCGGGTGATCGGCGCGCTGCGGCTGGCCGACGAGGTCCGGCCGGAGTCCCGCGAGGCGGTGGACGCTCTGCACGCGGCGGGCATCCAGGTCGTGATGATCACCGGTGATGCCCGTGCGGTGGCCGAGACCGTCGCCGGGGAACTGGGCATCGACCGCGTGTTCGCCGGGGTGCGGCCCGAGGACAAGGCGGCCAAGGTCGCGCAACTCCAGTCGGAGGGGCTCAAGGTGGCCATGGTCGGCGACGGGGTCAACGACGCCCCGGCCCTCGCCCAGGCCGACGTGGGCATCGCCATCGGCGCCGGCACCGATGTCGCGATCGCCTCCGCCGGAGTCATCCTCGCCTCCGACGACCCGCGCTCCGTGCTGTCGGTCATCCGGCTCTCCCGCGCCGCGTACCGCAAGATGAAGCAGAACCTGTGGTGGGCCGCCGGATACAACCTCATCTCCGTGCCGCTGGCCGCCGGCGTGCTCGCCCCCGTCGGCTTCGTTATGCCCATGGCCGTGGGTGCGCTGCTGATGTCGTTGTCCACCGTCGTGGTAGCGATGAACGCTCAGCTGCTCCGCCGTCTCGACCTTAGCCCCGGGGCCAGTGCCGGCGCCGTCCGCGGCGCTCCGCCCGCGCACGCCGGGCAGTTCGACCGGGACGACGCAGCCGTCGTGCACCACTGAGCCCGCAGGGTTGTCCTGTCGGGGTCGTGAAGCCAGAGCGGTCGAGCAGGCCGTCGCCACCATTCTCGCGGGCTACGGCCTCTGCGAGCGACTGCTGATCGCCTCCCGCACGCGGGAGCAGGTGGTGGCTCTGGTCGCCGATCCCGAGGACATGCCGCAGCCCGTGCGGCCCGAAGCACGCCGTGTGGAGGACCCGACCGACTGTCACACCTCATCGTCGCGGGCCGCCTTCACCAACAATCCTGCCGCCGGTGACGACGTGCGGATGGATAGGGCGGCGGCCAACGCTAGACGACGTGGGTACCCCCACCGCGGCCTGGCTGCAGGCCGCGGACGCGAGCCTGACCGTGCTCAGCAACATCGCCTTCGTCACCGACTGGGCCCGCCGGTACTTCGGATCCTGGTGGAACGCCTCCGACTCGCCCGCGAGCGGCGTCTGCTCCGGGCCGCTGGTCACCGGCATCGATGAGAAGGCATCACGGGCCTCGCCGCGCTGGTGCGCTCCTGCCCCCATGACGAGGTCACCTACGCCAAGGCCCGACTGCTGCTCGCCCGGGCCAGCGCCGGCACCAGCCCTGGCATCTGCCCGGAAGAAGGACTCGCCCACCGCTCCGAGCAGCTCGGCGGCCCGTCACCCTCTCCGCTGCACTGCGCAGCCACTGGCGCTGGCCGCCGCACGGATCGCCCGGGAGATGATCAGTGCGTCCCTGCTGCGCGACGCCTGGACGCTCCTGCATGCCTCCGCCACCATCCGTGACGGCCAGGCGGTCCTCGTCTTCGGCTCCAAGGGCGCGAGCAAGACCCACCACGGTCTTGCTGCCGGCCAGTCGCGGCACCCCCGGACAGCGCGCCTACCAGCACCGTGCTGCAGCCGCCGGCCTCACCCTCTGTCCCGCCCGCTCTACACCCTCCTCCTCCGGGGTCTCGCTCGGGTGAATTCGGCCCCGGGCGAGAACCCGGTCCGGGCCGGGTGCGTCGTGCCGGTCATGGAAGCGATCAACGATGTGCATGTGTCCGAGCCGGGTCTGATTGCGATGTGCCGGTTTGGTGTCAGTGGGTGGGTGTCAGTGACGGCGCATCAGAGGTGGGTGTTTTCGATGGTCGGGTGCTGAGGAAGGGCGTGGTCACTGTCATGGGGCGGTTTCTGTAGCGGCGTGGCTGTCATGGGGCGGTACACCTCGTTCCGCTCCACTGTTTTGAGAACGGCACTTCTGATCCTTCCGGGGGCTGCGCGGCGGCACGGTGGCCGGTAACGGTGTCCGCGGGCGGAAGGGTGTGGGGTGGGGGAGCCGGGCGCGTGGGGTGAGGTCACGGCGGGGTTGAGGGTGTCCAGGCCGGTGCTGGTTGCGCGGCTGCTGGAGCTGGATGCGGCCGGGGCGTTGACGACGGCGCATGTGCGGGCGGGCGCCCAGGTCGGCGGGGTGAATGTGCGCACGGTGTGGCGCTGGCTGGATGCGGCGCGGACGGAGGGCCGCATGGAGCGCAGGCCGCGGGCCCGGCTGGAGTTGCCCGACCAGATGTGGGAGGTGCTGGCGCAGGCGGGCGGGAATGTGGCGGCGCTGCACCGGCATCTGAAGGCGGCCGGGGGCGAGGTGCCCTCGCTGGCGTCGTTGCACCGGGTGGTGCGCCGGGACTTGGAGGCTGGCAGGGTCCTGCCGGACCGCGCGGTGGTGCGGCGGGAGCGGGATGAGCAGCAAACGCGGCAGGCACTGGCTGACCTCGCCCTGGCCGGGCCGCAGGGGGGCGGCGCGGTGAAGACGTCTGCGCCACCGCGTCTCGGGCCAGAGGCGACCAGCGGCTTGCCGGTGGGGCAGAGCGGTGCGCTGGCGGGTGTGGCGTTGCCGGCGGGAGCGCAGCTGGTGCGGACGTCGTGGGTGCGGGCGGTGGCCGAGGCGGTCGGGCAGGCGATGGCGTCCCAGGGTGCGGTGTGTGTGTTCGGCGATCCGGGCCGGGGCAAGACCGCGGCCGTGCGGATGGCGCTCCACGAAGTGCCCCCGGGCTGGAAGGTGACGTGGGTGCCGGTGCCGGTGCGCCCGTCGGTGGCTGGCATGAGGCGGGCGGTATTCGACGCGCTGGGGCTGGCGGGCCGTTTCCCGCACACGTCGGCGCTGGCCGACGCCGCGGTCACGGGGGCCTTGGGTGAGGCGCGGGTGCTGGTGGTCGACGAGGCACAGCGCCTGCCCGTGCCGTGCCTGGAGTACCTGCAGAGCCTGTGGGACCACCCCGGCACCCGGGTCACGCTGGTGCTGTGCGGGGCGGGCAGCGAGCGGGCGCTGTCCGGGCTGCCGCAGCTGGCATCGCGGGTGGTGGCGTGGCAGGAGGTTCCACGCTTGACCGGAGCGGAAGTGGCGACCGTGGTGACCGGCTTCCATCCGCTGTGGCGCACCGTACCGGCTGCGGATCTGACGTGGATCGACCGGTCGTGCGCGCACGGCACGTTCCGCACGTGGGCCGCTTTGACTGCGCACCTGCAGAACGCGCTGCTCACCATTGCTGATGCATCCATCGACCGGGCCTTGCTGAGGCGGCTGTTCCAGCGGGTCGCGCCGCCACTGTGAACGGAGCGCTCCTGCAAGCAACGGGAGGGCGATCGCATGCTCCCGGCCACCGGCAAGCACACGACGTCCCACCCGCGTGAGGGGAGCTGACATGAAGGACGGCGACGCCATCCGCCCAGACGGCGGACTGCCTGCGGCGTCGAGGACGGCACTGCGCGGTCCGGCCGTGCGGCGGCTGCTCGCACTACGGGCAGGGAAGAAGCTGACAGCAGTCCATGTACGGGTGGCCGCGGACGCGTTAGGAGTGTCGGAGCGCACGGTGTGGCGCTGGCTGGCCGCCGCTCAGAGGGATGAGACCGCGGCCGCTAACCCCGGCGCACGCTCCCGGGGCGATGCAAGGTTCACGGTCACGCCCGAGGTCCGTGGGCTGTTGGCGTTGTGGAAGGGGAACGTGCGGGCGGTCCACCGCGAACTGGTCCTGCGTGCTGCTAGGCAGTCTCCGCCTGCCAACGCACCGTCGCTGACGACGCTGCACCGGGCGATTCGCCGTGATCTGGCGCCGGGGGAGCGGGCGGGGCTCGCGGGTGGGGAGCGGGCGGCGCGCAAGCATGATGTGTTCCTGGCCCGGCCGCGGGGTTGGCGCAATCAGGTGTGGGAGACGGACCACATGCAGGCGCCGGTGCTGGTCGATGTCGAGGGCAAGGCTCGCAGGCCGTGGATCACCTGGTTCACTGACTGCGCGACGAACGCGGTCACTGGTGTCGCGGTCACGCCGGGGGATCCGTCGCGGGAGTCGGTGCTGGCCGCGCTGCGCTCCGCGGTTCTGCGTGAGGACCCCTACGGTCCGTTCGGCGGCGTGCCCGAGAAGGTACGCGTCGACCGTGGCAAGGACTTCCTGTCCCGGACGGTGACCGCAGCGTTCGATCTCCTGGACGTCACCGTGGAGGACCTGCCCGCCTACACCCCCCACCTCAAGGGCACCGTGGAGGGCCTGAACCGGGCGGTGGAGAGCATGTTCCTGGCCTCGCTGCCCGGCTACGCCCGCCAGCCGCGCCCAGGCAAACGCTCCTCCCGTCCGAAGGACGAAGTGCTGTTGGGCTTCGAGGACTTCACCACCCAGCTTCTGGCCTGGACGCTCTGGTGGAACACCGAGCACCGTCCCGCGCCGTTGCGGGGCAAGACCCCGCTTCAGGCGTGGCAGGACGATCCCACCCCGCTGCGGGACGTGCCGGCCGCGGATCTGTGGACGTTCACCTTGGAGGACGCCGGCACCCGCACGCTGACCACCCGCGGCATCCGCTTCCGGAAACGCGACTACGTGGGGCCGTGGATGACCGGCCAGGCCGGGATCCAGGTCCGCATCCGCTTCATGCCCCACCACGACCACCGCATCGAGATCTACCACGCCGCCACCGGCCGCTACCTGGGCCCCGCGGACCTAGCCGACCAGGCCACCGACGAACAGATCAGCGCCGTACGGCGAACACGGGCCGCCCGTGCTCGCCGTCTGAAGAAGGACTTGGAGGCCTCGCAGCGCGAGCGCTACGCCGCCGTGAACCAGCCCGCGGCACTTCAGCGGCTTGGCGTGCTGACCACCGCGCAGGCCGAGGCCGAACTCGCCCAGACCGCCGACGCCGACCTCGCGCAGCTCGCGATGCCGGACCTCATCCCGCCCGCCGCGCCCCCGGCCGATTGGCGCACCCCTGCTTCCCTAGCCGCGCTGACCACGCCAGGCCCGCCCATCCTGCACCCGTCCGGCCGTGGTGGCGCTTCCGTCCCGGACGGCCGCGACGGGAGGGCTACACCTCTCACCACCGATGAAGACGGAGACGCCTCGTGACCGCGGCCACCTACCAGTACGTCGACCTGCCCGATGCCTCTGTGGTCACCACCCGCGCCTTGCTCACCGCCCGGGAGAACATCGCCGACACGGTCGCCGCGCGGGCCATGATGTGCATCCACGGCGGGGCCGGCTTCGGCAAGACCCTCGCCGTCAACACCTGCCTGCGCGGACTCGAACCGCACGAGGACGTCCGCAAGATCACCTTCCGTGCCCGGCCCACCGCCCGCGCGGTGCGCTACGAGTTGTTCACCGCGCTCGACTTGGCCGGTGAACCGCCGCGCCACCCCAGTGAATTCGACCGTCTACTGAAGACCGCTCTGGCTGAACGCCCTCGTACCTTCCTGGTGGATGAGGCCCAGTGGCTCAACGGGGAGGCGTTCGAATATTTCCGCTATCTGTGGGACGAACCGGCCACCCAGCTGGCGATCATCTTCGTCGGCGGGGAGGGCTGCCACACCGTGCTGCGCCGCGAGCCGATGCTGTCCTCCCGGATCTTCATCTGGCAGCACTTCACCCGCCTCACCCCCAGCGAAGTCCTCGAAGCCATCCCCCTGTTCCACCCCATCTGGGCCGACGCCGACCCCGACGACATCACCTTCGCCGACAGCCACGCCGCACACGGCAACTTCCGCGCCTGGGCCCAGCTGACCGCCCACACCCGCACCGCACTGGCCCGCACCGGCCGCCCACGCGTCGACCAAGAGCTGCTGCGCTGGGCCTTCAGCCGCCTCGCCTGACCACCACGCCGCCATGCCGCTCGCCGCGCCACCGCCCGTCACCGTGGTCATCGACCGCCATGACGACGTGATTCACACGCACACCGCCCTGGCCGCCCACCATCCGCCGTCCGGCCGGATCACCCTGCACCCCGGCCCGGGCACCACCAGCGAAACCGGCCTCGCCCACGACCTTCTCGCCGCCCTGGAAAAGCCGCCCCTGCTTCCAGGCCGTTTTCCTGGTGGCCGTCAGCCAGCATGGGAAGCCGCCACGGCCTGGATCACTGCTCTTCCCGTCACCCGGCTGATCGTCCTGCGCGCCCACCGCCTCACCGCCCGCCGCGCGATGCGCCTCCTGCAACTGCGCACGCTCACCGGTATCCACCTGATCTTGGTCTGCCACCGGCCCCACCTGCCCACCGCCCTGCACCAAGCCCTGCAAGCGGCCGACCACATCATCACTACCGACTTTCAAACCGCCCGCCGCCACTACTACGGCGCGACCGCCCCCGTGCCCCTGCCTGCAGACCAACCGGGCCGGCCAAGCAGCCGATGGCTCACCCTGCCTGCACTCGACCGCCTCGTCTCCTACGACAGTCCCAGCCCATGCGCCGCCCCGTGCACGCCGCCGCCGATCGTCTGGCGGCACCGCCCACCGCCCACACCTCTCACCCTGTACGCTGCCCAGCAAGTCGCTCATCGGCTTCATGGGGTGACCGCGCACCCTCGCCTGGCCGCGACCGTTGCCGCTGCACTGATCACCGGTGCGTCCCTCCAGCAACTTGCTACCGCACGCCCTCGCGACTACGACGACGCTGCGGCCACACTCGCCCTGCACGACCGCGCCCGCTACACCGACGGCTGCGCCGCCTACCCCGTACCGCCCTGGGCGGGTGTCTTCCTGCGGGCCGCGGCCTGCTTCGCCCGGCTCGTATCCGGCGAGGACCACGAATTGTTCGCCACGCCAGGAGGCCGTGCCCTCCTGCTGCGCGTGGCTGAGACGGCCAGGCTGCGCCCGTCCCAGCCGCCTGTGGCCCGCCGCCAAGGCCCGGCCGGCCGTGTGGAGTGGGACTGGCGCGAGCGGCAGGAAGCCAACAGGTACGAAGCGATGCTGGCCGTACGCACCAGGCACTCGCGGCGCTGAAGGCCCCTGACGCGTCCGAACAGGGCACGCTCATCCGATCGAGAAGTCGGCGAACTCGAGGTCGCTGAAGGCGATGTGCAGGCCGTGGGCGCGGCGACCCCCATCGCGGAAGTAGGCATGCCCCAGCGCGCGGGCGAGGATCACCATCTGCTGCTGCTCACCCGCGCCGGCGTCCCGGGCGGCGAACAACTCCCGGGCTACCTCTCCCGGCAGGTACTGGGTGATCCACCGCACCCGCGGGTCGTCCGAGGAACCGGCCGCAGCAGCGAACCCGAATCGCGCCCTGGTGTGGAAGACGAAGCCCTCCGCTTCGGCCTGGGCGCGCCGGCGAGCTCGTATTCGAGGCTGCCACCGAGCCAGGACTGCTTCCTCAATCGCCCGCAGATGCAGCGGGCCTGGCGGGCGACGCGCTCCGGGCTTCTTTGTCACCCACCTCTGCACGGTGCGCTGCGACACCCCAAGGACCGCGGCCACCTTCTGGGTGGAATACCGATGCGTTGCCAGCAGAAACCGCAGGCGAGCCTCGGTGCTCAAGGGAACGGGCCGGGTGCGCAGCGCCTGCCCCAGCCCTTGCTCGATATGCCCCACGTGCGCCTCCCCATGCGGCCAGTCGACAGGCCGGCATCCTGCAGCCCGTGACTTCAGTCCTCCCACACCGCTCGCCCTCGCCCGCCAGTTCCAGCGTCTTCGGGACAGCACCGGCCGACGTCGGCTACGGGAGCCGGGATGGGGTGTCCCGACCCCCGGGCCGGCCTGCTGCGCCTTGCTCGGACTCCGCACCAGATGCGGGGCTGCCCGAGTGGAGAAAGGGACTCGAAGACTGCATGCCTAGCTTCAGGACCACGGCGACCGGGGCCGTTGAAGTACCGGGTTGATGACGCGCTGTCGCTACTGCCTTGAAAGGCGGATCAGTCGGCGTAGTAGTTGTCTGTGGTGTGGTCCTCGGCGATGGCGAGCAGGAGTGTGGGTCCGACAGGTTGCCGGTTCTGGCTGGGTTTGAAGGTGGCACCGAGCATGGCTTCGATAGTCCAGTGCGTGGATGGCAAAGCGCTGAGGGCGAGGTCGAGTGAGGCTGCGACATCCTCGTTCTGAAGGGCCTGCACAAGAGGTTCCGCCGGTCCGCTGTGTAGGACGACAGGAATGGCGGTTCCAGGCGGAGGGCCGGAGAGACAGTAGCGAGAGTCCGACAGCGTCGCGAGGCCGCTTCGTAGGACTTGTAGATCCTTGTCGCTGAGGCCGACAGGTTCCACGAGTTCCTCGAGGTAGGCAGGCAACGAGACGGTCTTCGGGTCTGGACCATAGAAGAGAGTGACGTGACCCAGCACACGGAAATGGGCTTCCGTACCATCGGCGCCCTCAAGGGGAATGCTGCGTGTTGACATACCCTGCCAGGCACCTATCGCCTGCACCTCAGTCTCAGGAATCGCCAGCGCGCGGTAGGCATTGAGCATGCTGGTGAGCCGTGCGTCGTGAGAGGGAACCTCCATGGCCATCTCTTCCAGCACAAGGGCGGCAGCGGCTCGGCGTGCGGCTCCGGCTGACGCAGCGGAGCTGATGCGGTCGTAGACGAGCCGACGGTAGGTGTCTGTGCTGGCGATGCGCAGGAGTGTTGTGGCGAGGCGCGGTACGTCAACGACCGGTGGGCGGTCCAGGACGCTGAGCAGCCGTTCGATGAGACCTCGTTCGAAGCGGGGCCGTTTAGCGGCGAGGTTGTCATCGAGGACATCCGCGGCGAGTGCTGGCGCGGCGGGGTAGCGGGCGTTCAGCCGGTGGGGATCGGAGTCGAGTTGTTTGAGTAGGTCGAGGATTCTCTTTTCGAAGCGTTCGGAACGTAGGAGGAGCTCGCCAGCGGCGAGCAGCCAGGTGTTGCGCCAGTGGGGGTGGTGGGCGATCAGTCGTAGCCGGGACATCACGACAGCGTCATCGCCTTCGGCGATGGCGCGCGCGGCCATCAGCTCTTGGAGGGTGCGGATGTCGAAGCCGACTCCGTTGTCCCGGGGACCAAGTAGGACGAGCCGGTGGGTGGCGGCTTCGACTAGGGCTCCGGCATGGGTTTCAGCGTCGGCGGGTGTGAATCCGCGGTCCAACAGGCGCTGCAGGGCAATGTCGTGGAGACCATGAGGGCTGATCGTTGCTTCGGCTCCGTCCGCGGTTTCGGAGGCGGCTTGGAGGATGAGACCGACGTGCTCGTGGAGACGGTCGATTTGGGTGCGGTGCTGGGAAAGGAACCGTGCGATGGGGATGTCTTTGGCGACTTCCCGATCGAACATCGTCCGGTAGTACATGTCGAACAGCGTGAACCGGTCAGGGGGCAGCGTGGGGAATTTTTCCACGATGAACGACATGATCGTCACCTGTAGCGGTGTCTCCATCAGGCGGATCGTCACCGGGTCACGAGCAGCGTCTCGCATGCGTGCGGCCACCTTGATCCGCATCTCGTCATCGTCGGTGAAACGCTTGTCGGTGATCTGCTGAGCGAAGGCTGCTGCCTCACCGGCAGGGAGTCGCTGCAACTGCAGGTGTTCGAAGCGGTCTGCGGGGAAGCGCTCGTCGTAGCCGGTGGGGCGGGTGGTGACCACGATGAGGAGATCGGCGTCGAGGTCCTCGGCACTGGTGAGCAGGTCGTCGATCTTGCTGTAGATGAGACGGCGAGCGTCAACCGAGGGAACTTCATCAAGGCCATCGAGGATCAGAGCCCACGGCCATGCTCGGAGCCACCCACGGAGCGCGCTGGGAGAGATATTCCGGTCGGTGCGTTCGGACAGCCGTGTGGAGATCCATCGCAGCAGGGAAACCTCGGCGCCGCTGGCCAGCTCCTCGGCATACTTGGCGAGGTCGATACGTGTCGGCCAGCGACGGTTGCTGGGGACTGACAGTCCGAGTCGGGCGAGAGCCGAGCGTGTGCCGTCGATGACTTCCTGGACTGAAGGCCCCGGACTGGCGCCCGTGAGTAGTGCCACCCGGTAGGCCTGCGCGATGAGTTGGCTGAGGGTGGACTTGCCCTGTCCCGGGCCGCCGACGAGCACAACGTTGGATCGCTTGATGCGGTCTGGTTGGCGCTGACGCAACACCATGTCGCCAAGCTCCAGCACACGCTGAACGGCTCGGACGGTCAGGTCGCCGTCGGGACTGCCGAGAGTTGCGGGCAGGTCAATCGCGATGTCGTCGAGCCAGAGCTTCGCCTCACCCGGACCGCCTGACTGACTCAGCCGGATCCAGCGGTCGTCCTTGATCGCATGAAGGAGCTGCTCGCGCAACGGGTCCTGTGCATCGAAGGTCCCCAGGCTGACCCAGTCGGGGGCCAGTTTCGCCAGAACGTCACCGGCCGTCAGAAGAGCGGGAAAGGCGTAGCGAACTTCCTGGTTGGCATCCAGCATCGAGCGGATCTGGTCCCCATGCCAGATCGCAAAGTCTTTGACCCGCAGGCCGCTACGGGTGGTCTCCATCTCAGTCAGCCGTTTCCTCACGGCCTGGTTCACTTTGTCAATCCCGCCAACCTTGGCAACAGCGGACAGGTCGACGTTGGTGACAAAGATCAAATAATCGGGAAGACGAGAGCGGGTGCTCGCTTGCGCAGCTCTGATCCAACCGTCGATCTCGTTCTTGATCTGCGCCTGCAACCACAGAGCGTTGTCGTGTGGGGTCTGCCCGGGCTTCACATGGAATTTGGCCTGCAGGACGGTGTACCCCGACCAGCAGTCCAAGCGGTCCGCGCCCCCGGCCGATGTGCTGGACCAGTTGATCGTGCCTTCGAACGTTGCCTCACGGCCGCCGTCGCGTCCGTCACCGAAAACCTGCACCCCCGGTCCGATGTCTCGACGAGCCAGAGCAACCACGAGCTGCTCAAAGGCGCGAGTTCCAAGGCGTGTCAGGTCATAGTCGGGCACGTGGTTCACTCTGCCAGAATCGAGGATTGCTCGTGGGTTGAGGGAGGAGCCTCGGCCCCCGGCTGAGGAGACGCGGGCCCCAACCCCTGACAGGACATGGCCAGGACCGCATTCCGATGGCCAGCAGACGTGCTCACGCCCACTGCATGCCCAGTTCCCGCAGTGCGGCGCGTTGCTCCCCAGTGAGCTTGTCGCACCTCGCGCGGGTGTTCGATACCCACACGCCCAGCTTGACGACCACTGGCTCCGTCTCGCCGTCGACCGTGATCTGTTCCCTGTGCCCCCTCGGCACGGGCCGGTGGGCGCCTTCTCGCTCGACCCACTGTGCGAGGGCCGCAAGGCCGCGCTGGAATGCCTGCTGCGCCTTGCTCGGACCCTTCGCCGCACGCCCCGCCGCCTGGGCCGGCGACGGCGCCTGAAGCGGCTTGATGCCTAGCCTGGACAGCCGCTCCTGCTGCTCGTTCGACAGCTGCGCCCAAGTGGCCGGCTGTTTCTGCCGCTGGAGCCACCGGCCGATGTCGTCGCCGTCCATGAGTACGCCGGGTGCGATGTCGGGCAGGTGGCCGTCGGCGTCGACGAGGTCGGCGAGGACGCGGAAGTGGCGTTGCCAGTCCAGGGGCCACGGACAGTCCCAGTCGGGGTCGATCGCGGTGAGCTGCGCCGCACGCTGCTCCGCCCGCTTCGGGTCCTTGCCCAGGCCGTTCTTCTGGCCTTTGCGCCGGAGGTTGGCCATGTGCTGCCCGACCGGCACAGGCCCGTTGCCGGCCGGATTGTCCCAGACCGCGTCCTGACGCGGGGCGAGGTGCCCCGTGGCCCGGTGGTAGGAGCGCAGCGCGGCGAGCTTGCTCTCCCAGGCTTCCTCGCCGGGCTCCCACACCATTCCGGCCTCCGGCAAGTCGAGCAGCTCCTTGCGGCGCGGCTCCAGCTCACCCGCCCGCAGTGCCTTGCGCTGCTGGTGCACCCACCTGCCCAGCGGGAAGTCCTTGGTGACGCCCACTGTCGTCTCGGTGTCGTATGGGACGGCGTACAGGCCGGTGATCTCGTTCTCGGCGCGCCAGCGGATGAGGGCCTGGTAGCCCTCCAGCCACACCAAGCTCTCCGGCCGGTACACGCGGGTGCGCAGGAACGCCGCGATCGTCGCCGCGTCCCGGGGAGTGCTGAAGTGGAGCAGGGCGGATGTCGGTTATTCGTGCGGTTGAGACATTCTTGGTAGGGATGCGGCATCCCAGATCACAGGCTTGTCGTGGAGGGGCCTCGGGATCCCATACATCCCATCAGGGCGGGTCAGCCACACATACGGCCCAACCTCATTTTCTATGAGCACAGTTGAGATGTTGCATTTCATGGTGACGGGTGTGTCTCAACTGTACGGATAATGGCTTGGGATTGGGCTCCTAAGGCGGGAAGTTGATCTTGCTTGGGGGAGGGTGGGGAGCCGCTGGGAGAGAGGCCGGCGGAGGAGTCGCCAGGGTTGCCTTCTTTGCTGCGTACGAAATCCCGGTGGCGATGCGCCATCGGCTGCAAGGACATGCGCGGGACTCCTACCAGGTGGCCCTGGATGTCTTCGACGGGCAGGCAGTGGCCCAGATGCTCACCCAGGGCGACCTGATCTGGATCGCCCAGCGGTTTCTGGACCTGCCCTCGGCCATGATCCCGGACGAGCCGGCCCAGGCGCAGCCGCACTGGTACCGCGCCACCCTGACCGCCGTGCGGGAGCGGGCGGGAAAGCGGCTCACCCCCGGGGCCCTGTCCGAGGTGCGCGACGGTTTGCGGCACGCAGTGCTCGACGACGAAGCCCGGGTGGATCTGCCCGAGTGGGTCGATTCCGCACCGCGACCTGCTCAACGACACACCGCATGAAAACGGGAGCCTGCTCCCCCCCAGCCACGTGAGAGACGACCGTGCGAACAGACAGGCTCGGTGGCAGCGGCGCCGGGCTGTCTGATCGGCCTCCTGCCATAAGCGCCGGCGCTGATGGCGCAGGGGCCCCGGCACACCGTCGGGAGACCCCCCATACGGTCGTGCTCGCGGTGAAGCATTGTCTGAGCGGCGCGCACCAGGTCTGCAGGTTCTTTAGTCTGGCTACAGGAGCGGACACGGGCAGCAAGGGAATTGGACGATGATGGCGACCCATGAGGCCGGCGGCGCAGACCATACCCAGGCGCTCTTGTGGTCTGCTCCCGAAGGTCCACTGCCGGCGCCGCCCATCGACACCAGGGCGCAGGTGCTGCCCGTCGGCGACCTGGAGTGGCCCGACGCAGAGCGTCTGTTCCTCAGGCTGCTGCACACCGTCCGGCCCGTCCAGTACGCCAAGCTCTTCGGTGTGCCGGGTCAAGCCCAGGGCGGGATCGACGCTTACGCTCGGCTTCCGCTCGACCTGGCG